>JACRCM010000025.1 GCA_016219025.1 Deltaproteobacteria bacterium | reverse complement strand
TTTCTGCCGGGCATCTAGCGTCCTTAGCGCGGGCGATAAGATAAAGACACTGGATTCCTCCCCGAATGTTTTAGTCGGGGACAAAAGCACGCGGGAATGACGGTTTGATGGACTTGCATTACTTATACAGAAGTCAATAATGCCGGGCCGCCGTTGACAACGGAGGGGTTAGCATGGACGACGTAAAGGTATGCCCGCGGTGCGAGGCCGAGTATTACGCGCACGTCTCGGAATGCGCGAGTTGCGGCGTGCCTCTCGTGGCCCCGCATGAGGCGGCGGCGCGGGAGGCGCTCCCTGAGGCCGAAGGCGAGCTTGTCTGCGTAATGGAAGGCCCGCTCGACAAGGTGACGGAGTTGTCGGGCCGCCTTAAAAAGTCCGGTTTTGAGACGGAGGCGTTGAAGATAGCCGGGGCCGGGGGATGCTCCCCGGATAGCGGCTTCGGCGTCTTCGTGGCAAAGAATCAGGCCGCTGCCGCCGTCGGCAAGATGGAGGAATTCTGGCACGGCCTCCACCCTGAGATGAAGGCCGCGCAGGAGCGCATGAACGCCGGACTCTGCCCGGCCTGCGGCGCGGCGCTAAACCCGGCAAACCCGGAATGCCCGGACTGCGGCCTCTTCCTCGGCGACCCTTCCTGCGGAAACGTCCCCGGCTGCGGCAGTTGCGAGCGCTAACGGTTTGCTGAAAAATTTAAAAGTCCGTCATTGTGAACAGGTTGCCGGTTATCGGTTATCAGTGGATGGTAAAAAAACACGTCTTTATCCTTCACCGATACCGTCTTACTCCTTAATGACAAAAAAAGGGTTTTTCAGCAGCCTGTTAGGCAATCCTTGACTTGTCAGGCGAATGTTGATATCTTTTTAACAGAACGCTGGGGGAGCTCCGCGCGGGCTGAGAGTTCTCATTAAAGAGAAGACCCCTTTCGACCTGAACCGGATAATACCGGCGTAGGAAAGCGGCAAAATACTCAAGGTCTTGACGAATAACCCCGGCCCTATTCCCGCCGGTTGAGTAAAGCCGCCCTTCTGGGCGGCTTTTTTTGTCTGGGAGGCCGCGCTTGCGCCACGGCGCGGAAACGAAAAAAACCTCTCACGCATAACGCATCGCGGCCTTTATCCCATGATCATCGACACCAATATGATAGAGGCGCATCTTGCGGCCTCGCAAAACCCCAGCCGCGAAGACGTCCGCTTCGTCATCGAAAAGGCGCGCGTGGGGCGGGGGCTTTCTCCTGAAGAGGCGGCCATCCTGCTCTGCGCTGACGACCAGGCGCTCCTTGCGCTCATCCGCGAGGCCGCGGCGGAGATAAAAGACCGTCTCTTCGGCAAGAGGGTCGTCCTCTTCGCCCCGCTCTACCTCTCGAACTACTGCACGAACGCCTGCGTCTACTGCGGCTTCAGGGCCGCCAACAAGGGGCTGCCCAGGCGGGCGCTTACCGTGGCCGAGGCCGTGGCAGAGACGCGCTCCCTCGAGGCGATGGGGTTCAAGCGCGTCCTCCTCGTAACCGGCGAAGACCCGGAGCGCGGGCTCGATTATCTCCTTGCCGTGGTAAGGGCGATATACGCGGAGACCGGCATGAGGATCATCCACGTGAACGCGCCTCCCATGGACGTGGACGCTTTCCGCGAACTTAAAAAGGCCGGGGTCGGCGTCTACCAATCATTTCAGGAGACATACCATTGCCCGACCTACGCCAAGGTCCATCCGGCAGGCAGGAAGCGCGACTATGACTACAGGCTCTCTGTAATGGACAGGGCGATGGAGGCGGGCTTCGAGGACGTGGGCATAGGGCCGCTCCTCGGGCTATACGACTACAGGTTCGAGTGCCTTGCGACCATAGCGCATTCGCGGCGCCTGTTGGATGGCTTTGGCGCTGCCGCGCATACCATATCCGTGCCAAGGCTCCGTCCGGCCGAAGGGACGGCAATGGAGACAATCCCTCATCCGGTAAGCGACGAGGAGCTTCGCAAGGCCGTCGCGGTATTCCGTCTCGCCGTGCCCTCGGCGGGCGTCGTGGTCTCAACGCGGGAGGCGGCGGCGCTCCGCTCCGCGCTGATACATGGCGGCGCGACCCAGCTCTCCGCCGCCTCGCGCACCAACCCCGGCGGATATACCAACGAAGCGACGCTCGAACAATTTTTGACCAATGACAGGAGGCCGCTCGCCGAGGTCATACGGTCGGTGGCCGGCGAAGGACTCCTGCCGTCGCTTTGCACCACGTGCTACCGCGTGGGCAGGGTGGGCCATGAGTTCACGGAGAAGACGATAGCGGGCGGGATGTCGAGGTTCTGTCAGGCCAACGCCATCCTGACGCTCAAGGAATACCTCGAGGACTACGGGGCGAACGGGGCAGACGAGGCCGTGCGCGGCATCCTCGCCTCGTCCATCGAGGAGATAGACGACCCCGCGATGAAAAAGGCGGTCATGGAAAAGCTCCAATCCATCGAGAAGGGCGAGCGGGACCTCTACTTCTAACCATGAATGTGCGGGTGAACGGCGCGGATACGGAGATTAACGAGGGCGCGACGCTTGAGCGCCTTCTTGCGATGCTGAACATAGGCACTCAGGGCAGCGCCGTCGAGATAAACCGGGAGATAGTCCCAAGGCGTCTCCACGGGACGACAATGCTGCGCGAAGGCGACAGGATAGAGATAGTCAGGATGACCGGCGGAGGTTAATCGAGCCGGGAAAAAGGGGGATGACGCATGGCCGACACCTTGAAGATTGGCAGGTATGAATTCAACTCCCGCCTCATGGTGGGAACCGGCAAGTATCCGTCCAACGGGGTGATGACAGAGGCCCTGGCCGCCTCCGGCGCGGACGTGGTAACGGTCGCGGTGCGGCGCGTGAACCTTGCGAAGGATGGCGGGTCGTTTCTTGACCATATCGACCGCAAGAGATACGCGCTCCTGCCGAATACCGCCGGTTGCTATACGGCCGAAGACGCGGTCCGCACGGCCCGGCTCGCAAGGGAGGCGCTTGAGACGGACTTTGTAAAGCTCGAGGTCATCGGCGACGAAAAGACGCTCTTCCCGGACAACGAGGCGCTCCTCGAGGCCGCGCGGGTTCTCGTAAAGGAGGGCTTTACGGTCCTTCCATACACGAACGACGACCCGATAATGGCCAGAAAACTCGCTGACGCGGGATGCGCCGCGGTCATGCCGCTCGCCGCGCCCATAGGCTCCGGACTTGGGATAAGGAACCCGCACAACATACGCATCATACTTGAGACCGTCTCAGTGCCGATTATAGTCGACGCTGGCGTGGGCACGGCATCAGACGCGGCGGTCGCAATGGAGCTCGGGTGCCACGGCATCCTTATGAACACGGGCATCGCAGGGGCCAAAGACCCGGTCTCCATGGCGCTGGCCATGAACCACGCGGTGACAGCCGGACGCCTTGCCTATCTCGCGGGCAGGATACCCAAAAAACTCTACGCGGCGGCGTCGAGCCCAACAAGCGGGATGATAGAATAGACGGAGGCCCCATGCACCCAATCCTATTCAAATACGGCCCCATAGAGATTCGCTTCTACGGCCTGATGTACGTGATAGCCATCCTCACCGCCTCGTGGATAATAAGGCGCGAGGCGCGGAGAAAAGGCATCCCCATGTCCGACGACGACGTGACGAACCTCATCGTCTGGACGGTCATAGGCGGGATCCTGGGCGCGAGGCTCTACTATGTAATCTTCAACCCCGGATATTATCTCGCGTATCCCAAGGAGATACCGGCCATCTGGCACGGCGGGCTTGCGATACACGGCGGACTCATCGGCGGCATAACCGCCGCGTGGCTCTATCTCAGGAGGCGCTCGGTCAAGTTCTGGCGCATGGCCGACGCGGTCGCTCCAACGCTCATACTCGGACAGGCGTTCGGCAGGTTCGGCAACTTCATGAACGGAGACGCTCACGGGATGCCGACCTCCATGCCCTGGGGCGTGGTATTTCCGCCGGCGAGCATAGCGGGAAGGGACTTTCCGGGCATTCCGCTCCATCCGGCGATGCTCTACGAGATGGCGATAAACCTCTCCATCTTCGCCTTTTTATGGTTCGTGCTCCGCAAAAAAGAGCACAGGGACGGCTATATATTCGCCGCGTATATCGCCTTCTACTCCGGCGGCAGATTCATCGTGGAGCAGTTCAGGGCCGACAGCCTCATGCTCGGGCCGCTCAAGGCCGCTCAGGTGGTGAGCCTCCTCATAAGCGGGGCCGCCATAGCGACGATAATATACAAGAGACTATGGGAAGCCCCGGACGATACAAGGACCTCAGGGCCGAGATAGCCCGCAACCTCGGGGTCTACCTCGTGACCGACAGGAGGCTCGCGCCCGGGGCCGGCCTGCTCAGGCCCGTGGAGGAGGCGCTAAAGTCCGGCGTCCGCGCAGTGCAGTTGCGCGAGAAGGACCTTGACGGGCGCTCTCTTGTCACGCTTGCCCGCGATATGCGCTCGCTGTCCGCTGATTACGGGGCACGGCTCTTCATAAACGACCGCGTGGACGTTGCGATGTCCGTCGGCGCCGACGGAGTACACCTCGGACAAAAATCCATGCCGGCACGGGACGCGAGGGGCGCGGCAGGAGAAGGGTTGCTCATCGGCGTATCGGCGCACGGCCTTAAAGAGGCGCTCCTTGCGCGGGAGGACGGCGCGGATTTTATAACCCTCGGCCCTGTCTTCCACACGCCCGCGAAGGCCGGTTACGCAGAGCCGGTCGGGCCGGCCAAACTGCACACGGTCTGCGCGTCGGTGGACATCCCGGTCTACGCGATAGGCGGGATAAAGGACATTCACGTGGGGCGGATGATGGAGGCGGGAGCAGCGGGCGTGGCGGTCATATCCGCCATAATCGCAAGCGATGACGCAAGGGGAAGCGCGGCGGAATTCATGCGCCAGTTAAAGGCATATAAAGGGAGAAGGAGCTACCATGACCCAGCTTGAGGCGGCCCGCAAGGGCATCATAACCGAAGAGATGCGGGCGGCGGCGCAGGCCGAGGCCGTGGACGCGGGAGAGATACGCCGCTCCATCGAAGAAGGCACGGCCGTAATAACCCGCAACAAGAGGCACGCCTCGATTGCCGGGCTTGCCGTGGGCAAGGGGCTTCGCACGAAGGTCAACGCGAACATCGGCTCGTCCCAGGACCACGCCGACGCGAGCGAGGAGCTATTAAAGCTCAAGGCCGCCATCGACGCCGGGGCCGACGCGGTGATGGACTTATCGACCGGCGGCGACGTCGACGAGATACGCCGGGTCATAATGATGGAGTCGACCGTGCCCATCGGCACGGTGCCGATCTATCAGGCCGCGTTGAACGCGAAACGGAAGAAGAAGTCGTTCGTCGAGCTTTGCGCCGACGAACTCTTCGACGCCATCGAGCAACAGGCCGAGGAGGGCGTGGACTTCATCACCGTGCACTCAGGCGTGACGCGCGAGTCGGTGGCCCGCGTATACAGGGAAGGCCGCATCATGGGGATAGTCAGCAGGGGCGGCGCGCTTACCGCCGAGTGGATGAAGTTCAATAAAAAGGAGAACCCCCTCTTCGATGAATACCCGCGCCTCCTCAAGATTGCGAAGAAATACGACATGGTCCTGAGCCTCGGAGACGGACTCCGTCCGGGCTGTCTTGCCGACGCGACGGACAGGGGCCAGATACACGAGCTTGTCACCCTCGGAGAGCTTGCGAAGACGGCCTTTGACGAGGGCGTGCAGGTGATGATAGAAGGCCCGGGACACGTGCCCCTCGACCAGATAGAGGCCAATATACTTTTGCAGAAGAGGCTCTGCCACGGCGCGCCGTTCTACGTATTAGGCCCGCTCGTGACCGACATCGCCCCGGGATACGACCACATAACCTCGGCCATAGGCGGGGCCATAGCCGCGGGCGCGGGCGCGGACTTTTTATGCTACGTCACGCCGAGCGAGCATCTGCGGCTCCCCACGGTCGAGGACGTGCGCGATGGCGTCATAGCCTGCCGCATAGCGGCCCACGCCGGAGACGTTGCGAAAAAGACGAGGGGCGCGATGGAGGCGGATATAAGGCTCGCAAAGGCGAGACGCGCCCTGGACTGGGACGAGCAGATAAGGCTCTCGATAGACCCGATGAGGGCAAGGGCGGTGCGCGAGACTAGCCCGCCCGAAGACTCGTCCGTGTGCACCATGTGCGGCAGCCTCTGCGCGATAAAGATTACGAAGTGAGGGGGGCATCGGGAGTTTCCTCCTGACGCCGCGACCTCCTCCCCCTAAAAAAATGCCGGATGTGTGAAGCGCACCCACAGAGCTGCTTTGTAAATCTATCTGTGTTGTAAATCCTGCCGTGTCCGCTCCACTCGACACAACCTACAACTGCTCCCGCCAAGGAACCGATAATCTGAGGTAATGGCTTTACCACGTCCTCCTCCCGTCTCACCCCGCCTCATACCCCGCTATCCCCACGGCGATTATCGCCGCGGTCTCGGCCCGCAGGATCCTTGTGCCGAGGCTTACGGCGACAAAGCCCGCGGCCTCTGCCTGAGCGATCTCTCCAGCCTCGAACCCGCCTTCAGGCCCGGACATGACGGCTATGGAGGACAGGCCGGCGGCGGGGCGCAGCGCCGCCTTGAGCGGCCTTGCAGACCTGTCCTCATAGAGGATGAGCTTGAGCGCGGCACCGGAGGCAAGTTCGAGCGCGGCCCCGAATGCCGCGCAAGGATGCACTACGGGTATCGACTCGCGCCTGCACTGCCTTGCGGCCTTCCGCGCCGCCTCCTGCCACCTGTGGGATTTTCTCTGGACCGAGTCGCGTTCGGCAAGACTGATCGAGCGCCTTGATTTGAACGGGCAGATAGCGTCAACGCCGAGCTCCGTGGTCTTCTGGATGATAAGCTCCATCCGTTCCTTTTCCGGGAGGGCCTGAAGCAGGATGATCTCCGGGCCTTCGCTCTTCGCTCCGATCTCCTCAAAGACGAGGAGGCTTGCCGAGTTCGGCTCAAGCGAGGTTAGACGGGCGCGCCAGAGGACGTTGGCTGGGCCGGCAACGGTAAACGCCTCGCCGATGCGCGGCCTCCAGCACAGGAGCGCGCCGAGCGCATCCCCTTGCAGGATGCACGCATCCCCCGTGGCCAGGGGTCTGTTGATTTTTATAAGCCCTATGGGATGCACGGACCTGGCGCCGCCGGCAAAGATGCGTCTTGCCAGCTTATTGGATTTATTATACTCTTGTATTGCGGGATGCTCAGCGATTGACCGGCCCAAGGGTGCTGAGATAGGTGGAGAGCGTCCTTAGCCGGTTGTCGAACGTGGGGTTGGGATCCGGGGCGAGCCTCTTGAGGATAGACTCGCCAGCGGCCCGGTCATAACCGGCCTTGCCCGTGTAGTAAACGGCGTTGATGTCCGCGTTTATCTCGCGGAACTGATACTCCGGCCTGTCCGCGCCGGTATAGAGCGCAGGGGCGGAAGACGCCCCGCGATGGTCGAGCGCCGCCACGTGGGCAAGCTCATGGGCGATGACAAAGGCGGCCTCGTCGTCCGTGGCGCACGCCGCGACAAGCCCGTTAGTGATGACGATGGTCCCGTCCGGCATCACGCAGGCATCTCTGGCCGCGTCCGGCACGACCAGTACCCGCGCCTTTATGCCGGTCGCAAGCTCAAGGACGGAGGCTATCCGCTCGACCCTTGCCGACGCGGCATCCACCGCGGTTGCGGGCGCGATATGGACGGCGGCGCTTAACGCCATTGCCGCTATGAGGCATCCTATGGTAATTTTCATGAGATTCGTCTTTGGACGGGGCCGGGCTCCATACATGCTATTGAGATTTTATCATCTTTAACATATTGAAATCAATAAGAAAAATAACGGCCAGACCGATAATGGTTCAGGGCACCGGCTCTCACGTGGGTAAGAGCGTCCTTTGCGCGGCGTTGTGCAGGCTCCTGCGGGACATGGGGCTTCGCGTGGCACCGTTCAAGGCGCAGAACATGGCCCTCAATTCGGCGGTCACGCCGGAGGGCGGCGAGATCGGCCGGGCGCAGGCGCATCAGGCCGAGGCCGCGGGCGTGGCCCCCACCACCGACATGAACCCCATACTCCTCAAGCCCACTGGAGACCGCGCCGCGCAGGTCATCATACACGGCAGGGTTCACGCCGTCATGTCGGCAGCCGAGTATCACGCCTTCAAGAAGGAGGCGGCCCGGTTCGTCCTCGAGAGCTACAACCGGCTCGCCTCCGGCTATGATATTATAGTCATCGAAGGCGCCGGGAGTCCGGCGGAGATAAACCTGCGGGAGAACGACCTTGCGAACATGGGCGTGGCCGAGATGACCGGAAGCCCGGTCGTGCTCACCGGAGACATAGACCGGGGCGGCGTATTCGCCGCGCTCGCCGGGACGATGGAGCTTCTTAGCGCATCGGAGCGCGAGCGCGTGAAGGGGTTTATAATAAACAAATTCCGCGGGGATATCGCGCTCCTGAAGCCCGGGCTCGATTTCCTCACGAACCGCACCGGGGTTCCCGTGCTCGGCGTGGTGCCATACATGAGAGACCTTTGCCTGCCCGACGAAGACGGGGTCAGCCTCGATTCATCGGCCCTCATCAAGGCCCGCTCCGGCGTAGTGCGTATCGCGGTCATAAGACTCCCGCGCATATCGAATTTCACGGACTTCGACCCGTTCAAGCTGGAGCCGGACGTTGAGCTCGTCTTCGTGGATGAGGCGGCGCAGCTCGACAAGGCTGATTGCGTTATCATACCCGGCAGTAAAAATACGATAGAAGACCTCTGCTGGCTCAAGGACAAGGGATTTGACCGGAGGCTCAAGCAACTCCGAAACCGCGGCGTAATGATTATCGGCTTATGCGGCGGCTTCCAGATGCTTGGCAAGGCCGTCAAAGACCCGCACGGCGTCGAATCCGGCCTTGGCAACGCGAATGGACTCGGACTCCTGAACGTCGAGACGACGCTCACAAAGGGAAAAAAGACCCATCAGGTCGAGGGCCTGGCCTGCCTCTACGGCAATAGCCATGCGGTTGCCGGTTACGAGATACACATGGGCGAGACCAATGGCAGCGAGGCGCATTTTTCCATGATAACGCGCAAGGGCGGCGCATCGGCAGACGTGCCCGAAGGGGCGATATCGGACGACAAGGCGGTCTGGGGCACCTACATCCACGGCGTATTCGACGCCGACGGATTCAGGACGGCCTTTCTCGACGGTCTAAGGGAGAAAAAGGGGCTTGCCCCGGCGCTCGCGGGCCGTCCGTTCGCCGAGGCAAGAGAGGCGTCGATTGCCGCGTTCGCAAGGCAGGTGGGGGAGAGTCTGGACATGGGGAAGATAATGGGGATAATAGGCTGATAGGCCATGTGCATGGGCATCTCATCCGTCCTTGCGCGGCCTTTGAAAAAGAAGGATAATTGAGGGTGCCGTTCCAACGGCCATGACTATGCCGCCAAAAGACTACTACGATATACTCGGCGTCCAACGGGGCGCCTCTGACGACGAGATAAAGCGGGCGTATCGCGGTCTCGCCAAGAAATATCACCCTGACCTCCATCCCGGCAACAAGGCGATGGAGGCGCGGTTCAAAGAGATAAACGAGGCATACGCGGTCCTATCCGACCAGAAGAAGCGCTCGGACTACGACCTTACCGGCAGCGTCCCGTTCGAGCCGGGCATGGGCGGCAGTTGGCCGCCCGGCGCCGGCGGACGCCCGGACTTTGAAGGCGGTTTCGGCGGCTTTGAAGACATCTTCGGCGAGATATTCGGGGCGCGGGGCAGAAGGCGCGGCATCCAGAGGGGCGAAGACCTCGACTACACCATCGAACTGGATTTCATGCAGGCGGTCAAAGGCACCGAGGTCAGGCTCACCGTCGAGAGGCGCGACGGCTCCGAGCGCCTTACCGTCAAGATACCCCCCGGGGTCAACGCCGGGTCGAGGGTCAGGGCGGCGGGCAAGGGCGACGCCGGCTGGGAGGGAGGGCCGAACGGAGACCTCTATCTCATAGTAAAAAACATCCGGCCCCACGCCTACTTCAGGCGGGAGGGCAGCGACATATATCTTGACGTGCCCGTGACCGTAAAGGAGGCGGCGCTCGGCGCGGAGGTCTCCGTGCCCACCATAGACGGCGGGGCGACCATCAAGATTCCGCCGGGCATCCAGGGCGGGGCGCGGCTGCGCATCAAAGGCAAAGGCGCGTATGGACTCCACGAGCACGCCAGAGGCGACCAGTATGTGGTCATAAACGTGGCGGTGCCGAAGAAAATCGACCAGCGCTCGAGGGAACTGCTTGAGGAGTTTGCGAGGCTCAACCCTTATGATCCGAGGAAGGGCCTCTGGTAGCGAGACGCGCGTCCCGGAAAAATAAGGAGTGAAGCCGGTAAGCGTTTGTGGTAGAATAGCACTATGTGCCGCGCTGAGGCATGGGCTACACGGCGCGGAAACCACGGCCTTTTAGTTTTTTCCGGTCATGCGAGGCAACTCATGGCTGAAATAGACGAAATAAAAGAGAAGTTCACGCCGTCCGCCCGCAAGATCATCGACGCCGCGCTCGAGGAGAGCAAGACCCGCCAGCATTACTACCTCGGCGTGGAGCACATATTCCTTGCCTTCGCCAAACTCGAGGAAGGGTTCTTCAGGGGGATACTCGAAGACCTGAACCTCGACGTCTACCACGTCATAAACTTCCTGAACGAACACCTCAGCATCTCCCGCCAGTACATCGGCGTCGGGATGAAGGTCCCCCCGGCCACGCGAAACGTCATCAGGCTCGCCCGCGACGAGGCGCAGAGGTGGGGCCGGGAGGAGATAGACTCGACCGACCTCTTCATCGCCATATTCCAGGAGAACCACAGCCTGCCCGCCAAGATATTCCGCTCGTTCGGCCTCGACCCGGACTACGTGATGCGCCGCATCACCGTGAAGGTCAGGAGCAAGGAGGAGATGGACGAGGAGTTGAAGAAGAAGTACGAGCTCCCGGCGAACCTCAAGCACTTCGCCGTCAACCTCAATAAGCTCGCGCGCTTCGACAAGCTGCCTACCATCATCGGCAGGGACGCGGAGATAGAGCAGGTCATGGAGATACTCTGCCACGTAGACCGCTCGAACTCGGTGATGATAGTCGGGGAGCCGGGCGTGGGCAAGACCGCCGTTGTCGAGGGGCTTGCGCGGATAATATAACTCGAACCCAAGCGCGTGCCCAAGAGGCTCCGCGACAAGCAGATAGTCAACCTCCAGATGAACTCCATAGTGGCCGGGACTATCTTCCGCGGGATGTTCGAGGACAGGATAGAGAAGATAATAAAGGAGATAAAGGAGAAGAAGAACATCATCTTTTTCATAGACGAGGCGCACACCCTCATCGGCGCGGGCAGCGCCATGGGCGTGCCATCGGACGCGGCCAACATATTCAAGTCCACGCTCTCGCGCGGGGAGGTGCAGATAATCGGCGCCACCACCCTCTCCGAGTACAAGGAGTTCATAGCCGAGGACGAAGCCCTTGCCAGACGCTTCCGGCTCGTCAACATCCAGGAGCCTACCGTCGGCGAGACGCGCAAGATACTCTACGGCATCCGCTCCAGGCTTGAGAAGAACTACTCGGTCAGGATAACGGACGAGGCCGTGGAGACCGCGCTTGAGATGTCCACCCGCTACATGCGGAGCCTCAAGATGCCGGATAAGGTCATCGGCTGGCTCGACACCTCGTGCGTCAAGGTCGAGATACACAGGCCGGGCGAGCCGGTGGGCACCCACGACGTGATAGAGGTCATATCTCAGGAGACCAAGATACCCCGCGACATGATCTTCCGGGACACGAACGCGCGGTTTAAAGACATGGAGGAGAGCCTCGCAAGGCGCGTGGTCGGCCAGCAGGAGGCCATAGCCGCCCTCTCCAAGAGGCTCAGGCTCAATAAAGGCCCGTTGAAGGAGAACTACTCGCGGCCCGACGGCGTGCTCCTCTTCCTCGGCCCCACCGGGGTCGGCAAGACCGAACTCGCCAAGGCGCTGGCCGAATTCCTCTTCGGCGACGAAAAAAAGATGATCCGCGTCGACATGAGCGAGTACAAGGACTCGGCCATCGCCGTGGACAAGCTCATAGGGATGCCGCGCGGCATAGTCGGGAGCGAGCGCGGCGGACTCCTCACCAACCCGGTGCGGGAGAACCCCTACTCCGTCGTCCTCCTCGACGAGGTCGAAAAGGCGCACCCGTTCGTCTTGAACCTCTTCCTCCAGGTCTTCGACGAGGGCTGGCTCACGGACGGCAGGGGCAAGAGGGTCTACTTCAGCGACACGGTCATCATAATGACCTCTAACCTCGGCTCGGACGTATTCAAAAAATACGTAAAACCGATGGGCTTTCTGCCGGAGGGCCAGAAGACCGAATCGCTCAAACGCGGCATAATAAAAGACGTCGAGAACACCTTCTCCCCTGAGTTCATCAACCGCATCGACGACGTCATCGTATTTTCCCCGCTCACAAGGCAGGAGGTCAGGGAGCTTGCGAACATGTACCTTGAGAAGATCAAGGCGCATCTTGAGGAATACGGTAAACAGATCATCATAACCGACGCGGCGATGGATTCCCTGGTCGAGGCCGGGTATAATGAAAAATACGGGGCAAGGTTCTTGAAGCGCCACATCGACGAGAAGGTGAAGGTGCCGATAACCCTCTTGTGGAAGGGGGGGGGCCTATTCAAGGTTGACGCGGCCGCCGGGACGGTCGGCGTCGAGGTCTTGCCGGACGGAGTGCCCGCGCTCGCATGAGCGCTCCACAATACACTGCGGGAGGTCATGGAGATGAAGGAAAAGAGAAAGAATCCGGATCGGAGGGGCACCGGCGAAAGGGGCACCGGCGAAAGGCGCACCGGCACTGAGCGAAGGAATGACGCCGACAGGAACGGTTCCAGCGACAGGCGCGGCGAAGACCGCAGGGAGACGGGCGGCAGAAGGACCGAGGACGACTCGCGGGAATAGCGTGCCTTGCAGTCATGTCCAAAATATACCTGCTTTGTAAATCGCTCCATCCCCGACAGAGGCATTCGGGGACACATCCAGCGTCTTTGGTGATATTGGCAGCCACGTAATAACGCTCGTCCCAAAGCCCTGTTTTCAGGTTTAGATAACAGGATAGGCGTTGTAGTTGCCGATTCATCGGCGTTCTTAGAGATGCCCGCAGACGCCCACGAATGGGCAACTACCCTGCAATGGCTTAGGGTGGTGAGCGCAAGACAGACAGAGCTATTTACCGCTCGTTCCCACGCTCCGGAGGCTGTGTCGCAATCATCATACAATGGCCGATATGATCGGGTTTATCAAAAAAAACAGCAGTATGTTGACTTAGACATGGGAGTATTATTCGATGCCGGACATGTATATGTGTTGATTATGTGCGCGTTTTGCGCCTTGGGGCGCGGCTTTCAACCCGTCAGTTTCGTAAGAGGCGCGGCAACGCCTACGATTGTTATCATCCTTGATATGGAAACAACTTGACAGCAACGCCATCTCAGCCCTCGCGCCTTCGATGCCTCGCAACAAGAACGAACCGGCGCCGAGGTTACGTTTTATGTGTCCGAACGGCAATTCGACCTTCTGCTTGCGGAGCGCGTAGATCCGTTGGGATTCAGGTAGTTCGTATTGTCGCGATATTTTTTCCGCCGCCGCCTCATTTTCAAGACGCCGGATGCGTCTGCCAGACCGTGAGCGTGTGCACAGGCCGAAGCGGACACACGCAAGACACAGCGAACGGTCTTTGATCTGATAGATGCGATGCCGTTTCGTGTGGCAATAAGTGTAATACGTCAACGTCTGTCCTTCGGCACAGACGTAACAATCGAACTCAGCGGAGTAACTGAAACGTTCCTTGCTAAACGGCTTTGGCTCGCGGTTATGGGCCTGTTGTTTCGTGGGGACGATTACCGCGATGCCTTGATCGTCTATCTTCTTAAGTTCGCCGGTATTGGCGTAACCCGCGTCGGCACAGGCGATTTCACATTTTTTGCCGAGGGTCCCGTTGCTCTTTTCTATTTGATTCCAGTAGTGTCCGGTAAAAACTGAAAATTCTTTAAAGATTTATGTCTTATTTGCGCCCATCTTTTTAACCGGACAGCCTGCAATAGGCCTCAAAATGGCTATAATAGCATATTTGCACATGGAAAATGGGAGCTCTTACAA
>JACRCM010000024.1 GCA_016219025.1 Deltaproteobacteria bacterium | reverse complement strand
TTGTAAGAGCTCCCATTTTCCATGTGCAAATATGCTATTATAGCCATTTTGAGGCCTATTGCAGGCTGTCCGGTTAAAAAGATGGGCGCAAATAAGACATAAATCTTTAAAGAATTTTCAGTTTTTACCGGACACTACTGGCGCCAGAACGCGATTTTTGTCAATTGTATACAAATATTTGTGCGTATATGCATAGAAACATGTGCAAGGTTGCTCGTAAAATCCTTGATGGCAAACGGAGGCATAACGCAATAGAATGTTTTTATTGCGTTATTTCTAAAATATTATATCTGGCACGAGCCTTGCAAAAGATAACGTCATTCACGTTCATAGCCGCTCGCATTCTAACACGCAAACAGGAGGTAGACGATGAGAATCACAGAGGTGAAGGTCTTGCCCGTGGATGGCGATGAAAAACTCAAGGCGTACGTGACGGTCAAGCTCGATGACTGTTTTGTCATAAGGGACATGAAGGTCATCAAGGGCACGAGCGGTTATTTTATCGCGATGCCCGCCAAGAAGATGAAGGACGGGACATACCGCGACCTCGTGCACCCGCTCGACAAGTCTACGCGCCAGATGCTTGAAGACATGGTGATGAGCGAGTATCAGCGCGTGCAATCCACGGAAGACAAGGAGATGGTCTTCGCAAAGGCGGGGTAACGCAGGCCGGCCCGCCTTTTTATATAGTCTCAGGCTGTGCGGCATCCCCCCTCTCGGCGAGAGGGGGGGGTGCAGCTCGGCCTAATCTTCTCTTAATTACCCGTCAGATATAATGGACTCATAAGGTTGTAGTTTTTCTAACCGCCGGAATCGGCAAAGAAAGCAGGAGGCGCGGCATGAAGATGATGGCCGGGGTAAACGCGGTATACGAGACAGCAGCCAATCTGTTTGTTGCATCCATAATGATTCTGGCCGGCGCAGTCCTCGGAGTCTTTCATGCTTAACGCGCAAAAAAGGAGGCAGTTCATGAAGATAACGTCAGTGGCCGATGAAGTGCTGCCTGTCCTTGCCGGGGCAGGCGTTGCCGGGATATTCCTGGCCGTTATTGTCTTTGCCGGCATAACGCTCGTCATCTCCCGCTCCGCATAAACGTCCGCCCTCGAAACGGTTAATAGGGCTGCTTTGTAAGCCGGTGGACGGTTATCGGTTATCAGTATAAAGATAATCCTTCTTATACATTCACCGATAACCGGCAACTGATAACCGATAACCCCATGCCCCAGCCAGAAGGGGGGCAGGCGGACAGTATCTTGCCCCGTTAAGCCCTCCGCGCAATCACGAGATTGCGCGGAGGCGTCCGCAAACTTCAATTTTTCCCCCCTTTGCGTTTTTTTGTGCTATAAATATAGAGCATAAAAAATCAAAAAGGAGACACACGCAAAATTGGAAAAACCATTCACATCGTTCAATGACTTCGGACTGAGCCAGGAGGTCTTGAAGGCCGTAGCGGCAATGGGCTTTGAGGAGCCGACCCCCATCCAGGCTAAGACGATTCCGACGTTGTTGACCGGCAAGGACGTAATAGGCCAGGCGCAGACCGGGACCGGCAAGACGGCCGCCTTCGGCATCCCGATAATCGAGGCGGTAGACCGCTCCGTGCCGAACGTTCAGGCCATAGTCCTCGCGCCGACGCGCGAGCTCGCGGTGCAGGCCGCCGAGGAGATGAACAAGCTCGCCAAGTTCAAGAGGCTCATGGCCCTGCCCGTCTACGGGGGCACCTCCATAGACCGTCAGATAAACGCGCTCAGGAAGGGCGCGCACATCGTCGTGGGCACGCCGGGCAGGGTGCTCGACCACCTCGAACGCGGGACCATGCAGCTGCGCTACGTGAAGATCGTCGTGCTCGACGAGGCCGACGAGATGCTCGACATGGGCTTCGTGGACGACATAACGCGGATACTCAGCAAGACCCCGGCGGAGCGCCAGACGCTCCTATTCTCCGCCACCATGCCGGAGGAGATAGTAAAGATTTCCAAGCGGTACATGAAAGACCCGCTCAAGATCCGCATAAGCGGAGACACGCTCACCGCGCCCAAGATAAACCAGATATTCTTCGAGGTGAGGTCGGGCGAGAAGATGGAGGCGCTCTCAAGGCTCATAGACTCGGCTGACGACGCCGGGGTCTTCCTCGTCTTCTGTCATACCAAAAGAGAGGTTGACGAGGTTGCCGGAAACCTCAAACTGCGCGGGTATCAGGCCGACGCCATGCACGGCGACTACTCGCAGTCGCAAAGGGAGGCCGTCCTCAAGAAGTTCAAGAACTCGCAGATAGACGTGCTCGTAGCCACGGACGTGGCCGCGCGCGGCCTCGACATCTCCCACATCTCCCACGTCGTAAACTACTCCATCCCGCAGGACCCGGAGTCCTACGTCCACAGGATCGGCAGGACGGGACGGGCCGGGAGAGAGGGAGTGGCCATCACCTTCGTAACCCCCCGCGAGGACAAGCAGCTGCGCCTTATAAAGTCGGTCTCCAAGGCCGACTTAAAGAGGGGCAAGCTCCCGTCCAAGGAAGAGGTCCTGGGCTCGCGCATAGAGAACCTGCGAGAGCGCGTGCAGGAGTTCATCGACGATAAGAACTTCGATAAATTCATCGCCATGGCCGAGAAGCTCTCCGAGGGCATCCAGCCGATAGAGGCGGTCGCGGCGCTTTTAAGGTTCCAGTTCGAGGGCTACGAACCGGGCGGCACGGAGGTTGGAGCCGGCGCGCCCTCTCTCGACGCCACGGGCGCGGCCCCGGGCATGGCGCGTCTTTTCATCACCATAGGCAGGGAGCAGGGGGTAAGGCCGAACGAGATAGTCGATACGGTCTCGAAGAAGGCCGGGTTACCCAGACAGTCCATAAAGGGCGTCTCCATATTCGACAAGTTCACCTTCGTCGAGGTGCCAAGGGACTCGGCCGAGAAGGTCATCGAGTGCATGCACCAGTCCATAATCTCAGGCCGCAAGGTGGCCGTAGCGCCCGCAAAGCCGAGAGGCTCCGCGTAGGCCGCCCGGAATAGGCCGTGTTAAAAGCCCGCGAACGAGACGTTTGCGGGCTTTTTTTTTCCGTCAATAATCCGCGAAACTTTCTCTTGACAATGGGGGGGGTAGAGCTAATATATTTCAGCATAGATTGTTTCTGCAATTCTCAGGTTAAACAAGGAGGCTCTAAGGTTACAAAACCGTATTTATAAACCGCTATCCCCCATATCCGATTGAAAGGAGGCATCATGCTCAAGCGCATCCGCTCCCTGACCCTGGCCCCGGTCTTCCTGCTCGTCTTCGCCTTCGCCGCTCACGCCGCGCCGTTGCCCGTCTTCGGCGCGAAGTCATACCCGCGCACCACCGGCAAACCCGACGCATACCCCGACTCCTTTGCCGTCTGCAACGCCTCAGCCGAAAAAGAAGACCATAAAAAGACCGGCAAGGATGATAACGATTCCGGCCCGGCCTCCTACGTCCTTATCGTCGAAAACGGCGCAAACGGCGCGAACAGGTTGAGTTCGGCCTCGGTCACGCTCAACGGCAAAGAGGTCGTTAAAGAGAAAGACCTCAACATGAAGATCGGCCGGGTCGAAAAAGCAGTGACCATCCGCCCATCGAACGCACTGACTGCGCGGGTCGAGGGCAAGCCCGGAGGGTTCATAAGGGTGAGCGTCGTTTGCGCGTCCGGTTGCATGGACGTCAAGATAACCGAGTCTGCTTCTCCCGGCCCGCTCGATAACCCTGAGACGATGGTCAAAGGCATGATAACGGGCGCGAACGGCGGCTCCGGCGTGAGCCTCAGCGCATCTTTCGCGGAGTTGCACGGCATGAGTCTACCCGCCGAGACGAGCGGAGACCGTTTCGCCGGTCTTGCGCCCCTCCAGCCGGGCGAGAACACCGTCACCGCCATTGCCACGGACGACTGCGGACAGAAGGCCGCTGATACGGTGACGTTGGCCGGGACGTCGGGCGAGTGGCCTCTAAGCCTCGACGCATCGCCATCGAGCGGGGTGCTGCCCGATACCGGCGCCCTCCGCGTAAACATGACGGCGAACGCCCTCAACAATAAAGTGGCGGCAAACTATTCGTGGGACGTTGACGGAGACGGCATCGCCGACCATGAAGGCCTCGTGCTTACTGCCGTAAGCGCCGACTATGGCGCGCCGGGGTTGTACTTTCCGAAGGTCACAATGACCGACGCTCAGGGCAACGCCTCATCCGCCGTAAAGGTCGTCAACGTTATGAGCCGGACCGCGCTCGACGCGGCCCTCCGCGCCAAATGGGACGCCATGAGGTCGAACCTCGCGGCCGGGAAGGTGGAGAAGGCGGTGGGTTATATCGCGGAGCAGGCCCGCCCCATGTTCCGGTATAACTTCGCCCTCATGTCAACAAAACTACCGCTCATCACTCAGGACATGGGACCGCTCAGCTTCGTCAAGGCCGCCGAGAACTCGGCGTTCTACGAGATGACGGCCACGCAGGACGGCAAGACGCTCTCCTTCCATATCGAGTTTGCAAGGGACAAGGACGGGGTGTGGCGTATACGGTTCTTCTGAGGAGTCCTGACATGTCCATCCGCTATCGCATAATCTTTTTCGCGGCGCTCTTTTTGTCCCTCTCCTCCCCGGCCCTTGCCGCCGGGCCGTGGAAGGGCAGGGTCATTGACAGCGACACGAAAGGGCCGCTCGAGGGCGCGGTGGTGCTGGCGGTGTGGGAGCGGGTGTGGCGAACGCCAACGGGCGGCAACTCCTACTTTTACGAGGCAAAGGAGACACTGACCGATAAGGACGGGCGGTTCGAGATACCTTCCTACACTCCCATAAATATCTTCCCCATCATAAGCTATATGGATGGGCCGGTCTTCACCATATTCAAGCCTATATACGGAAGTTTCCCACGCCACAGGACAAGCCCAGAGTTTCGTATCTCCGACCCCGACCTTGCTGAGTTCTTCACCCATGAGACAGACACGACCGGAGAACTCGGCATAGACTACGCCACGAGCAAACCGCACCACGTTACCTTCGGGGTCGTGGAATTGCCGAGGCTGAAGACAAGGGAGGAGAGGCTAAGGAATCTCGATTCCGTGGTTGGGTTTCCGATGGGACGGGCGCCGGATTATAAGATAAAGAGATTCTTGGAGACGGTCGATAACGAGACCAAAGACTTGGGCTTGAAAAAATGAGGGGGTCATCATGAGAAAAGTGTTTATATCCTGCGTCGTTTTAGTCCTGATGTTATGTTCCTCAAGTTTTGCGCTTGAAAAAACGACCCATGAGGCAATAAATGAGGTCGTAGCTCCTGCCATAAATCAAGCCCTTGCTAATATCGGCTTCGCTAACGGCGTTAGAGATTATGTTGACGGCAAGTTGATTGTTCAATGGATTAAAGAAGGCGGCTCCGCCGAGGACGAGCCGCACTACTCCCGTTCCTTCAACCATTACCTCGACCCTATCAGCAACTCCGGGTACATGGGCATTTTCAACTCGGCATCACAATGGGCGCAGTCTCAGGGGTTCGGCGCATCGGCGCTTGGTGGGAGATATGCTTGGCCGGACGTGAGGGGTTATTACTACCTCGGACTCACCGGCGCGACAAGCGGCGAGCGCGACGCGAACCTCGCCGACACCTTCCGTGGTCTCGGCCAACTGACGCATCTCGTCTCTGACATGAGCGTGCCCGCGCATACGCGGAACGACGGGCACATCCTATACAACTACGAGGACTGGGTCAAAGCGAACCCGGATGCCATCTTTGGCAAGCCGGACTACTATACAGGCGCCATGAACGGCATCTCCTCTCTCTTCGACACCGGCCAATACAACGGCACAAACCCTGACGTTACCACAAGCACGGGCGTCGGCCTTGCCGAATTCACGAACGCGAACTTTTTCAGCGAGGATACGATATACGCCGGTTATCAATACCCCGGCGCGGCCGGCGCCGTCCTGTGGACGGATGCGTCGAACAACAGGAACTACCTTATGAACGCCGGGCCGGGCCTTACGGTAGAGCACCTTGCCGCGTCGAGCTTTCTCTATTTCTACCGCCTGAGATACTTTCCGAATGAAAAGGCATACCTGCCGGTGGGTCTGGACGATAAGGTCTATCTGGACTACGCATCGCTCCTCCTGCCCCGCGCCGTGGGGTATTCGACGAACCTGCTCAACTACTTCTTCCGTGGAAAGATCGGCATGGACAAGGCAAAGGACTCGCCGGGCGGCTACGTTATAATGAACAACTCAGGCGAGCCGCTATACGGGACGTTCGGCCTGTACTACGACGACACGGACGGCAACCGGCATCTCGTGACCGAATGGCCTGACGTGGTCATCGGCGCGGGCGCCGCAAGCGACCCGCTCACGTTCGACGCGCCCACGACGCCCGCGCCCTCCGAGCCGGACAAGTACATGCTCGTCTTCTCCGGCGCGCTCGGGGCGGAGTCCGGGGCCGTGGCCGGGGCGCTCGTGAACCTCAAGCCGAACGACAGGTGGGAGGACTGGGACGATGCGGCCTATACGCCGACGGGAGACTGGGTTAACGACAATGGTTCCCAGGGTGCATGGCGCTGGGGACGTTATACCATCACCACCCAGAAGCGCACATGGTATGGAGTCAGCTACTATACATACTACGATGCCCCGCCGGAGATAAGCGTTGATAACGGCCTCTACAGCGTCAATGCGATATCAGCAAGTTCCCATGGGTACATTGGCTACAACACCGGCTATATATCAAGTCCGCATGGAAACGGCGGCACAATCGCATGGCTTGATATCCCGGTAAGCAAATGCGTCTTCAAGATGAACGTGCCGCAGGCCGAGATCATCGGCGTTGCCCCATGGAATACCCGTCCATACTATAGGATCGTTCTTTACGCATATAATCCGTCAGCCAGCGATTATAATGTAGGTATTCTCTATGAAGCGGACGGACCGATGCATATAAGCAGCGGCCTTGAAGCGGATTTACGTTCGTCTGTAGCCGTCTGGAACGCGGGTCATCATTACGGTGGCGACATCGCCGTCGGCGACATAACGCAGTGGAGGGTAATCGGAGTCGTTGTAGGGTATGCAATCTACGGTAACTCCTCCTTGAACGTCGCGCTCGACTACATAGACTTCGTTTGCGGCGAGTGACGGCACGGAAGGCCTCTCTTGCATAACCGTTCTCGCCGCCTGCGTAAGGGGTCTTGTTTTCAGCCCACTTCCCCCCGCTTCTGGGGGGGGGCTTCATCCACCGCGTTTTTTGCGCTTCTTATATGCGACCCTGCGGGATTTTTTTCATCAACAATCCGCTTGACAATATACCGGCGTTGAGATTATTATAGAACGTGAACGGACAACAACCCTTCCGCGACTGACGGAATCAAGGTGGCTGCCACCGGGGAGCGGGAACGGGAATATGCTGCATGGCCGACCGTCTGGGCAAACTGGCGTCTCTTTGCGAGACGCGCGTTTGGCCGTGGCGGTTTTTTTTGTATCAGGCCGCTTGAAGATTTGACTTGACTAAACGTCGATAAAGCGGTTATCTTATTACACCCAAAAAGAGGCCGGTCTTGACCGGGCGTATTAACGATGGGACTCAAGACATTCGACAGGGGCATACACCCCGCATACCATAAAGAACTCGCCTCCGCCAAACGTATAGAGAGGGCGGCTCTTCCAAAGACCGTAATCATACCCCTTCAACAACACGCTGGCGCGCCGTGCGAACCGCTCGTTAAAAAGGGCGACTCCGTGCAGGAGGGCCAGAAGATAGGCGACGTCAAGGCGTTCGTCTCCGCGCCCGTGCACGCAAGCATAAGCGGCAAGGTAAAAGAGATAGAACTCTCCAACCACCCCGGCGGAGTCCGCGCCCTTGCCATCATTATCGAAGGCGACGGCACAGGCCGCGAGTGGGGGGGGGTGGTCGATATCAACTCCATCTCAGCCGACGCCATGCGCGAGGCAATACGCGAGGCGGGCATCGTCGGCATGGGAGGCGCGGCGTTCCCGACCTCCGTTAAACTCTCACCTCCCAAGGGCAAGACCATAGACACGGTAGTCCTCAACGGCTGCGAGTGCGAGCCGTACCTTAGCGCCGACCATAGAATAATGGTCGAGGAGGCGGATAAGGCCGTCTGGGGGCTTCGCGCCCTGATGAAGGCGACCGGGGCCTCAGCCGGACTCATCGGCATAGAGGAAAACAAGCCCGACGCGATAGAGGCGCTCAGGCGGGCCGTCGGTTCATCGTCCGATATCAGGGTTTCAATACTTGAGACCAAATACCCTCAGGGCGCGGAAAAGATGCTCATACACGCCGCATTGGACAGGAAGGTGCCGACCGGCAAGCTCCCGATGGACGTTGGCGTCGTCGTGAATAACGTCGGCACGGCCGTAGCCGTATTCGAGGCGCTCAACTATAAAAAACCCCTCATCGAGAGGGTCGTTACGATAAGCGGCAACGGCATAAACGAGCCGAAGAATCTGCGCGTGCGCATAGGCACGGCGTTTGAGGACGTTATAGGCCAGTGCGGAGGCCTGAAGACCGGTGACGGCGAGATAGAGGTCCTAAACGGCGGCCCGATGATGGGGATAGCGCAATCGACCCTTGCTGTGCCCGTTGTAAAGGGCACCTCAGGCATCACCTGCCTGTCGGCCAAACGGATAAAGCCCGTTGCCTACGACCCGTGCATCAAGTGCGCCTCATGCGTGGAGGTTTGTCCGATGGCGCTCATGCCATACCGGCTCGGGGACTACGGCAGGGCGCACAGGACGGACGACCTCAAGGCATGGGGAGGGCTATCCTGCATAGAGTGCGGGTGCTGCTCATACGTATGTCCGGCCAAGAGGCCGCTCCTTCAGTGGATAAGGGTAGGAAAGCTCAAGGTGCGCGAGGAGGCCGCAAAGACGGCAAAGGCGTAGTCCGCCATGTTGTTGCCATACAAACAGGAGGACGGAAAGATGAATATTTCAAAGGAAAAATTAAAAACCTTTTTCAAGGAACTCCCTGAGAATATCGATATCGAGGACGTGATGTACCGCTTGTATCTTCTCCAAAAAATAGAGGCGGGCGAATTGGACATTCACGAAGGCAGGCGGCTTTCGCACGAGAATGCCAAGGAGAGATTGTCGCGGAAATGGCGGAACTGACTTGGAGCGAAGCGTCTGTATCTGACGTGGAAAATATTTATGACTATATAGCCCACGATTCTCCGCGATACGCAAGATATCAAGTCAGTAGTGTCCGGTAAAAACTGAAAATTCTTTAAAGATTTATGTCTTATTTGCGCCCATCTTTTTAACCGGACAGCCTGCAATAGGCCTCAAAATGGCTATAATAGCATATTTGCACATGGAAAATGGGAGCTCTTACAA
>JACRCM010000026.1 GCA_016219025.1 Deltaproteobacteria bacterium | reverse complement strand
GAGGAATATCCCGCCATATCCTCCCGCGCAAAGAAGGAGGGCGCGCAGATAAGCTGGTGCGATGAGACAGGGATAAGGAACGGCGAGAGCAACGCCCGAGGATACGTCCCAAAGGGCAAAACGCCCACAATACGCCCCAACGCCAAGAGGACAAGCATAATCAAGGACGCCATGAATCCCGCGCTCTTCATTCGATTCATGGGGCGTTTGGTCAAAGACGCCGGACGCAAGGTATTTCTGGTCGTGGACAACCTCAAGACACGCCACGGCAAGATGGTGAGGCAGTGGGTCGCGGGGCACGCGGAAGAGATTGAAGTGTTTGCCTGCCGTCGTATTCGCCGGAGTTGCACCCCGATGAATACCTTAACTGCGGCGTGAAGCGTGGGAAGCACGGCGGGGCGCTTGAGAGAACCGGGAAGGAACTGAAACGCAAGATGGTCTCGTACATGCGCATGTTGCAGAAACCGCCCGGCAGGGCCGCCAAATACTTCAAGCACCCGAAGTGTCGCATAATGGATATTATGTCAAATAGTATCGGAGGGGCGATTTGGCATGATTTCAAGGTTAGTGCCCTGCCCTTTGGGGTACCGGGTTGTAGTTCTCGCTACGCTCGATCCGTTCACCCTCTCGGATGCGCCTTCTTGTGGAGTTTTTTCAGCCTTTCGGTGGTGACGTGGGTATATATCTGGGTTGAGGATATGTCCGCATGGCCGAGCATGGCTTGAACCATTCTCAGGTCCGCGCCGCCTTCAAGGAGGTGCGTGGCGAAGGAATGGCGGAGCGTGTGCGGCTTTATCCTTGCCCTATCTATCCCTGCGATCAGGGCGTATCTTTTTATGATGACCCAGAAGTTCTGCCTCGACATGCGGTTTGCGCGGTTAGACAAAAAGAGAACTGCGCTTGTCCTGCCGCGCAGAAGCAGCGGCCTTGAGGTCTCCATGTAGCGTTTGAGCCAGACGATTGCCGAGTCTCCAACCGGAACCAGCCGCTCCTTGGAGCCTTTTCCGACGGTCGTCACATAACCCGCCTGCATATTGAGGTCGTTCAGTTTCAGGCCGACCAGCTCTGAGACGCGCAACCCCGTGGCATAGAGCACCTCTATCATCGCCTTGTCGCGCAGTCCCATGGGCGTATCGCTCTTTGGCGCGTCGAGAAGCCTGTCAACGTCGGATATGGAAAGGAATTCCGGGAGCCTCTTTTGCATGCGCGGCATGTCTATAACGGCGCAAGGCGAGCTGTCTACGTATTTACGCTTGATGAGAAATTTATAAAATCCGCGCACGGCGACGAGCGCCCTCGTGTAAGACCGCACCGAGAGTCCGTCGTCATGCAGTCGTTTGAGATACCCGCGTATGTCGTCCGGCGACGCGCCGGTTACGCCGGCGCCCGCACCGTCCATGTAACGCAAAAACCTCGCAAGGTCGCGCTCATAGGAGAGGCGCGTGTTGAGAGATAGGCCCTTTTCCACGATGACGTGGTCGAGGAAGGCGCTTACAAGCGAGGCGTCGTCTTTCATATAAGTGTCCGCAAGTAAAGGCGCTGATGCGCGGTTTTGCTACGCCTTTTCGTCAATCGCCTTCGTGATGGAGCTGCTTATCTCGCGGAGCCTTTCCGTATAGTATACCTTCTGCCCGAAGATGTCCTTGACGTAGAATATGTCCGCCGCCTCGTCGCCCTTGGTCGCTATCTTCGAGACGTGGATGTAGAGGCCGAGCCGCGTTATCGCGCTCGTAATGTCGTAGAGGAGGCCGATCCGGTTCTGGGCGTGGATGTCCAGCACCGTGTATGCGTCGGATACCTCGTTGTCCGTCTCCACCCTCGTGGCTACCCTCGGCTTCGCCTTCCTGTCCAGTATCGACGCCTTGCGCCTGCCGGCGAGAGAGGCGACCTTTACCTTGCCGGTAAGCACGTCGGCGAGGTCGCGTTCGATCTTTTTGAGTTTGGCCTCGTCAACGATAAGCTCACCGATGTGCGACGTGACCTGAAGCACGTCGAGGACGAGTCCGTTTTTCAGGGTGTTTATCTGCGCGCCGAGTATGTTTACCGCGTTGGCGGACATGACGCCGGTTATCATCGAGAAGAGGCCGTGCGTGTCGTGCGTGCATACGACGAACTCGGTGTATTCCCTCCCCCTGTCCTGGCGCGTCGTGAACACGTATGGCCGCGTGCCGAGGCCGCGCAGTATCCTTATATGATCTGCTACGAAGTCCGGCGAGGTCGTGAGGAAATATCTCTGCGGAAGGAGCCCGAAGTATTCCTCCACAGCCCCAGCGCCCGTCCCGTCCTGCTTGATGAGGGCCAGCACCTTGTCGCGTATCGCCCTCAGGCGCGCCTCCACGTCCTCGGCCTCGAAGGTGCCCCTCTCTATCACCGTCAGCGCCTTGAAGTAGAGTTCCTGGAAGAGCGCCCCTTTCCATTGGCTCCATACGTCCGGGCCTACCGCGCGCACGTCGGCGAACGTAAGCAGGTAGAGGAGGTTGAGCCGTTCGATGTCGCCGACCTTTTTGGCGAACTCTATGACCAGCTTTTCGTCGTGAATGTCGCGGTATTGCGCGGTGTCGGCGAGGCAGAGGTGGTTCCTTACGAGAAACCTTACAAGACTCGCGCTGTCCTCAGGGAGATTGAGTCTTTTGCATATCCCGCGCGCGATCTCGGCGCCGTGCTCGGCGTGTCCCTTGCCCGCGGCCTTGCCTATGTCGTGCAGGAGCACGGCGAGCGTCAGTACTTCGGGGTTGGGCGTCTCGCCGAAGAGCGTGGAGAGGAGCGAAAAATTCGCCTTGTATTCGCCCCGGAGGCGTTCCAGTTCCCGCACCGCGAAGAGCGTGTGCGCGTCAACCGTATAGACGTGGTAGAGGTCGTGCTGCACCCTGCACGTTATCTCGCCGAACTCCGGGATGTAGCGCTCAAGAAACTTGAGCCTGTGCATCTCGGAGAGTGTCTTGTAGACGTTCGCGCCCTTGAGTATCTTCAAAAAGGCCGCCGAAATCACCGGAGAACTCCGCCATGAGGTTCCCCCGTCAACGGGATAGCGGAGCACGAGGTCGCGCGTCTCCTGATTCAACTCCACGCCGAACGCCTGCGAGTAGACGAATGCGTTTATGGCCGCGTCCTCGCTCAAAGCGAAGGCGTCCTTATCGCGCACCGTAAGCATGTTGTCCACGACGGCGTAGCATCTGTCTATCCGCACCTTCTTCCTGGGCCAGAAGAGTCCCTTCCCTGCGTTCTTGTGCAGGCATCTCGACTGCATGAGGCCGGACAGCCCGTTCACCGCCGAGGCGTGGCGGTAATACCGCTGCATGAAGGCCTCGACCGCGAGCATCCGTTCGGTGCTGGCGTGCCCTAGCACCCCGGCGATCCTCTCCTGATGGTCGAAGGTCATCTGGTCGGTCTTGCGTTTCACCGCGAAGTGGAGCTCGTTCCTGACCCAGAGGAGAAAATCCACCGACGCGGTGAGTTCAGCCCATTCTCCCCTGGTAACGATGCCGTCCTCAAGGGCGGTCTCTATGCCCCTTTGCCCGTGCCGCGCCTTCACTATCCAGACGGCGGTATGAAAATCCCTCAGCCCCCCCTCCCCTTCCTTTATGTTGGGTTCGAGTATGTAGACCGAGCCGCCGAACCTCACGTGCCTCTCCCTCGTCTCTTCTATCTTGGCGTCGATGAACCGCGAGGCCGCCCTTCCTTCAAAAAGCCTTGAGGCCGTCTTCTTGACGAGCGCGTCGTAGAGCGCCGCGTCGCCGGACAGGAACCGCGCGTCCAGAAGCGCGGTGCGGGTCTTGAGGTCTTCCTTGGCGAGCGCGAGGGATTCCTCCAGCGAGCGTATGCTGAAGCCCACGTCGAGTCCCGTGTCCCACAGGACGTAGAGCATCTCCTGCGTGAGCCTCTCCATCTCCGGCGTTATCTTCCTGCCGTAGAGGAGCATGAGGTCCACGTCGCTCTTTATGTTAAGCTCCGACCGGCCGTAGCCGCCCAACGCGACGAGGGCGCACCCGGCGAGGGCGCACCCGGCGAGGGCGCACCCGGCGTCCGCGCCCTTCGCCGCAAAGAGCGCCTTTAAAAGCTCATCGATGAGCGCGGCGTAGGAGGCGCATATCTGCGCCCCTTTTTTTTCGGCAAGGTGGCGCGAACGCAACTGCGCCTCTCCCTCCGAGAGGTAGGCCCTGACGAAGTCCTTGACCGATGGCGCGGACTTGAGGGATTGCGCGAGTTGGGCGTTATATGGCATTTTTTTAAACGGATGAGCCGCCTGAGAGAAACTCGGCGAGCCCGGAGTATATGCCGTCCACTATCGACTGTAGGTATTTGTCCTCGCGCAGCCGCTTCTCTTCTTCGGGATTGCTGATGAAGGAGGCCTCGACGAGGATGCTGGGCATCTTGGTGCCGACGAGCACGTAGAACGGCGCACCCTTTACCCCGTTGCTCTTTATCCCGCCGTAATTCTCGCGGAGCTTGGCGGCGAGCCTTGTGTTTACGGACGAGGCCAGCCTCGACGAGTCGTTGGTCTTGGCGGTCTTTATGAGGTCGTTCAGTATGAACTCGAGGTCGCTTACGGATCGCGTGGAGGTGGCGTTCTCCCTTGCGGCGAGTCTCCTGGCCTTGGCGTCGCGCGAGACGTTGAGGATGTAGGTCTCGACGCCGGATGCGGTCCTCTTGGGGCTTGAGTTGATGTGTATGGAGATGAATATGTCGGCCTCCTTGCTGTTGGCGATGGCCGTGCGTTCCTCAAGCGGTATGAATACGTCCGTCTCCCTCGTCATTATGACCGTCCCGCCGAACGCGGTCTTCTTGAGCTTCTCCCTGAGCATCCTGGCGAGTTTGAGGGTTACGTCCTTCTCCTGCAAGCCGCCCTTGCCTACGGCGCCGGGGTCTTTTCCGCCGTGGCCCGGGTCGATTACGATCTTCCTGACCTTTAGGCCGAGTTGCTGCGAGAGCGTGGGGTCTGCCGCCACGGGCGGGACCGGCGGCTGGACCGCGTCCGCCTTGGGCAAAGCGGGTTTGGCGGCTTCCTTCGGAAGCGCGCCATGAACCCCGGTCACGTCGATGACGATCCTGTATGGTTCTTCGAGCGGGAATATCTTAAAATCCTCTATCGACTCGATGTCGAGGACGACCCTCACCGTGTCCTTGTCGAACTGCCCTGCCCTTGCGGCCTTGAGCAACCCGTCGTTTATCGGTATGGTCTTGGGCAGTTTTGCACCGAGCGCCGCGCCTTCTATGTCGACGTAGAGGCGTCTCCAGCCTACGTTTATCGACGGGTCTTGCTTGAGGAGCCTGTGCGAGAACTTCGTCTTCCTTCCGAGGGTGATGACTATGCGGGTATAGTTGGGGTTCGACCAATGCCTTATCTCCTCCACCGCCACCTTCGGCGGGGACGCGGCGCAAAGGCCGGCAGAGGATGCGGACGCGAGGAGAAATAGCGTCAGGCAAAGCGCGGCGATGGCCTTCGTCCATACTGCTCTTATGTCGCGGGTATTGGACAAGTCAATCCTGAGCCATCTCTTTGAGTTTCGTCAGCAGGGTCAACGCCTCGAGGGGCGTCGTGTCGTCCATGTCCACGGCCGCGAGCGCGTCGCGGAGCCTGTCTCTTTCTCCAAGCAGGCTCAACTGACGCGGCTCGTCCGCGCCGTCTTCCCTTGTATGCGCCGCGAGCCTCGGCATCCCGGACGGGACGAGTTCGCCCGCCTCGAGGTTCTTCAATATCTCACGCGAGCGCGCCACTACCTCTTCCGGGATTCCGGCGAGCTTTGCCACTGCTATGCCATAGCTCCTCGACGCGCCGCCGGGTACGACCTTGCGGAGAAAGATTATCTTCCCTTCCCACTCCTTTACAGACATATTATAGTTTTTGACCCTTGCTAAAGTCAAGGAAAGCTCAGTAAGCTCGTGGTAGTGCGTGGCGAATATCGTCTTGGCCCCGGCCTCTTTTCTCCCATGCAGGTATTCAACGACCGCCCATGCAATGGAGAGGCCGTCGAAGGTGGACGTGCCCCTGCCTATCTCGTCGAGTATGACGAGGCTCCTCGGCGTGGCGTTGTTGAGGATGTTGGCGGTCTCGCTCATCTCGACCATGAAGGTCGACTGTCCTCTGGCAAGGTCGTCCGAGGCTCCCACCCTGGTGAATACCCTGTCCACTATCCCTATCGCCGCCTTGTCGGCCGGGACGAACGACCCCATCTGCGCCATTATCACGATAAGCGCGCATTGTCTGAGATACGTCGATTTGCCCGCCATGTTCGGGCCGGTAAGTATTATTATCTGGTCTTCCTCCGCGCCGAGGCGAAGGTCGTTGGCCACGAAGCCCGCGTCCGATGCGGCCTCGACCACAGGGTGTCTTCCGCCCTCTATGGCTATCGCGCCGCCTTCGTCCATGACGGGTCTTCGCCAGCCGCGCTCCTCGGCGCGGAGGGCGAGCGAGGCAAGACAGTCGATGGCCGCGACTTGCGACGCCGCGGTCTGCATCTTCTGAACGTGTCCGGAAAGCTCGTCAAGCACGGCCGCGTAAAGTTCAGCTTCAAGCGCAAGGCCGCGTTCCTCGGATGAGACGACCTTTTCCTCCCATTCCTTTAGCCCTGGCGTGATGAAACGCTCCGCGTTGACGAGCGTCTGCTTCCTCATGTAATGAGGCGGCACCGCGCCTGAGTTCGCCCGCGTCACTTCGATGTAATAACCGAAGACCCTGTTGTATCCGACCTTCAGGGAGTTTACGCCCGTGGCGGCGCGTTCCTCGGCCTCTATCCGCGCTATGCTCTCCTTGCCGCCGGCAGATATGCCGCGCAGCTCATCGAGCGCGGCGGAAAACCCCGGTCTTATCACGCCGCCGTCCCTTGCCGACATCGGCGGGGCGTCTGAGATAGAGCGCCCTATGAAGCTGGCGGCGTCTGCGCAGTCGTCGATGAGCGCGGCCTCGTTAAGCATCTTCGCGTCCATCCCGGCGAGGAGTTCTTTCAACTCCGACAATGCCGACAGGGAGGTCTTGAGAGAGACCAGATCGCGCGGCGCGGCGCGGCGCATCGCAACGCGGGCGGCGAGCCTTTCAATATCGGATACGCCGTTCAAAAGCGCGTGAATCCGTTCGCGCCCGGCCCGCCTTTCCATCAACTCTTCCACGGCCTCATGGCGTTCGATGATATGCAGCCTGTCCCTGAGCGGCGCGAGGAGCCACGAGCGCAGCCTCCTGCCGCCCATCGCGGTCTTTGTAAGGTCGATAACGTCAAGGAGCGTGCCCTCGCGTCCGCCGGCTCGGACGTTCTCGGCAAGTTCGAGGTTCCGGCGGGTCGAATGGTCCATGACGAGGCAATCGTCCGCAAGATAGGGAGAGGGCGGCTTGAGGTGAACGGCCTGCGACCTTTGCGTCTCCCTGACGTAATTTAGGAGCGCGCCCGCGGCGGCCACGGCCTCGTTCATCTCCCCGAGACCGAAGCCGTCGAGGGACGCGGCCCCGTACTGTTTCAAGAGCCGCTCATGCGAGCGCCGGTAATCGAATTCAGCCGCGGCGCGCAGGGTTATCTTCCTGACGGGCGCATCGGCGAGGTTTAGCGGGACGGACGGCGCATCGGGTATCAAGAGTTCCAGCGGCATTATCCGCAGCAGCTCGTCCGAGGCCCCGGACTCCGTCCCGGTCTCCGTTACCCTGAACTCGCCGGTCGAGACGTCCATATACGCGAGGCCGCTCCTCTTGCGTCCGATGACCACGGCGGCTATGTAATTGTTGGTCTTCGCGTCGAGGAGCTCGTCTTCAAGGACGGTGCCCGGGGTTATCACCCTCGTAACCGCGCGCTCGATTAGCCCCTTCGAGTCCTTGGGGTCGGTTATCTGCTCGCAGATGGCGGCCTTATGCCCTTCTTTTACAAGCCTTGCGAGGTAGGAGGCCGCGGAATGAAATGGCACGCCGCACATGGGTATCTCGCGCTCCCTGTCGCGCGAGGTCAGGGCGATGCCGAGGACGCGGGAGGCAAGGCGCGCGTCGTCAAAGAACATCTCGTAGAAGTCACCCATCCTGAAAAGGACGATGCAGTCCGGGTGCGCCGCCTTGACCTCAAGATACTGCCTCATGGCCGGGGTCAGGTTTTTTATTTCGGGCATGTCCATTTTCACACCGACCAGTTTTCTTCCTCGAAGCCCGCGGCGGGCGCGTTGACGCAGAGGCACCCCTTGAGCGGCCATCTCTCAGGCCCCCTGCCCTTCGCCTCTATGTTTATAAAAAGCCTCATCTCCGCGCCGGGCTGAACGTTCAACGAGGCGCACCCCGCGCGCAGTTCCACTACCGTGCCTGAGGCAATCTGGATGTCCGCGCCGTCCGGGGCCGGAGTCCATCTTCCGCTCGCCGGGTCTTTTTCGAGCAGTTCGGCCCTTGACGCGCCGATGGCCACCTCGCCGTTTATCTTGACGGCCTTGGGCGCTATGAAGTTTATGGAGAACGTCCACGACTTCTCGGCGTCCTTTACGTCCTTGGCGTAATCGAACCTCATATAGAGCGCGTCCGTGGAAAACCCGTATAAGACCGCCGAGAGGATGCCGCCGGATTGCATCTCCCTGTGCATGGAACTGCCGTAACTCTTCTGCTCGAACCTCCCGGCGGCGAGCCACTCGAAGTAGTTGGTCACCTCGCCGTCTATCTTAGGGTGCAGGTATGCGGACGGCTCCACCGCCGGCCTCGTGCCCCTGGCCTCGGAGATTATCGGCACGTCGAGGTGCCCGGGAGGCTCCTGTCCCATGAGCGAGTATATCTTCTTGATGTGGTTTCTGAAGAGCGCGTCGAAGTGCTCGTCGGAAAGGGACGAGTGCTCGTCGCCATACCACCAGAACCAATCGCTTCCCTCGGCGGCGTAGACCTCCTCCCATGCGTCGTCTATGGCCTTGCGCGCCTCTGCCGCGCCCGTCCCCTTTTGCGCGGCCTCGTATTCCACGAGCCTGCCTCTCGCTTCGTTTATATAATCCCACGCGGCATTGTCCTCATGGTGGCCTATCCATATCTTGAAGTTGTGGCTTATCCACGAGCCCGGGTAGAGCCACTGGAGGCTGTCTCTCAGCGCCGTCTTGCCGAGAAACTCGCTCACCGTAACGCAGCGAAGCCGCTCATGGGATTCAAGTGCGCCATAGAGCGCGGCGAGGAAGTCCCTGCCGTCGTTGCAGTAGTTCTCCCATGCGTTCTCGCCGTCGAGGATTATGCTGACGAGGTGTTCATGCGGCTCAGGGATTGCCCGCGCTATCCAATCGAGCCGTTCGACCATGTCCCGCGCCGCCGCCGGAGGATCCATCTTAGCGTAGTCGAAGCCGATAAGGTCCGAGAGCAGATGGTCCCTGAATATGAGGGCCACGGACGCGGCGCCGGCGTTAATCGAATACGGCCTGTAGAGAAACGGGTCTTGACAGTTGCCGTAAGCATCCCTTCTTATCGGACGCTTCAAGGTGTTGGAGAGTATCTCCTCGTCGGTGGCGAGCCACGTTATGCCTTCGGCGGCCGCAAGCGGTATCACGTCCATGGAGACCGAGCCTTCCGACGGCCACATCCCGCGGGGTGCGGCCCCGAATATCTTTTTGTAGAGCGCCACGGCCTTTCTTATCTGAGCGGCGGCGTCCTCCGGGTGGACAAAACGCTCCTTGGGCATGGCCGCCTCAGGCATGGCCGTTCTGGCCGAGAAGCTGTCGCACAGGAGCGGCATTATCGGGTGGTAATACGGCGTCGTGGTGACCTCGATAATCCCCCTCTCCTGCATCTCTTTGTACTTGGGGAGTATCCTTCCGACGATCTCCGTCTGCTTGCCGAGCACGAGCGACTTGTCCTCCTCGGTGTAACCCCTCCCTTTTTCAACGAGCGCGGCCAGGGCAGGGTCGGCCTGACGCATGGCGGGGTCGATCCATGACAGGTTGAAGAGCGTCTGAAGGTCGAGATAGTCCTGGGCGTCGAAGTAACGGACCGCGGCGCGGACGTCTTCATCCGAATTCACATGACCGCGCTTCATGGCAAGCTCCATGTAACGCGGAAACGGCCTTATCATGTTATCCCAGTTCGCCTGAAAGAAGTTATGTATGATGAACGCCTTATCCGCCGGGGCAAGGCGCGAGGCAGGCAGCGCCGTGACCGTCCTGTAACGGTCTATCGCATTGCCCGATGCGTAGTCCTGAAGCTGCCCTATGAGGGACGGCACAAGGTTGAAGGTTTGATGTATGGAGGGGAATTCATCGAGTATGGCGGCCATGTCATAGTAGTCCTTGGTGCCGTGGTAGAGCGCCCAGGGCATGACGTATTCGCCGTTTAACGGGTCTTTGTACAGGGGCTGGTGCATGTGCCAGACGAAGGCTATGTTGAGTCTCTTGTCATCCGGGTTAGACATGATTTGCAATGGGGTAAGACCCTTAGGGCTGCTGCGCGGAGTAGACGCGCACGACTCCGTTGTCCGCAAGGAACGCCGCGCGGCCGTAGGCCGATGCGCCGCGCGCGCTCAGGGTCGAATCCAGTTCCGCCTCCCATGCCGTTTTCCCGTCCAAGAGGTGGGCGGCCTCTATGTGCCCTTTGGTCTTTTCAAACCACGAGATGTCGAACGTGGACGTCTTGAAGTTGGAGAGGATGAAGAGGAGGTCTCCGGCCGCGAAGATGGACGACGCAGGCTTATGCGCGAGGCCGCGCCTCCACAGGACCGCGCCCGTTACGGTGTCGATGGCCGCTATCGCGCCGCTCCCGGCCACGACGAGCGTCCGGTCGCCCGGCATGACGAAGTCATAAGCCGCAATGGCGTCGTATACCGCCATGGACGCGCCGGTCCTGGGGTCGAGCGCCTCGACTGCGTTCTTCGCGTTTATGACGTAGACCAGTCCGTCATGGATGAGCGGTACCCTGCGGGCCGGGTTCGTGGAATCGAAGTTAGCCACCACCCTTTTTTCCCACAACTGCTTGCCGGAACCGGCGGCGAGCGCGACCACGAAGCCGTCGGAGAATAACTGATAGATATTGCCGTCGTGCCATGCGGACGATAGAGGCAGTTCAGGGGCCACTGTCTGGTAAGTGCCGCGCGTATACGTCCAGAGCCTCTCGCCCTTGTCGAGGGACAGGGCATGGAGACGGTCGTCGCTCGACGTGAACCACACGCGTCCGTCTTTTATCAACGGGGAGGAGACTATCCCGGATTTTGCCTGAAAACGCCACAGTTCCCTGCCGCTGGCCGCCTCAAGGCATCTGAATACGCCGTTGGCCGCCCCGAAACAGACCTTGCCGTCGGCAACTCCAGGCGCGCCTCCGACCGGATAATCCGCGTCGAAGCTCCACAACGCGCCGCCGGACGCAAGGTCTATCGCATACACCTTGCCTGCGTCTGAGCCGGTATAGAGCACCCCTCCGGCCAACGCGGGCGACGACGACTCTGCGGGCGCATACCTGTTGAGGAGCCTCCACGCCGACGCGTCTTTTGTCCATGCCGCGACGAGCGGGGCGCCTATCTTATCCGGCGAGACGTTCGATCGAGCCTCATCGGCCAACCCGGTAGTCCACGGCTTGAGCTCGCCGGTCGGCAGAGGCTTTGCCGCGCAGCCGGCAAGGGCAAAAAGGACGGCGAGAAGGCATAGAGACCTATCGAACGGCATTCTTGAGCAGACCTTCGGCATTGCCCTGCATCCTCCTCCAGTCTTCCGCGTCAAGTCCGGCCCCGAGGACTATCCTTACGGCGGTTTCGTCGTCCACGAGGTCTCCCGGCGCATGGGCGTCGGTGTTAAGCGCCATCTCCGCCCCGTGACGCCGCGCAAGAGCGGCCACTCGCCCGTTCGACAGGCTGTGTCCGGCCCTCGCGGTTATCTCCAACAGGACGGAATTCTTGCGGGCAAGCAGGCATTCCTCATCGCTTAAAAGGCCGGGGTGCGCGAGCACGTCCACGCGCGCCTTTATGTATGCCATGTTCGTGCCGGGTTCAACCGGCTCGGCAAGGGTCTCTCCGTGGCCGACTACGACGCGCGCGCCGAGCGAGCGGGCCCTCTTGACGAGCGCCGGGATGCGCCCCGGCGGTATATGCGTCAACTCCACGCCAGGCACGGCAAGAAACCCCCTCACCCTGTAGACGGCGCAGACCTTGGAGAGGGCCGCCACGAGCGCCTCGACGTTGGATTCGTCCGCATGGTCGGTTATCGCCATCGCGGCATAGCCCTTTACCCTTGCCCTGCGGATGAGTTCGGCGGGTATGAGCGCGCCGTCGGAGAGTATGCTGTGCGTGTGGCAGTCTATCATTCGGTTGCCGGTTGCCGGTTACCAGCCGGGCAGGTTGGGTTAGCTCAGCCCCCGCCTTAACGATTTACAAAGCAGCTCTATGTTCAGGGGCAGGCACTGACCCAACGATTGCGCGGCCATCGAAGCCGCGTGGCCTTGACACTGGAAGCGAAGCTTCCCGACAACGCCGTTCCCAAGCCGGAGAGGCTGTGTCGCAATTGTATTTGTAAAAAAACAGGCTCTCCACGATGCCCTATAAGCGATTTCTTTTGAATTTTAGGGGTAAAACCCCTCCGAAAAAAGAGGTTTTTTCTCCGATTTTTGCATTGCGACACAGCCTCAGAGCTTGGGAACGAGGAGCGCGCTTGCCGATTGTTATCATTATCCTTTCCAGATAACTAATAACGGATAACTGATAACCGTCTACGCGCTTACGTAGTCTTCCTTGATAAGCGTGCTGAAGAGCGAGTAGAAGACCTCGAAGACCATCTCCGCGTCCATCCTGAATATCGGCTCGTCGAGCTTTAGGTTGAACGCCTTTTTATATCTCAGGTTGAACGTCTGACGCCCCCCGGTAGTATCCTCGCCTCCGGTGTCCGCGAATACGTGCACCACCGGGATGCGCCTCTGGAGCAGTATGTCCTGCTTCGCCGCCACCATCTCTTTAATATCCTTGCCGCCTTCCTCGTTCCACAGGAGTATGAGACCTATGAGGTTCGTCGAGAAGGACTTCCACATGGGTCCCATGTTTTTTACGGACGGGATGGAGAAGATGTTTATCTCCATGCCGCCGTACAGCTTGAGCGTGGCGACTATACCAAGGGGGTTTTCCTTGGCGTTGGGCACGTAGGACGACTTGTAACTCACGGAAAAGCCGGGTATGCGCCTGCAGTGCTCGACAAAGGCGCTGATAAGTCCGCCCGACGAGGCGATGAGAAAGACCTTGCCGGAGCTTACGTTGTGCGCCTCGGAGAACCGGCTGATGATCTTCTCCCTGATGCTGATAGCCTGATCGTTGGTGAGGAATTCAACCGTGTCGCTATGGCTCTCGCCCTTGGCGCGGGCCTCTTCGAGGATGCCCTTCGAGATCATGCCCGCGATGGTCTTGTAGACCTCGTAGTCGGTATAGGTGGCGTTCTCGACGAGGTCTTCGACCTTCTGGTAGGTCTTGAGGAGCTCTATTATTTCGTAGATTATCGGTTGCAGTCCCTGAGGCAGGGCGGCATCCTCGATGCGCGCCCTGAGGAGCATCTTCTTGTTAGGGAATTGGTCCTGGCTCTTTCTGAATTCGTCTATCTGCCGCATCCCCTCCATCAGGATGTTGCCCGTTGAAGTCGATATCTTCTTCGTAACGGCGATGGGGGACGGGATGAACTCGAACTTGCCTTCGGTCCACTGGAGGAGCCTGAAGAGCGCCTTTTCCTTTTCGACGTTTCCCGACACCGCGTTATATATCTGCCCTTCCTTTATGAAGACGTTCCCGGTCATGTCGGCCGAGGATATCTTCAAGACGCCCTCTTTCTTGTTGAGATGGAGGAATTGCAGTATGTCGGCCAGGGACATCTGGCGGAGCCTCCCCTCGATCTCTCCGGAGGCGAACCCGCCGCTGTCCTTTACCGCGAGGGTGTGCCTGATCCTGCCGTGGAGTTCCTCCATGTTGAGCGGCCTGATGAGGAAGATGTCCACGCCTGAGCGGAAGCCCTTTATGTCGACTATGACGTCAGAGATGAACAGAAATGGTATCTTCGAGGTGTGCGGGTTATTTCTCAGTATCTGGAAGAGCCTGTCCCCGTTTATGACCGGCAGGTCAGTATCCGCTATGAGAATGGCCGGCGATTCGGCGATGGCGGCCTCAAGGGCGCGCGCGCCGTCCTTGACCGCAACGGTCTCGTAGCCGAGACTGTAGAGGTAGGTGGTGAACGATTTTATCTCTTCGTCGTTTCTGAGCGCCAGCAGTATCTTGTCTTTGCCCGCCATGTCGATTATCCGTTCTCCGGTTACAACTGCTCTTGCAGCGAATATTCCGTCTGGAATTTATTTATGAGCCCGTCCACAAGGTAAGGGTCCGAGGAATGGAAGCACGAGAAGGTGGAACCCCAATTCTCGCGGCATATCAAAGCGTACCCGAAGTCCTCGGTCAGATACAAAGTAAAAAACGTCTCGCGCAGCCTCGGATCCTCTAAAAAAATGGGCGTTGCGTTTTTGATGTCGCGCAGACTGTCCTCGGCTTGACCCACTAGGAAGACCTTGGTCGATAGCGTGCCTATGTGTCCAAGCGTGGTTATGGCCGGCAACGCCGAGAGCTTCTTGGAGGCGAAATACGCTATCCCCCTCCTGTGCGGGAACATCGTTATTTCCTTGATGATAAGCTCGTTTATCTGGTCTATGAACGCCTCCGTGAGCGCCTGGCCCCCGCCAAGGTCGAAGGACGTATTCTCAAACCCCTTGTAGGACGTGCCGCACAGGTCGCCCATTATCTCCCAGAAGAGCTTGTTCTTGAACTCATGCTTCTCCCAGAGGGACTCCTTTTTGTCGGTCATCCGCTGGGCCGCGGTCGATATGAGCGCGCCGTATCCCCTGCCGTCCTTCGGAAAAGTAGCCTGCGAGAGCACCGCCTTCTTGGGCGGGGTCTCATACGTGAGGGTAGCGGCAAGCGCCTTGGTGAGTTTTCTTATGGCTATGAGGGAGCCGAAGTAATCCGTCTCCGGCAATATGACGGCCACCTGTCTTTCGTCGATCATGCCCACCACGTCGCACGGGCGCACCGCTTCGAGGATGGGCGCGGATATCTTCTTGATGAAGTCCGCCGCATCGTCGTCGCGCAGCGCCTTGTCCATGCCATCGACGTTCATCAGCAGTATGGAGAACTGGGCGTTGTATCTCGCCGCGCGAAGCGATTCGAGCTTCCCGTACTCGCTCACGAAGAAGGTGTCGTAGAGCTTGCCTGGCGCCGTCTTTTTGGCGGCTGCGGCCTTGGTCTCGGTCAACATGCAATCCTCTTTAGGCTGTCTCTAAAAATCGCTCTTTTCCCCGGTCTCTGCGTCAGGCCGAAAATAAAAATGCGCACATGATTTACAAAGCAGCTCTATTTAACGTATATGCTGCGCTTTTTATTTTCGTCCCTGCTTGACCTCGTGGAAAACAGCGATTTTTAGAGATAGCCTTTAATCGCCGCGGCCGTGACGAGGGGCGTTTGCCATGACAACGGTTTTCACGATCACGATCGCGGTCGCGGCGTTTTCTACATCTTGTATTTTCCGAAGTCTCCCTGGGAAAAATCCTCCAATGAGTCGAAGAGTCCCTTTGAGGGAGAGCCTCCCTTCTCAGATGCGGCGCGCAGGTCTATGTTTCTGGATTTTTCCAAGACCCCGTCGTCGACGAATATCGGCGAGGCGGTGCGGAGCGCCAGCGCAATGGCATCGCTGGGTCTGGCGTCGATGGAAAACGCGCCGGACTTGGTGGCGAGATGGATTATGGCGTAGAATATGTTGTCGCGCAGGTCCACCACCTCGACCTTGGATACCGCCGCGCCGGTGACGCGGATGGCTTCCCTCAGAAGGTCATGCGTCATGGGTCTGGCGAAATGCACCTTTTCGAGCTCCGAGGCTATGGCGCCCGCCTCCAACACCCCGATGCACACCGGCAGCACGTTCTTCTCCGCGGCGTCCTTGAGGACGACGACCGGCACGTTGGTGTAAGGGTCCATGGTTATCCCGAACACCTTCATTTCAATGAACATAAGGACTCCTTTTTCTTACCGGTTGGAGAGGCCATCCCGTTGTTGCGCCGCCGCCGCCCATGCCAGGCCATTCAGCAAGGCCGGCTGTCCCGGCGTCCGTCCCTGTCCCTGGCCGGCGAATTCGCCGGCCAGGGAGTTCGCGTATGCGCCGGTTATCATAACCCTTATCGTCGCGCCAAGCGCTTCACGATAACCGTCAGGCGCTGGAAAATTAACTATCCTACCGCACCGCGTCCTGCCGGAGGTCATCCTCGCGTTCGTCTTGCTATCGCCCTCTATCATCACTTCCTGCATCGTCCCGACCAGGGCGCCGTTCCTCGCTATGGTTATCCCGCGCTGCGCCTCCTGCAGGAGGCGCAGGCGTTCCGCTTTGACCTCGGCCGGGACATGGTCTTTGAACGCCGCGGCCTCCGTGCCGGGCCTCGGCGAGTACATGAACGAAAATATGTTGTCGAAACGGAGGTCGGAGATAAGCCCCAGCGTGTCCTCAAAGTCCTTGTCGCCTTCGCCCGGAAAACCGACTATTATATCCGACGTTATCGACATGTCGGGATACAGCGACCTGATCCGCCGCGCCTTGGCGGCGTATTCGTCCCGCGTATACCCCCGCCTCATTTTCTTCAATATCCCGTCGGAGCCCGATTGAACGGGCAGGTGCATATGCCTGCACAGGTTAGGCGCCTCGCTGAATGCGTCTATCAGCTCGTCCGATATGTCTTTGGGGTGCGAGGTCATAAAACGCACCCTCTTTATCCCGGCGGTCATGGACGCCTTGCGCAATAATTCCGGGAACGAACAATCTCCGCCCGAGTTTGCGCCGTAAGAGTTGACGTTCTGGCCCACGAGCGTTACTTCCGCCGCGCCGGAGCGCGCAAGGCGCTCTATTTCGGCGATTATGTCAGCGCTTCTCCTGCTTAACTCGCGGCCTCTCGTGTAAGGCACAATGCAGTATGCGCAGAAGTTATTGCACCCCCGCATTATGGCGACGAACGCGCGGGCGTCCGCCGCAACCTCGTTGAATGCGTATTCCTCCGGCTCAAGCGCGTCCCGGAACGCCGTCTCGACCACGACCCCGGCGTCCGTGGCCGCCTTATCGAGAAAATCCTTCAACCTGTGGACGTTGTGCGTGCCGAAGACGATGTCCACATAAGGCGCGCGTTTGAGAAGCGCGGCGCTGTCGCGCTGCGCCACGCAGCCCGCCACGCCTATGACAAGCCCGGGGCGCTCACGTTTGAGTTCCCTGAACCTGCCGAGCATGGAGTATAGCTTATGTTCGGCCTTGTCCCTGACGGCGCAGGTGTTTATGAGTATCACCTCGGCCGCGCCGGGGTTATCGGTCCGCCTGAACCCTATCTCAGCGAGGGCGCCTATCATGCGGCTTGAGTCGAGCTCGTTCATCTGGCACCCGAACGTCTCAAGGTATACCATGCGGGGAGCGCCTCCGTTCAACTGGTCCATCAGAACATTTTAAGATTTTTGCATGGATTTAGCAAGCCTCTTTACGGCGCCGGCGCGCAAGATGCGGCAAACCGGCAGGGACGGCCTGCCGGTTCTGGACCTGGCTCGAATACAGGACGGTTAGCGGACGCTGCATTGAGAAGGCGCGTCACTTCGTGTGGCGCTCGACCTCTTTCTTCGACGGCTTTACCGCCCACGGGGTGTCAATCTTGAACCTGACGCCGATATCCTTGACGGCCTTCACGGCCTCGGCCTGCGTGCGGTAGAATCCTACCCTGACCCTCTGCCAGACAACGTCGTCCTTTTTGAATTCGGTTATGTAGACGTTATACCCGGCCTTCCTCAATGCCTTGGCAAAACGTTCCGCCTCGTCGCGGTATGGGAACGACGCGGTATTAACGGCCCAGGACTTTGTTATTGCCTTTGGCGCAGTTTTTTCGGCGGGCGGTGCCGGTTCCGCCGGTTTTACGGCCTTTTCAGCCTTTGCGGGAGGCGGCGCCGGTGACGGCGCGGCCTTGTCGACCTTGGCCTGGGTCTCCGGCTTTGCCGTTGTTACTGGCATTTTCCCGGACGCCGCCGGCGTCTCCGTCTTTGCCGTTGTTACAGGCTTCTTATCAGGCATTGCCGGGGTCTCTGTCTTCCTGGCGGTTGCAGTCTCCTTGACGGCGGGTATCTTCTCCATCACCGGCGGCTTTACATCCGTTTTCACTGGCGGCGCGGCCTGTGCCTTTACTTCGGGCTTTGCCGCAGGCGCAGCCGGGGTGGTCTTTGCCGCCGGCACCTCTACCTTCGCGGTCTGCACTGGCGCGGCCTCGCCGGGAGGCGTTATCTTGGCCTTCTTTACTATGGTCTCCGGTTTGGCCGGGGCCTTATTCTCACCTCCGAACGGCACAAAGACGATGACCAGAACGATTATCAGCACCACAACCGCCGCGCCGAGGATGACGGGCTTTTTCTGCTTTTCAAGCGTATCTTTAATGCTCAATTTAGCACCTCCGTATTTTTGCCGTATTTGACTATCGTAGGCGTTATGAAGACCAGCAGCTCCTCGTTTTCAACCCTCTTTGCGTTGCCCTTAAAAAGGACGCCGAGCACCGGTATCGTCTCAAGAAAGGGAACCGCGTTGTCCTGATCGGACGTTGTGGACTTGTAGAGTCCTCCTATCACGACCGTCTCTCCGTTCTTTACGAGCACCACGGTGGACGCGCTTTTCTCGGATACGCCGGGTATGTTGTCGACCGTGTGGCTGTAGTCCGGGTCGCTCTTGTTGGTGGCGATGTTCAAAAGCACGTAATCGTCGTTCGATATCTGCGGCGTTACGGTAAGGTCTATGCCGGTCTTTATCTCCTCAAGTCCGGTCGTCGTCTGGCCGGCGGCCGTTGCCGCGGCGGTCGCCGTGGCCGACGCCTGATTTACCTTCACGCGGAAGGTCAGCCCGCTGTGGATTGCCGCCGGTTTTTTATTGAGCGTGGCTATCTTGGGCCTCGATATTATCCTGAGTTCCCCCCTCGTCTCCGCCGCCGAAAGCTCGGCGTCGAGGAAGAGTTTATTGGTGACGTTGCCGAGTATGAGTCCGAGGCCTGAGCTCGGCGCGTCCGCCGGGAGGTTTACGGCGAAGTTTCTGCCGCCGGGAGACGCAGGCAGGTCGCTCCCGCCGGTCGCCACGTCCCTCCCCGACGCGTACCTGCCGCCCCAGCGGATGCCGAGGTTGCGGCTGAAGCTGTTCGACGCCTCCACTATCCGCGCCTCTATTACCACCTGCGGGGTCTGCGCGTCCATGGCCGCGAGGAGCGCCTTGGCGGCCCCGACGTTGGCAGGGAGGTCGCGCACGATGACCGAATTCATGCGCGGGTCTGACATGGCCGTGCCGCCCTCGCTGAGGGCGCCTTTTACATAGGCAACCGCGCTCGCCGGGTCGGAATAGTTGAGCGGCACCATCTCAATGACGAACTCCCCGGAGTTATCCACCTTCCTGCCCACCCAGAAGACGTTGTTCCGTATGGTGTACATGAGGCCGTTGGCCTTGATGACCATCTCAAGGGCGTCCTTGAACGCGATATCCCTGAGGCTCAGCGTGACCTTGCCGGAGACCCCTTCGCCTATGATTATATTCATATCGGCCTGCTGGGCAAGCGCCCGCAATACGTCCGATATCTCAGCGTCCCTGACCTCTATGGTAAAGAACCCGTTGCTTGCGGCGCCAGCGATGGACGCGCGCCCGTAAGATGCCTTCGTCTCCGGTCCGGACGCGGCGCGGCAGCAGAGCGCCACGCACAGAAAAAATATCACGAAGGACGCGGTCTGGCAAGAAAAAATATGCCTTATGAGTCTATCTGCCGGCATTGCCGCCTCCCCCGCGTCTTCCTCCATCGGCTTCAACGGCCGGATTCCCCGCGATGTCGAGACGCGCCGCGCCGCCTTCTCCTTGGAGTATAACATGAGTTTTCCCTATATCAATGACTTTCTGGCCTTTTATGACCATGCCTTTGTAAACTATCCTTTCATTTATAATCGCCGACGGGCGTTCGGGGTTATAGAAGATGGCCGTAAGCGAGAGCGCCGGAGCTCCAGCCTCCATGATGGCGCGTTTGCCGGGCTGCGCGAAAGGGTCCCTGCCCCAGGCGATGGGTTCTTTTCCGGGCTGCGGCACCTGCCCCGCGTAGGAGAGCGATTCGCTCCGCGGTTGCGGGGTCTGCGCCGCGCACAAGGACGCGGTGCAGACCGCCGCCATTGTCAGCATGATCGCGCGGCCTTTCATCATGGCGTCACCCCCCGTAGCTCAAGGCATAGGCGCTGAAGTATATCTGGGCGGTAAGCGCGGAACCGGTCTCGCCCGTCCGCTCTATCATGAAGTTGTCCACGACGATTATCCTCGGCATACCCTCGATCATCTCGATATAATCCCCGAACGCGAAAAAACCCGTTTCTACGCTCAGCTGAAAAGGCAGTCTTATGAGTTCTCCCCTGTCCTCCGGAGGCAGGGGCTTGACAGCCGCGACCCGGAGGTTTTTCCCTGCCCCGCCGGCCGTGACCTCCGCGAGTATACGAGCCATGCGTTTATCGGACGGCAGACGCTCGCGCAGGTTTTTAAGGCGCGCGTCAAGCAGGCGCACCCTGGCGTCGGCCTCAACGACCGACTTTTTCAAGTCCTCTCCGGCCTTTATGCCTGCTCCCACGCGGTCCATCTCCGCCTTTATGGTCATTATGCCTGCGTCAGCCTCCTGAAGCGTCTTTCTCCCGTGCAGGTAGACGAACTTAAAAAAGACCGCGCTTGCCATGATGATAAGACCGGCGGCGGCGAGTTCCGTTTTTAACGCCTTGATGAGCGCGGCGTTATCCCTGAAAAAGTTTTTATTCATACGCGGCCCCGGCGGTTGGCTTTATATCGGCATTGATCTCGAAGTCGAAGACCGCGTCCGCCCCGGCCCTCCTCTGCGAGTAGACGAGCGTGGCGTTACGGCAGTAACCGGAGTTCTCAAGGGCGAACAACAGACTGGTTACGCCGCTGTTCGCGGACGACGAACCGATGAACTTGATCCGCTTACCGGCGCCGGATGAGGCGGCGTCCGACGTTGATATGGATTTGAGCCAAACGTCCGGCGGGACGTCACGGCTTATGCGCCTCAGCACGTCCGCCCACGAGACGCGCTCCGCGCCGATGACCCCGGCCGCGCCGAGCCTCTTTCCGATTTCGGCCTCGGCCTTTTGCAGGTCCGCGAGTTTTTTCGTGAACTCCGCGTACCCGCTCATCCGCGAGAAGCCTCTATCCCGCTCGGCCTTCAGCGCCTCGACCTGCCTGAGACGGCCCGCCGCGCTGGAGCGCTGGCGGACATAGACGGCCATGAACGCGGCGGCGTAGACCGCGCACGCGATGACGATGACGGCCCGCCATCTCCGCGCCCTCCAGCGTTCCTTCGCCTCCGGAGGTATAAGGTTTATGCCCTTAATAATCATGCTGCGACATCCGAAGCGCCATGCCCGTGGCCACGGCAAGCGCCGGCGCGATGTTTGCCGCGGCCTCTCTTACGCCGCCGCGCTGTCCTATCTTCCTGAGCGGGTCATCGACGAACGACGGCATCCCCACGGCCTCGGCCACGAAAGAGTCGATGCCCGGCATCATGGCAGTGGCCCCGCTCAGGAATAGCTTGGACACCGCCCCGCCCCTGAACTGGGCCTGATAGAAGTCGAAAGACCTGTGCAGCTCGGTGGCAAACCGCTCCAACGGCGGCGCGAGCGCCCTTGAACATCCCCCTTGTCCCGATTGTCCCGGTTCATCGCCGCCAAGGCCGCAGGATATCTTGCGTTCCTCGGCCTCGGTCTCGGACAGCGCGAGCGCCTCAACCACCGCCTTCGTCAGGTCAATGCCGCCGAAGGCTATCTCGCGGACAAAGGCGAGCTTGCGGTCTTTCAATATCACGAGCGTGGTCTTCTCATGGCCGATATCAACGACGCCGTAGTTCACCCCGTCCTCCCAGACGTTGTTTTCATTGAACGTGAAGAGCAGGGCCGTCGGCACGGCGTCCACCACCCGGATGCCGATCCCGGCCTCCCCGAAGCCGCTCATCAGGGCCTCAACGTCCGTCTTCCTCGCGGCGAACGCGATGAGCGAGTATAGATTCCCGGCGGCCTTGCCGTCGGTCGAGGCGTGGCAGTAGTCGCAGACTATCTCTTCCTCCGGTATCGCGCCTTCTTTTTTTATCTCCCATTTCACGGCCTCGCGGAGGTCGGCCTCAGGCATGACGGGCAGGTATATCTGTCTGAATATGAGCGAACGTCCGGTCATCAGCGCGGCGGCCCTTCTGCCGCGCAGTCCCTTGGCCGACGCTATGCCTGAGAGAAAGCCCGCCAACGAACCGCTGTCTGACGCCGCGCGCGCCTCCGGCGGCAGCCGCCATGACGCGGCGGTCTTCAGCCGGGGTGTCTTGGCGCCCGCCTTCAGCCAAACCACCTTGAGGGAGTACGACCCAAGGTCTATGCCGATAAGGTCTTTGCCGAATAATGACAACATGGGAACGCACCTTTTAGAATATGTCCTGCGCGGCCTTTCGCCCCTTTACAAGCCCGTCGGCGCGAAGCCGCGTAAGACGGGAGCGCACCTCGGCGCCGCGTCCGGCATCGCGGCCGGTCTGAAGAAAACGCTCGTAGTGCGACGCTGCTTCGCCTCTCTTGCCGAGCCTGTCGAGCGCGATGGCTAGGTTCAGCTCCGCGTCCTCGTAGGCAGGCTCTGCCGTCAATGCCCTCGCAAAGAGTTCCACCGCCATGTCGGAGCGGCCCATGCCGTCGAGGAGCGCGCCGTAGTTGTTGAGCGCCTCCGGGTATTCGGGGCGAAGCCGTATCGCCTCCTTGAAGTGGGACTCGGCGTCCTTTGTGTCGCCAAGGGACATGGCCGCAAGCCCCGCGTTGTTATGGGCGGCGCCGTCCCCAGGGTTTTGCGCGAGCGCGGAGTTGAACTCGGCGAGGGCGTCGCCGAACCTTCCTTCACGGTACAAGGAAACCCCTTTGGCGTTGCGGTCAGGCGTTGCAACGGCGTTCTCCGCCGTTTTTTTCACAAGAATAGGTCTTGCGTCCTCTATCGGCGAGTTGAAGACGTATGCCGCCGTTATGACGGACGCCACAATCGCGCCGACGCCTGACAGGACAACAACGAGGCGCCTTGCGCGGCCTCCCCTTGATTGATAAGCCGCGGCGTCCGGCACCCCGGCCTTCGCCCCGCCGGGCCGCCTCCCCTGCTCCACCTTTTTAAGCGCGTCATGGATAAGGCTCATAGGGTTGATCCTTTACCGGTTAATTACGGCTTAGGCCCCCAGACAACCGCTATCATAAACGCGAGCGCGAGGAGCATGAGCGCGAGGTGCGCGTAGTATCGTTCGTAGACGGGTTCCGCCCGCTGCGGCAGACAGCCTTCGCGGCGCAGCTCTTCCACGGCCTTCCTGACGATGACGGCGTCTATGGCCCTCTTCTCCTCGGTGAATGCCGCGGTGAGGGCGCGGTCGCAGATGACGTTTATTGCGCGCGGCACGCCCGCGCTCCCCTTGTAGACCGCGAGCGACGCCGCCTCGTCGAACGCCACGGCCCCGCGCCCGCCCGCCACGAAGAGACGGTTCTGTATGTAGGCATGGGTATCGCCGGGTCCGAGCGGCGCGAGGCGGTGCCTGACGGCGATCCTCTGGTTAAGTTGCCTTAGTCCCGCGTCCTTGAGCCTTCCGTCAAGCTCAGGCTGCCCCACGAGGATTATCTGGAGGAGCTTCTCCTTTTCGGTCTCAAGGTTCGACAGGACGCGGAGCATCTCAAGCGCCCCAAGGCCAAGAAGCTGCGCCTCGTCTATTATGACCGCGGCGTTGCCGCCGCTCTCCGCTTCCTTGATGAGGAATCCATTAAGCCCTTCCAGATGCCCCTTTGCCGTGGTGTCCGCCGGGGTTATGCCGAAATCCGCCACGATGGTGCCGAGGAGTTCACGCTCCGAGAGGATAGGATTGAGTATCAGGGCGCTGCCGGTCTTCTTTGGAAGCCGCTCCAAAAGCGCGCGGCACAGCGTCGTCTTGCCGGTGCCCACCTCTCCGGTAAGGAGGACAAAGCCGCGCTTGCCTGTAATCCCGTAGAGCATCAGGTCGAGCGCCTCCCGGTGGCCTCCGCTGAGATAGAGGAACGCCGGGTCCGGCGTAATATGAAACGGCCGTTCGGTAAGATAGAAGAAACGTTCGTACATCCGCCTACCCCGCCGTCTTTAATCTCGCATGGGCGTCCCTGTCTATCTCGTCAAGGGATTTTTTATATGCGACTTTGTGCCTGAACCCCATTTGCAGATACTTCCAGACGAGCCCTATCACAAGGAGGTCTTTCTTGGTATACTCCCTCGCCTCAAGGTCTCCGGCAGGCACGCGCCTTGGCCGTATGTACCCTTTTTGTTCGAGGTAATAGAGCTTGTGCCTCGGAATGCCGGTCTTCTCCAGAACCTGAGAGGTCTTCATCTTCCTTTCACCTCATTTCGGGATTACAGTTCAAGGATGGTCGCGGATGTCCGGCGGGATGGGTTCAAAGATGGTTATAAATATATACTTGTACAATTAGGAATCCAAAGACCGCTCCTGTCAAGCTTGGGCCTCCTACCGCAGTTCGCGCCAATCCAGCACCTTCACCACCTCCGGGCAATATGCGCCGGAATCCACTATGAGGGTATCGCTTGCGGAGATGGAGTTTCCGGCGGGACTCTTGTAGTATGAGAACGCGCCCGTATACCCTGCGCCCGCGTCGGCCGTGAGCGTCGGAGCGCAGTTGGACGGCCCGGCGGAGACCGCGCCGATAAAACTCAACTGCGCGGACGCGCCGGCGTTCAATGTGGCGCCTGAGGCGAGGGTGAAGCCGTTGCCCACACGGTCCGTAAGCGTCGTATTGGCGGCATTCAGGGTAAGCGCGCCGTTGCCGCAATTCCTGACATTCAATATAAAGCCGCCTGCGTAACCGGTCGATATATCGGGCGAAGTTCCGTCGGTCTTTTTAAAACTGCCGGATAGATACTGGAGGCTGCCGCCGCTTACGCCCGTAAAGACGAGGCTTGAGCCGAGGTCGCCGTAGAGGCCGGGGCTTCCGGATAGAGTTGCCCTGACCATTGTGTTTACGCCCGCCGTAGAGCACGGGGCGGTCAGCTTGACCGCGGCGCTGCCCGATGAATCCGTCACAGTTGACGCGACATCGAGCATCCCCGCGCCAGAGGTGATTGCAAAGTCAATGGCCTTGCCGGATACGGGAATCCCCCCGGCGCTGAGGGACGCCTTGAGGCAGTATGCGCTTGCGCCGTCGGCGGTCTTCGAGGCCGGGGCAACGCCGGCGCAGTCTTCGTCATACGCGGCGATGGTCAGTTGGTATGCCGTGACGGTTATGTACGAGTTTATCGTTGTGGCGGCGTTAGCCGTATCGGTCACGGCGGCCGCGAAGTTATATGCGGCATCCGACGTAACGGCGGGGACGCAGTTGAATGTAATGGTAAAACTCTTTGAGCCGCCTACGGGTATCCCATTAGTGGCGTATGGGGTATTCGAGTTGAATGTGACGGAGGTTACAGGCGCGCCAGTTGTGGTTGCCGTCCAGTTCGCCGGCGGCGTATTGGACGAGTAGCCCCAGCCCTTTGTCACGCCGCAGGCCGAGGTAAGAGGCGGCGGTATGGTTATTGCCACGGTCTTTATGTCCGCCCCTCCCCTGTTGGATACCGTCCACGTGAACGCGCCGCCCGCCGCGCCCGTCGCCACGGTTGACGGACTGACTGCTACCCCGTATTGAACGAGCGTCCCGGTGGCGGACGCGGCCGTATTGGTATTGCTCGCCCCGCTCGCGGCGTAGCCGGTGAATGAATACGTCTGTCCCGGCGTGCCCGTGACGGCATACGTCCATTGAAATGCGCCGCTCGCGCCCGGGGCGATATCCGCTATGCTCGACGGCGTTGGCCCTGAGGCGGGCGTAAGCATCGCGGTGCCGAGCGCGCCGAGCGTCGGCGTGACGTTCGTCAACGCCGTCGTCCCGTTGTTGGCGGCGGTCATGGTGACGGTGACGTTCTGGCCGCTTACGAGAGATAGGGGGGTCATGGACAACTGCGCCGTGAATGCGCCGATGGCTGCGATATTGGAATTTACGTTCTTAGACGTCGCGGTGACGTTCGTGGCCGACGAGGTGAAGTATACGGTGCCCGCGGCGGCCGCGTTGAAGAGCCACGTTATCGTGGAAGACTCCCCGGATGCGAGCGTGAACGAGGACGTATTCTGGCTGTATATCAACGCGCCCGCGAAATGGCCGGCCGCCGTTGTGCCTCCGGCGGCCCTCGCACAGCCGGTAAACGCGGTCGCGGTCTTTCCGGTATAATCGACGAGCTCAGCGTCTATTAAAAGCCTTCCGCTTGCTGGAAACCCCGCGGTCGACGCGGCCTGCACGATGGTCATCGACGCGGTCAGGCTATTTGAAAGGGCGGCGGGCGCTGGGTTCGTCGTCGCGGTGGTGGAGCCGTATATCGCGGCCCCGGACTGGGTTGCGTTCGCGCCTCCCGTGTACGTCCTCGCTGGCGGGTCGGGAGAGGCGATAACGCCGGATTGCGCCGCGCTCGAACGGTTTGTCACGCCCATCGAAACGCTAATCGCATCGCCCGTGCCGACGGAGTCCGGCACAGCGGTCATCGTGGCGGCTAACGCATTTCTCGGCCATGAGGGCGGAGAGCCTGTGAGGGTGAAATTGGCGGACTGAGTCGATGTGGCGTTCTTTGACGCCACGATGCTCGTATTCGCAAGGGCGTCGGTTGCGTCCATCGACGCCGCCGGTATTAGAGCGCCGCCAACCCCGGTAAGGACGATGTCAAAGGTGCATGACGCGCCCGGGGCCAAGCCGCCTCCGCTCACCCTCTGGAATTCAATACAGCCCGGCAACAGGCACGAGGCCGGGTTCTGGACGTTCCATGCCACGGCGCACGCCGTAGGCGCTGCGGTAGCCGCGCTTATGTTATAGTTCGTGGTGGGGATATTGAAAAAGAGCGTCTTGATGTCGTTGGTGGACCCCGCGCCGTTCGTGATGACGAACGGGATGACCACGGCGGGGTCTCCCATGACCGCCCCCGTGCCGGAGGCGGCGGACGCTGAAAAGGTATTCGCCGCATTCGCGCGCGACGCAATGAGGGAAATGAGCAGAAAGATAATCCGCGCCGTCTTCTTCATATCCTGCTTTTTATCCTTTACCGATAACCGATAACCGTTCACCGCTAACCGCCTTACGGCCTCCCGAACGCGGCGAATACCTCTCTATTAGCGTCATTCACGTGACCGGTGCTTATGACGGCCCTCTTTGAGCTTGAGTTGAAGGCCGTGTCGTCCGGGTGCGATATGCCGAGTTTATAGGCCGTCCCCGCCGTGTTGTTAAGCACCTTAGCCGAATAAGTCACCACGGCTGGCGCCGCGTCCGGTATACGGTAGCGCAGGAAGACCGCGCGCCGGGACGCGCCGGCGGGGTCGTAGATGATAGTCTTTGACAGGCCCGTTATCTGGGCCGCGCATGTGCCGTCGCCGTAGAGGTTCATGTCGAGATTGTTGAGGTTGACCGTTGGATCCCACGTGAGCGCCGCGTATACCGTGCGCGCCGGGAAGGCCCCGGCGGCCTCGATGGACGACGTAAAAGACTCGCAGCGCGGCCCAACGAGGGAGCCGCTCCTGTCCTCGTGCTGCAAGACCTCGACCGTGACCGTGCCCATGCCAACGGCCTTGTTCAGATACCCGTCGTTCCAGAGCCAGTTTGTGGAGACCGGCGTCATTTTCAGGCGTCCTATCGCGGTCTCTACGCCCGCCTCGGCAATATACAAGGCGCGCTCCGAACCGGCCTCGCTCACCGACTCCTCAACGCCAGTGGAGAGAAACGACGAGAAGACGACGCCAAAAAAGGTGATTACCGCAAGGATGAATATGACGGCGATTACCGACGCGCCGGATGCGTTGCCTGCCTTCAGGCGTCTTGCCCCTGTCATGCCTTTGCGCCCGTCCACCAGCTCACCTCTCGAACGCCTTTGGATGCGCCCTGCCCCGGATGGAGACCGACTGATTGCCGTCGGTGAGCGTGATGTCCATGAGCACCGTCCACACGTCCACGGCGGAAGCGGCAGAGGCGTTGCTCCTGTCAAGATAGGTAAAGGTCAGGCCGGAGACCTTGCCGGCCAGCGCGTCTTCGGGGTCTCCGTTGTTTATGCCCTGGCGGAGTTTTACGGCATTCGCCGCGCCGTCGAGGCGCAGCCCCCTGCCCTCGTTGTTTGAGTTCACGAACCTCACCTCCTGACCCGTCATCACGGTTATGTCCGAGGCGGTCGGCAGGCACCGCGTGGCGTTGGAGTTCGAGCAACGCATGGTCATCAGCTCGCGCGCCATCCGCTCCGAGGCGAGCGTTGCCTGAGCGGTGAGGCCGCGCATCCTGTCCATCTCCCCGTAAGACCGGGTCCCCTGATATATGAGGAGCCCGGCGGTCACGGCGACGATGCCGAGTATAACGATGGACATGACCGTCTCGATGAGGGTAAAACCCTTCGCACACCGTCTTTTCCTCTCTTTCAGCGCCACGCCGCGCCCCTCAATGCTCGGAGATGACCGTCACCAGATCGACCGCCCCGCCCGCCCATGAGACGGCCACCTTCACGCGCTTTGCCACGATGTCTGAGCCGGGGCACTGCGCCGATGCGTCTCCGTTATTCACGTCGAGGCTGGCCTCGTTCACGCAGTATATCTCGACCGACCTCGTGAATGAATCGAACGGCGGGTTGAAGGCCGGGTCGTTCACCGGAGGCGAACTCAAGGCGATGGACGCGAATCCATTGGCCTTCTTATCCGCGATAATCCGCTCGATCCGTTCCTCGGCGAGCATCGCAGCCTCGGCGGTCCTGCCCTCCTGACCGGCCTTGCCCATCCCGATAAAATACATGAGCACCCCGGCCGCGGCTATGCCGAGGATGAGGATAACCATAAGAGTTTCTATTAATGTAAAGCCGTATCGGTTTGATATTTTTATCATTAGCGGACAACCTTACTGCACGGTCACGCTGCCTGTGTTGGGCGCGACCGTTACAGTCGCGGCCTGAGCGCCGCCTGATATCGTCACGGTTCCGGCTGAGAGCATCCTGCCGTCGTCGTTGTACGGGACGCCGTAGTTGTCGAATTCGAGTATCCGGGCGTCGCCGACCGTCGCGCCGAAGCTGGCCGAGGCCGTGAGCCCAGCGTAATTTCCCGTATTGAGTTTGACGCAGAAGTATGGCGCCCCGTCGGACGGATTGCGGCCGCTCTCGACCACGCCGGAGGCATTGGGGTTTTCTCCCCACGCGCCGTTGTAGTCCGCGTCGTTTACTATCGTATACTGGCCAGCCCCGGGGCAATTGGCGTCGGCCACGTTGAAGCGCATCCTGTACCGGAAGACCGGGGCCGCGGCGGAGGATACGCCGAGCTTTGTCCCTGACATGGCAAGGGCCTGCGTGTAGCGTATGTCATCCCTGATTTTTGCGGCGAGGGCGGGCACGGTAAATGCGGCCTTGCCGCCGAAGAGGACGAGGGACGCGGCAACGGCAAGGATGCCCGTCAGGGAGAGCGCCATGAGCAGCTCTATCAACGTGAAGCCTCTTTTGCCCATCGGGTTAAAAGAGATAAAACCCGTGCCGCTTCATGAAGTAGGCCGCGTAAAAGAAGACCCCGCTCGCTATTACGAGCACGACGCCTACGCCTATCCTGTAGGAGAGCGTGACCGCGTCGAAGGAAGAGATGATGCGGGTCGATCTCTCGTTAAGCGAGCGGACGGCGGACGGCGCGAAGATGAACATCACGCCTGAGACGAGCGCGATTATCCCTATGGCGAGAAAGTACCCCATGAGTGCACCCTCCTATGAATTGATTGATTGCATCAGGATGCGTTGTCAGAGGCGCGTCTCTCATCCCATTATATTGCAACCTTAACGGACGTCAAGGCGCTCAGGCGGTCAATCGAACCGGTATACGAAGATCGAATATCCTATCGTAGCCACAGGCTCGGTCTCCCGGAAGGGCCTATAAAAAACCATCAATCGAACCGGTATACGAAGATCGAATATCCTATCATAGCCACAGGCTCGGTCTCCCGGAAGGGCCTATAAAAAACCATCAATCGAACCGGTATACGAAGATCGAATATCCTATCGTAGCCACAGGCTCGGTCTCCCGGAAGGGCCTATAAAAAACCATCAATCGAACCGGTATACGAATATCGAATATCCTATCATAGCCACAGGCTCGGTCTCCCGGAAGGGCCTATAAAAATCCCGTTGTGGAAGGTAGACGCCCTGTAGCATCGTGGCGCTCACGGCGAACCAGCCCTTGAGAACGATATCTGCCCTGACGTTTCCCGGCTCCGGTATCACGTAGCTCGGCATGTAGTCGTAGTCTATCCCGTAGTAGCGCGGGTCTCCAAGGCCGAAGTAGGCGAGTTTGATGTTTTTGATGCCGTTCGCGTCCATGAATTCCTTGAGTCCCCGCAGGTCCTGGCCCCAATCGAGGTTTGAGTCCACAAGATACTTATAGCCGTTGGCAGGCCCGCCGATGAACTCGTTGAAGTATGCGAGGTCGTGCGGAAAGATGGATACCGCGGCATACAGATACCAGACGCAGGCCGCGCCAAATACATGCCGTGCGGGCCGGACGCTCCCGGTCTTAATCGAGGGCACGAAACCGATGAGCGTGAAGAGGAACGGATACACGGGCAGGATATGGCGTATGCCGATGTTGACCTTCTGGAGGGACGCGAGCAGGAATATCACGGCCACGGGCAAAAAGAGCGCGAACGCCCTGCCCCGCGAATTTGATGAACGGCAGCCATAGAGAAGCGCCGCGATGACAAGGAATATCGTGGGCACCGGTGTCTTTATCAGAAATGCGGTGATGAAATAATACCACCAGCCCGTGCCTGAATATCCGCCCATGAGGAATCCAGCGCCGCCCGATGCGCCTGCCGCGAACGTGCCCGCAAGACTGTAGAGGTGCGCCTCCGGCAAAAATTTTATCTCTTTCAAGAGGCTGAATATAGCCTTTAAGGCCGACGGAGGAAACCCGTCCCAAGGAAGCGGCGCGACCGACGCCTGATACCTGAACCCATAGACCGCCCAGACAACGAGGTATGCCGCAGCCGAGAGATAAAGGAAGGCTACGGCGGTCTTCCGCGCCCCGTCTTTTTTGAGCCTCATGGCGAAGGTCACTAAGACGAACGGTGCGAGTATGACGGCAGTGTGTTTTGCGCTGAGGGCCAGGCCGATGCCAACCCCGGCGGCGAGCGCTCCGGCTGAGTCTGCGCCACGGTCGTAAATCCTGTAGAGATAAAACGCGGCGATGAAGATGAACGCGGCGGCGCTTAGGTCGGTCGTGGCGAGGGATGCGTGCGCGAGCACGTCCGGCGACAGGGAATAGAAGAAGAGCGAAAGGTAAGCGCCAGACGCGCCCCAAAGGCTCTCAGACCATAGAAACACATACAGACCGAGAATCGCGCCGAGGATTATATTGGGCAGACGGGCGAGGAAGAGAAGCGTCCTTGCATCAACCCTGTTTTCGTAGAGGAACTTGACCGACGAGACGAAGAAGCGGCCATTCGGATACGACGGGTTTATCGTCTTGTCGAATGCGAGCGCAAGGAACACGGCGGCAGGCGCGGCGATCATCTCCTGACCGAGCGCCGGGTGGTGCATGGAGGCGCGGGTGTCCCCGCCCATCAACCGCGCATACCCGCTCATCAGATGCGTCGGCTCGTCCCACGTGCTCGACTTCTCCCATGCGATGTAAGACGCCTGAGACACAAAGACGGCGAGCAGGACAACGGGTATGACGGCGCGGGCGCGCCTTGAGGCCAGCAATTCATTGAGCATCTCGGCCCTTCCCCATGCGCCGTCCGGCGGCCAGATACGCAACGACGCCCGCGAGCGTAAGCCCGCTCGCCGCTCCGCCGACGCGGAAGGTCCACGGCCTGTAGGCGAGCCTTACGGCGTGCCCCCCCCTGCCCACCGGAACGGCGCGTATGATGTAGTCGGCCTTCAAGACCTTCGTCTCGACGCCATCAACATAGGCCGTCCATCCTGGGTACCATGTCTCGCTTGCGACGAGGAGACCCGGCGTGGAGCGCCGCACGGAGAGCTCTATGGAATCATTGCGATAGGAGACGACCTTGACCGCCTCGTCCCGAGGCGCGTCGGCGGACGCTGGCGTCCCGCCGGCAAACGGCTCCTCTTCGAGCAACGCCTCTTGCATCGGCGAAAACCCCTTGTCGAGAAGCGCGTTCATATATGCCTGCCTGTCCTTGATAACCCGCCACGCGCCGACCGTATAGAACCTCGGCGTATGCGCGGTGTTTTCGTAGACCTTGATAGACCCGGCGGCCCTTACGAGCCGGTATCGCCTCGACGCTATCTTAGGGGCTGAGATGACGTATTTGACGTTGAGGAGCGAAAGCAGCTGCGTCTCGTCCGGCCTTTTCTGAAGCCTTATAAGGTCGTAGAACGCCGAGTAGTCGGCGCGCTGCATGACCTCCACGCCGGTGGTGTCGAAGACGCGGTGTTCGAGGTTGTAACCCTGGAGTTTTTCCTTGTCGAGGTTCATCCGTTCCCGCGTGAATCTTGCGATCTGCTTTACGTCGACGGCGTCGAGGTTGCCGGTCATGGTCTTAGGCGTCACAAAGGCGCGGGCAAGCTCCGGGTCTTTTTTCAGGAACTCCATTATGCCGCCGCTCCTGTGATACTCGGACGCGAGCGTCGTCTGGTAGTAACCCTGGTGCGCGAAGAAGAGGTCTATGGTTAGAAGGGCGGTCAGGAGATACGGGAGCGCCCTTGCGAGCCTCGGAGTCTTCCATGCGCCGTAGATGATAATCGATGCCGCAATGGTGAAGAACAATAGCCTTTTCGCATTGAAGAGGTTTATCCCGGCGCGGTTATATTCAGGATAGTCTATCCCGCGGCCTATCAAAAAACCACGCGCTTCGTTCTCGAAATGATAGAGACCGCCGAATGCGATTGCCGCGAAGAAGGACAGGGCAAGGATGACGATGACCGGCCTGCCCAGCCTGGCGCGGTTACTTATAAATGAGTCATAGCCCAATCCGGCTGATATCGAGACGAGAAGAAAGGCAAGGAAGAGGAATTTTACGGGAAAGCGCAGTTTGCCGAAGACCGGAAACCACGCGTAGAGGAGCGCATATATGGCGCTGTTGCGGCCAAGGGCAAGGGTCATGGACAACGCGGCGAGCAGGACGAACGGCAAGACCTTTCTGCGCGGGTCGCTGAGGAAAAAAAAGGAGAGGATAAAAGGGATCGGCCCGAGGTATATCGTCTTGAGCCATGACTGGTTGCCCCAGTATTTCGCGCTCGATACGCCGTATCCGAACGGGTCGGGCACAAAGAACTGCGCGAAGTCCTTGAGGTCGAACGACCACGTTGTCGCTTCCTGATAGCTCAGGCCCCCTGCCCTCGTCGAGAGACGCGCAAGCTCGATGAACGGCAGGAGTTGAACCGCCGCGAGGAGCAGGAATATCGCGGCGGCGCACGCCAGAAGCGCGAGCCTCTTCGAGACCGGCGCGAAAGGAGCCGCGTCAACCTCCGTATCTATCGCCGTCGGCATGAGGGCCAAAAAGGTGAGCAGTCCGCACGTCCCGATGACCGTCTCTATGCCGCCGCCCATGAACATCACGGCAAGGACGCATCCTGTGATGACCGCCAAGCGGTATGACGCCCGCCTTATCGATCTCAGAAAGACGAAGAGCGCGATGGGCGCCCATGCGGCCGAGAAGAGCGTGCTCATTACGTTGTGCGTGGAGAAGAGATATCCGCCGAGCATGAACGTAAGGCCGCCGATGATGGAGGCGGCGATGCCTGCGCGCAACTCGCGCAGGAGGAGAAAGGTAAAGACCCCGGCCATGATGAAGTGGATAATTATCAACCAGTTGAAGGCAAGGTCGAACGGCATGAGCACTAGCAGGAGGTTCGGCGGGTATAGCACGCCGGGCTGGAGCGTGGCAAGGAGAGGGGAACCCGAATAGGCATACGGGTTCCATAACGGAAACTCGCCGTGCCTTATCATGTCCGTCCAGAGTATCCGCGGCGGGATGAAAAAGACCGCGAGGTCGCGCTCCGTGAGAAGGCGAGTCCCGTCGAGGGCTGATGAGAAATAGCCTCCGGCGAGCAGCGTGAAAAAAAGGGTTACGAGGAAGATGACCATCCTGTTCGGGAGGCGGATGGGACGCAGGCGTAAGTGTTTTGCCGCGGCCCGTCCGTCGTCGCTCAGAAGTTGTTGAACTGCGCCCGCGGCCCTTGGGTGGACGAGCCGGAGGTGAGCGTCATGGTGTAGGTGGTGCCGCCTATGAATATCGTTATCTCGCTCGCGTTCCCGTTGGCCGAGCCTGCCGCCGCGTCGGAGACCATCACGGTCAGGCCGGATAGGTTGGCGTTGTTGATGACGGCGGTGGTGCCGGGATCAAGCGTCGTGCCCACCACGTAGTTGGTGCCCCGGAGGACGTATTGGGCATGGAGTATGTTCGCGGCGCTTATTATCGCGCCGCCCACGCCCCTTGCCGCGGCGTCCCGCGCCTCCTGCTGAAAACTGATGAACCTCGGCACGGCCACGGCTGCAAGTATACCCAGGATGACTATCACCATAACGAGCTCGATGAGGGTGAAACCCTTTTCGTCTCTTATCATCGCCGCCTCCTTGGCATGTAGTCTTTACGAATTAGAGCATAATCCGGCCAGATGTCAAGCGTTTACCATGTCTCATGCCCGGCGGACGCCGAATTTATCCTGCCGGTGACAGGGTCGTACTTATAGGCGGCGCCGAACGGGTCGAGCAGGTTGCCGTCTTTATCAACGGTCATGCCCTCCACGTATCTGCTCCCTATCTCTATCGCGTAGTCCTTTCCCTCTATCGCGTGTTTGGGGATGACGATGTTGTTCCTCGCCAATTCGCTCAGGCCCGGCGGCAACCTCCCGTTGAATAGAGCGTAGGTAGTGACGGCGCCCCGGAGATTCGCAAGCTCGACGCGGAGCGCCGTTTCCTTAATCGGCCTTACGGATGAATAAAACCTGTCCGCCGCCGCTATGAGCAGCAGCGAGACCGCCACGACGATGAGAAGCGCCTCAAGCGCGGTGCGGCCCGATTGGTTTGCCGCGCAACATTGCCTCGTCATTATGCGCCTCCTATCTCTTAACGACCTTGAGTATGTCCCACATGGGCAGGAAGATGGCGAGCGCGAGGAATAAGACCATGCCGAAGATAAAGGTCAGGAGGAGCGGCTCAAGGGTGGTCGTAAGATTCCTGATGGAGGTGTCGACCTCCGCGTCATAGTACTGGGCGGCCTTCTCAAGCATGGCGTCGAGGCTGCCGGTCTCCTCGCCCACCGTCGTCATCTGCGCCACGAGCGGCGGGAAATGCGCCGCCTTCTCCATCGGCTCCGAAAGGTTTTTCCCGGCCCTGACCTCGTCCTCCATCGCCTTTATCTCGGTGAATATGACGGCGTTCTCGACCGCCCGCGACGATATGTCGAGCGACTGGAGTATCGGAAGCCCGCTCCTATAGAGCGCGCCGAGCACCCTGCAAAACCGCGAAAGCGTCGCCTTGGTTATTATCGGCCCGAATATCGGGAACCAGAGACGCAGACCGTCCCGGCGCCGCTTCCCCGCCGCGGTGGAGAGATAAAGTCTGAGCGCGGCATAAGACGCCCCTGCAAGGACAAGCGCGTAATACCAGTACCCGAGGAAGGCGTTTGATAAGAGTATCAGCATCCGCGTCGGCAACGGCAGCGGCACGTTGAAGGACGCGTACATCTGCGCGAACCTCGGCACCACGAAGTTCATCAGAATGACCACCGCGATTACTATCGCGGCCACGACTATCTTGGGATATAGCGTGGCGCTCCTCACCTTTGCCCTGCTCTCGGCGTTCTTCTCAAGCATGGTGGCTATGCGCTCAAGGACGGGATCCAGAATGCCCCCGGCCTCTCCCGCCTCGACCATGTGGGGATAGAATTCGGGAAAGGCCCGCGGGTGCTTCGCAATGGCCGCCGAGAGAGAGGCCCCGGCCTCGACGTCCTCCCGTATCTTTTTTACCACCCTGACGAATGCCAGCGACGCGGCCTGTTTCTCAAGCGTGCCGAGCGCCTTCAAAAGCGGCACGCCCGCGCCGAAGAGCGTGGCGAGCTGGCGGGAAAAGAGGATTACGTCCTGCGGCGCGGTCTTTTCAAATGGCGCCTTCAACGCGGCGATGAGACCCCTTGTCTCCCTCTCCGCGTCGATGCGTATCGGGATCAGCCCCATGCGGTCGAGCGTGGTCTCGGCGTCCGGCCTTGCGGCCGCCTCAAGCCTGCCCGTCACCAGAGCGCCTCCCCTGTCCCGTGCCCTGTATTGGTAGGATGGCATATCGTTTTAAATACCGTGATGCGTCACCTTATTTTTATCGTTCCAATGCTTCAGTTCGCAGTAGACGTCGTCTTGCCTGTCAAGTGATATTTTGAATATGATGGGCTGAGCCCGTAGGCACGTATGTCATTCCCGAGGTCTCTATCGGGAATCCAGTGTCTTTACGTTTTGTTCGTACGCGGGGCGCAGAACATTGCATGCGTTCCCTCACTCGGCAGATACGTTCGGAGGCAGGCGTGAAACGGTTATCCTCATGCGCATCACGCATAAGGCTACGATTTACAAAGTAGCTCTATTGTAAATCACGCGCACGCATCACGGCTTATCAGCCCTTCACTCGACCCCCGTCTGCGTCGCCTGCATGACTTCCTCGATGGTGGTATGTCCTGCGGCGGCGGCTCGCAGGCCCTGGATGCGCAGGGGCTTGAACCCCTTGCGCCTCGCGGCCTCAAGTATGGCGTTGGCATCGGCCTTGGCCACGACGAGCGAGCGCAGCTCGTCGTCGAGGGTCAGCACCTCGAATATCCCCACCCTGCCCTTGAGTCCGGTGCCCTGACACCGCTGACAACCCTTGCCTTTATGGAATTGCAAGGGCTTCTCCTGCGCCCTTATGCCCATCTCCTCCAAAAGGCGCGGGTCGGCGTTATACGCGGCCTTGCATCCGTCGCAGACCCTGCGCACGAGCCTCTGAGAGACGATGCACGTGACCGAAGACGAGACAAGATACGGCTCTATCCCCATGTCGAGAAGTCTGGAGACCGTGCCTATGGCGTCATTCGTATGGAGGGTCGAGACGACGAGGTGGCCGGTCAGGGCCGCGTGTATGGCGATCTCCGCGGTCTCCTTGTCGCGTATCTCGCCTATCATCACGATGTCCGGGTCCTGCCTGAGTATATGGCGCAGGGCCGAGGCGAAGGTCACGCCGACCTTGACGTTCACCTGCACCTGATTGATCCTCTTCAAGTGATACTCGACCGGGTCTTCGACGGTCACAAGGTTCCTGTCCATCGTGTTGAGGATGTTCATCAGGGTGTATGCGGTCGTGGTCTTGCCGCTCCCGGTCGGCCCGGTGAGCAGGATCATGCCGAACGGCCTCTTGATTATCCTCTTCAACACGTCAAGCGTGTCCGGCAGCGGGGTGAGGTGCTCGATGTCGAGGATCATCATCGTCTTGTCGAGGAGCCGCAAGACCGCCTTTTCTCCGAATATGGTCGGGAGGGTCGAGAGCCTTATGTCTACGTCGCGCCCGCCTATCTTGACAAGGAACCTGCCGTCCTGTGGAAGCCTCTTCTCCGCGATGTTTATCTCTCCGAGTATCTTTATCCGCGATATGACCGCCGGGTGGAGCTTCAATGGGAGGTTCACGCTCTCGTGCAGAAGGCCGTCAACGCGGAAACGGACGCGGAGCGCGTCCTCGTCAGGCTCCACGTGTATATCGGATGCGTTCTCCATCACGGCCCGGCTTATGAGGAGGTCGACGAGTTGTATTATCGTCGCCTCGCCCGCGATCTTCTCTAACTTCTCCGGCAGTTCCTCCTCCCCGGGCACGAGTTCGAGTCCCGACGCCTGCACCTTCCGTATCATCTCCTCAAGCGAGACCTCCATGGCGAAGTAGAGGTTTATCGCCTTCAATATCTCGGCCTCGGTCGTGACGTGGGGCTTTATGCCGAGTCCGGTCATCTTCTTGAGTTCGTCTATCGCAAAGACGTTCAGGGGGTCGAGCATGGCGACGCTCATGGTGGTGCCCTCGACCGAGACTGGAACGACCATATAGCGCCTTGCGAACGACTCCGGGATGCGGCGTACGACCTGCGCCTTGAGCGCGGTCTTGCTTAGGATAATGGACGGGAGGTTATACTGCACGGCGAGGGCGTCGGCCACGTCCTTATCATCGGCGTATCCGAGCCGGACAAGGACGTTGCCGACGCGCGCATTCGTGCGTTTGCCGATGACCAGCGCCTCGTCAAGCTGGGCCGGGGTAATCACCCTCTTCTCGACGAGTATCTCGCCTATGGGACGTATCTTTCTGACTATAGGCATGGGCCTAAGATACCGTGGCCGCGAACGTGAAAAAACATTCACGTCACGGTTTTTGCGGCTTATGGCGGAGGACGAAGGATGGGGCGTCTAGACCTGATGCAACTATTATAGCGGAGAAAATGCGGAATTGTGCCGTTTGTGCAGGCAATGAGGCGGCAAGCCGAAGCGCGGACAATAACAAACGGGGGCATTGAACATCAATGCCCCCGTTTTATTAAAATACCGTGACCGTGGCCGTGAACCGTATAGAACATGATGTGCGCATCCGAAGTAAAAGGCCCGGTCAGTGTCGGGCCTTCGTTGAAAATACGGGGCAATCGACCCTCTTTTATTCCATGAGGGACGGCCCCTTACCCTACATACACGCACTTCGACGCGGCGGTCCTTGTGTCCATGTTGCGGCCCCTGTTGATGTGGTCGTCTATCTCGGCGGCGCAGCCTATCATCCTGCCGAAGAGGAAGGTCGTGAACGCGGCGGTCTCGACCTCGGACTCGGTCATCTTGCCGGATTGATACGTGTCCCATACGACCTTCAAGAGTATGACCGCTATGACCGCGTCGACGTTGACGCAGTAGACGTCCTTCGAGACCTTGGCCTCGAAGAGCGACCAGACTATCTTGTGGTAGAAGTCGAGGAAGATGTTGTATATCCCCTTCTCCTCGAAGAGGGCGTTTACGAACCGTTCCCGCGGATCGTAGTTGACCTCCTGTCCCTTGAAGACCGGGTGGTTGACGCACGGCACCTTCATGTACTCGATGTTGCCGAACGCCTTCTGGTCGGCCTTGTACTTGGCATACCACTTCGCGTATTCGTCGGCGATATTCTTGAGGTCGATGCCGTGGTTTTTATGCGCCGGGTCTTTGAGTCCCGTGCCCTTGAACCTCTCTATGAGGAACTCGATGGCCTCGTAGCCGTTGCCGCCGTGGGCAAAGCCCGTATGCGTGAGGAACCCGATGAACGCCTTGTTTATCTGCACCCTTGACGGGTCTTCCGGGCCGTCCGAGCTTACCCCGCCCTTGCAGCCCTGCGCCGATATGGTGCCGGGGCCGTTAGAGATGATGAGGCCGAGGAGCATCGAGAACTCGAAGAGTTCCTTTTCGACCGGACGCCTGCCTATGAGAGAGAGGAACGCGACCTCGGTAAACGACCATGACTTTATAATCTCTTCGTTCTTTACCCCGCAGAACTGCCTCTTGCCGTGCTTGTCGGACGATACGGCACAGCCGACGAACGCGGAGAATACGCGGGAGTACCACGGGAGTTGAGTGACCGTGACCTTGGATACCGCCCTCTTGATGAGCGGCTCCCATCCGAGCGTCATCCATGCGGCGCCGAGGAGGGCCTCGGACGACGGCTTGCCTCCGGCGGCCTCCTTGACGAACTCGATGAATACGGACTTTTTTTCAAGGCCGGTGATGGCCTCGAGCAGGACCTCGGCGAGCGCGTCTCCCTTGCCCTCGGTCATGGCCTTTCGCGCCTCTTTTGAAAGCCCCTTGATGATGGAGGAGTAATCAAACCTGTCGGTCGCGTTCTGGAGTCCTGATGTCTGGAAGAGGTCGAGTATGACGTTCGCCGTCTCCAGCGCTGCGGCTACGCGCTTCCTGCCTACTATGGCCACGGCGGCAGAAAGGACCGTATTCGGCGAGCTGCCCGCCTCGCGGGCCGCGTCGGCCGACATAACCGCCGGGTCTTCGTGGTGGTTGACGTATGCGTTGAAGACGATGTTGCAAAGCGCGCGCTCGTAGTCGGTCGGGTATCTCTTGAGGAGCGACATGAAGAGGTTCTCCTCAAGCGAGCGCTTCGAGGCATCGAGTATGGAGACGTTATTGACCTTGGTTATCTGGCTCTTGGCGTCCATCATGGAGACGCCGGAGGCGTCCTTCATGGCCTGGCGCGGGAACTGCGCGCCTATCTGCCTGTTGACGTGCTCTATCTGCTCGTCATACGGGGCGACGGCCTTTACCTGCTTGACGTCAAGCTCGGCGGGCACGGCAATGCCCGCGTTGTCGGCGAACCAGCACTTGAGGGAGAGGTCGCCCTTGGCCTCGAAGTCCGGCTTTACGCCGTTGAGTTCCATGACCCTCGTGAGCGCCTCCGGTATGTCGGCGATGTTGGTGACGACCGCGCCTTTCTTGGAGAATATCGGCGTCTGCGGGGTGTAGATGCCCTTTACGCCGAAGTAGTCCATGAACCACTTTCCTTGGCCTTGGCGTCGTCTCCGGAACCCGCGAGGCTGCCCGCGTGTCCGCACGCCTTTGTGAGGCGCGCCTTCCACCTGCCCACTATGCAGGCGACCGTGGGCTTGTTTATCTCAAGCCCGGCCTCGTAATACCCGCCCGGCTCGATGTAGGCTATGGCCGACTTCGACCTGTCGTCGTTGTCAAGGGCGTGGAAGAACTCCCTCGGCGCGTAGTGGACGTATACGTCCTTGCCGCTTGAGATGGACGTGGTGGTGCCCCAGCCCTTCGTGAGGAGGTAGACGGCTATGGTGGTGGTGAAGTTGCCGGAGTTGGAAAAGAGGGCGACCGAGCCTTTGACGAGCGACTCTTCCGGCTTGTTGCCGCCGAGCGCGCCGCCTATCCTGACCTTGTTCCACGCGTCGGCAACGCCGAGACAGTTGCCGCCGAACACGTCTATGCCGTTCGTCTGGCAGACCGCCCTGATGATGCGCGCGTCTCCGACCGAAATCTTTTCGGTAAGGATTATAATCTTGCGGAGGTCGGGGTTGTATTTAACGGCCTCGGCCACGCCGTCCTTTACGCCGGATGGCGGCAGGTATATGACCGCGGTATTGAACTTATGTCCGGCCTTGAGACCTTCTTTTATCGAATCGTAGACCGGGATATTGCCCGACTTGGTCTCAAGGAACTGGCCGGATTTGCCCGGGCCCGTGCCGAATACGATGTTGCCTCCGGAGTACACGTGACTAACCGGGGTAACGGTGCGGCTCTCGGTGCCGAGGATGTTGAGTACGCAGACCCTGTCCTCCCGCGTGGCTATCTCGGCCAGAGACTTTATGCCGACGTAATACGGGAACTTCTTGACGCCCTCTTTATGCATATAAAAACTCCTTAGGATGCCGTTATTCGTTCTTGGCGGTTATGTGCGCCGTATCCATGTCAATCAGGTGTTCTTTGCAAGCAATTCCTTTTTAAATCCGGCAAATGCGGCTTCTTCGATATCCAATCGTTCCTGTATAATGTGTTCAAGCCAGTCCTCCAAACTCGCATGGCGATGCAGTCTTGCAAAAAAAACCGCGCGCGAGGCCAATGCAGCGGGGAGCGATATGGAGGTGCCTTTTGCCTTATGCGCCCTCACGGGCCTATCCCACGCGGATTCGTCATCGGCCTGCGCGATTACCGCGCGGTCTATCGCTTCCTCGGATAAGGCTTTCCGTTTTGTTTTCATACAGGCCATCCCGTTATAATACGGACGCAATCGCCCGGCTTCAATTGAAAGATTATCTTGAGCTTGCGGCCTCCCATCGTCCGTCCGATAAGTTGATAGCGGTCTTTATAGGTCTTGTTCCTGCGTATCTCGAAACTTGAGAAGAAACACTCAACGGCCTCCTCAAAGTCAATCCTATGAGCGCCAAGTTTATCACTCTTGAAGTCATATTCAAAATCTAAGGGGCTGAAATGACTCCAGTATACCAATTATATTCCAACTCCCAAGTTTATTATACGGACTATCATAGCCCAAATACAAACTTGAGTCTGTTAAGGGGGGCTTCTGAGAGCCTGCCTGTCTGGGTTGCGCGTAAAAGAACCGCAACCCGCGCGCCGTCAACGGCAATGAATCGAGGCATCGCTAACACCCGCAACCCAGCTTCGCCGCGACGAGCCTGCGGCCTTCCTTCTCCATCCACTTATCCACGTTGAGCGCGTAGTTGACGACCTCGCTCATGGCGCTGTCGTGGCCGAACATCCTGTAAGGGAGTTTCAGGTTCTCAAGCGTGTCCCTCATGTAAGCCATGCCGCGTATCAGGTTCGGGCCTCCCCTGCCCACGACGACGTACAAGGGCGTCGGGCCTTTGGCGTTGAAGTTGTCCCTCAAGGCGTCGGCCATCGCCCTGAAGGTCTCGTAGATGTCGGTGTTATTGGCCTTGCCGCCTATGATGAAGAGGACGTTCGATTGCCTGAGCCAGTACTTAAAGACTATCCTCGATATATGGAACATCTTCTCATAAGGCGGGTTGCCGCCGAAGTCCGACGATATGGTGGCGCGCTCGCCGAGGAGTTCCGTGACCAGGGCGTTGGCCCCGCCGCCGAACGTAGGAGAGGTGATGGTGCCCTTGGGGTTTATGACGAATACGTCGCTCTGGCCTTGATAGGTGCGAAGCTGGTTTATCTCCTGCTCGAACTCGGAGTAATCCGACGCGAAGAGGTGCGAGGGGAGATCGAGCCTCTTCCATGCCGGGTTGTCGAGGTCGAAGGCGCATTTGAAGTCGCACGCCACGGGCACGAGCCTTCCGGCCTTGTCAGGAGACATCCTTATGGGGTTCAGTTCCATCATGCTCATGCCGTAGTTGTTGAAGAGCGCCCAGAGCTTGGGGAGGTTCTGCACGAGCGGGCTTATTATCTCGCTCGGCGCGCCGAGCTCCGATAGCGCGTTAGAGACATGGTAGCTCTTGAGGCCGGTCAGCGGGTCGAATGGCACCTCCCGTATCTTGTCCTTGGGAAGCTCTTCTATATCCATGCCGCCATGATGTGTAATCGTCATTATCGGAGAGCGGTGGATGGTGGAGTCGGCTATCGAGAAGTAGACCTCGTGCTCCGCGGGCACTCCCCCCTCGAAGGTAACGCCGTCCGCCTTGGCCACGGAGTTGCCGAAACTGTGTTCGATGAAGTAGAGCCGCTCCTTCTCCTTGAGCGCCGTGCCGATGTCCTTGGCCCGTCCTATGAGACCGGCCTTGCCCTTCTTGCCCACCCCGCCCTTGAATACGGGTTTTATGAAGACCTGAGCGCACTTCTTGATGAGCGTCTTTATCTCATCGACGCTCGCCTCCGGGCCGAGCACCTCGGCGCTTGGAAACTCGACGCGCCGGAGAAGTTTTCCACCCCACAGAAGTCCCGTCAGCTGCATGTCAACCTCCGCTATATAATTTATCAGTTATTGACTTCTGTATAAGTAATGCAAGTCCATCAAACCGTCATTCCCGCGTGCTTTTGTCCCCGACTAAAACATTCGGGGAGGAATCCAGTGTCTTTATCTTATCGCCCGCGCTAAGGACGCTAGATGCCCGGCAGAAACATTCGG
>JACRCM010000027.1 GCA_016219025.1 Deltaproteobacteria bacterium | reverse complement strand
TACTCGTTTTCGTTTAAGCATAAGCGCCGCCATTGCATTACTTTTACAGATATCAATAATTCACCCTCTCACATACCCATGTCGTCAGGAGGAAACTCCTGACACCACGAATATAACATAGGGCTATCCCTCCTTCCAATCCTCCCTCTTCCACCTGTACGGCAGGTCGATTATCGTGCCGGGCGCGGTTATGGATTCGAGGGCTGAGAGGGCGCGTTTCAGCACCGCCGTCTGTTGATCGGCACGGCCCGGCTCTCCGAGGGGGTGTCCCATCGGCCATTTGACGAAGACCGAGCGGCTGGCCTTGGTCTCCTCAGTGAACCGCCTGACGATTGAGATGCCCACCGCCGGGACGCCCGCCTCCTCTATCGCCCTCTGTATCAGTCCCACGGACCGATTGCAAAGCCCTCAACCGGGTGTAAGCACGACCGCGTCCACGCCGTTGCGTTTGACGCGGCCCGCCACTTCCGGCGCGGTCTTCTTTATGAGCGTCTCTATGTGCGGGCCGTCGATGTGTCCCATGAAGCCGTAATTCATATCGGCCACGCCGCCTATCACGCCCGTCTCTTCAAGCTCGCGCAGGCGCTCTATGGGAAAGACGATATTCAAATCTCTGTCCGCGTCCGAGTGGTCGTAATAGTCGTGGGTAATCATGTAATCTTTCATCGGCGTTGCGGACGGCAACTCCCTGAACGACGGGTCTCCGTCAGGGTCTTTCATTTTGAAAGGCTCCTGCGTGACGAGATGCACGCCCGCCGTGGTGACGATGGCGACCCTGGACTTGTTCAAAGGCTTTGTAAAAGGCGTCCACGGCGCGCCCTCGACCTTGAACGCCGCGACCTTCTCAACGGACTTGTCGAAGAGTCCGGGGAACCTCGTGAGGAGTCTTGCGAGTATGCGGATCCTGAACCTGCTCATCAGTATATCCCCGCGTCCCTCTGGATGGCGCGGACGTAGAAGATTATATTTTCCACGTCGTCCTTGCTCACGCCTTCTATCTTAGGCATGTCGCCGAACGGCCAGTGGTGCGCCCTCACCCCGCGCTCCACGGCCCAGCGGAAGCTGATATCCGCGTGGTGGTTCGGCTGATATATCTTGTGCACGAGCGGCGGGCCTTTGTCAGTGCCGCCGCCCTTTACCCCGTGACACCTCGCGCAGTTGGCGTTGAAGGCCGCCTCACCGCGCTTGAAAGGGTCTTGGGCGGGCGAGTCAGCCGCCATGGCATATCCTGCGGTTGCAAGGTAGAGCAGGCAGGAGAGGAAGAGATATTTCGTCATTTCGTTGGCCTCCTTGAAAGGGTTAAATGAAGCTGCGATTTGCAAAACGGCTCTATCTGTAAATCGAACGGGACGCTGGAGCGTGGGAACGATAATCGAAAACACCCGTCATTTTTGCCGAGAAGCGGCTAAGGACGGGGCACAGCCCACGCGAAACAGTTATCGGTTGACGGTTATCGGTTATCAGCATAAGGATAATTCTTCTTTCACGTTCACCGATAACCCTATGCCCCCGCCTCCCACCTCCCCGTCCCTTCATATCCTCATCCTCTTCAATAGCGCCGAGTTCAGCACTACGGAGAGGGACGAAAGCGCCATTGCGGCGGCGGCGAGGATGGGGTTGAGCAGGCCGAGCGCCGCTATGGGGATGCCGATGGAGTTGTAGATGAACGCCCAGAAGAGGTTCTGTTTTATCTTCGTCATCGTCGCGCGGGCGAGCCTTATGCCCCTTTGGACGTCGCGGAGATCGTCGCGGACGAGGATTATCCCACCGGTCTCCTTCGCCACGTCCGAGCCGCTTCCGATGGCGATGCCTATGTCGGCCTGCGCGAGCGCGGGCGAGTCGTTTATGCCGTCGCCGACCATCGCCACGACCTTGCCCTTCGCCTGCAAGCCCTTGATGACCGCCGCCTTTTCACCGGGCGCCACGTTCGCTATGACGTTATCGACCCCGGCCTCTGCCGCTATCGCCTTCGCCGTCCTCTCGTTGTCGCCGGTGAGCATGACGACCTCTATCGACTCGCGCCGGAGACCAGCCACCACCTCGGCGGCGTGCGCCTTTAGGGTGTCTGCGACCGCGATGACGCCCATGAGCGCGCCGGAGCGAGCGACTATCATCACCGTGTTGCCCGCCCCTTCAAGGGCCGATATGGCCGCCTCCATCGCCTTGACATCCACGCCGATGGAACCCATCAGCCTGCGGTTGCCGATGATTATTTCCACGCCGCGATAACGCGCCTTGACGCCGTGACCGGGCACGGCCTCGAAGCCCTCGGCGTCCGGTATCGCCTTGCCGGAGGTCATCCGCGCCCTCTTCGTCACGGCCTCTCCAAGCGGGTGCTCCGAGCCTTTCTCGGCGATGGCCGCGAGCATGACGACCTCGTCGGCGCCCGCGCCCGCGGCGGCGATTACCTCCGTCACCTCCGGCTCGCCCTTGGTGAGGGTGCCGGTCTTGTCGAAGACCACGCAGTTGAGTTTCGCGGCGCGCTCAAGATACTCGGCCCCGCGTATGAGGATGCCGAGTTCCGCGCCCTTGCCCACGCCCACCATCAGCGCCGCCGGGGTAGCTATGCCGAGGGCGCACGGGCACGCGATGATGAGCACGGCCACGAACGACAACAGCCCGGTCGTGAAGCTGCCGGATACAGACCACAGGATTATGGACGCGAAGGCCGCGCCCACCACCGCCGGGACGAAGTAGGAGGCGACCTTATCGGCGAGCCTCTGTATCTTTGACGTTGACGCCTGCGCCTCTTCCACGAGCCTTATTATCTGGGCGAGCGTGGTCTCGGAGCCGACCCTCTCGGCCCTGAACCTGAACGCGCCGGTCTTGTTGAGCGTGCCGCTGGTGACCGCGTCTCCTGCCTCCTTCCCGACCGGGAAGGACTCGCCCGTTATCAGCTTCTCATCGACGGTAGAGCGGCCTTCCGTTACGACGCCGTCAACGGGTATCTTCTCGCCGGGGCGGACCACGACGATCTCGCCCTTTTGAATCGACTCCGCGGGCACGTCCATCTCCGCGCCGCCCCTGACCACGCGCGCGGTCTGAGGCCGCAGGTCGAGGAGCTTCCTTATCGCGGCGCTCGACCTTTTCTTGATTATCTCCTCCATGTACTTGCCGAGGAGGACGAAGGCGATGATGATGGCCGAGACCTCGTAGTAGACGGCCTTCTCCTCCACCGGCAAGACGTCCGGGAGGAACGTCACTACGGTGCTGTAGAGATACGCGGTCGAGGTGCCGAGCGCGATGAGGAGATCCATGTTGGCGGAGCGGTCTTTGACGGCGTGCCACGCCCCGGCGTAAAACCCGCGCCCGCCGAAGACCATCACCGGCGTCGTTATGATAAAGAGCCAGACCGGCCACTTAAACCACGGGAGCCACGGTACCGGCGCCCACGTGAGCACCGTCGCTCCGGCGGCAAGCCCGAGGAAGAAGGCCGAGCGCAGCACCGCGAGCACGACCACGCCGGCAAGGGCAATGGCCACGCGGCGCTTCATGGATTTGAGCTCGGTCTCAGGGGCCTCGAAGGTCCGCAGACACCCCTCCGAGCAGAAGTAATACGCCCTGCCACCGGCCTCGGTCTTTATCGAGCGCTCCTTGGGCACAACCATCCCGCAGATCGGGTCTTTGGCCATCTCGCCGGAGGCGTGAGCCTCCGGGGACGCCAGGTGCATCGCGGCCTTGACGCCGCCCATATACGCATCAGGGTCTTTGTCGAACTTTATCTTGCAGTTGGGGTTGCAGAAATAGATCGTCTCGCCCTTATAGACGCTCGCGCCTTTAGCCTTTGACGGTTCCACTTCCATGCCGCAGATCGGATCTTTCGCCATATCGGTCTCCCTCTTACAGATTATAACATAAAGACAGCGCGCCTCCGCTTGACAAGCGGAAAATTATTGCTCTAATTGTAATACAGCCAAGGCATGACCTCCAGAGCGTCCGCACTCCTCCTGAGCCTGCACCCAAGAGCCATTTTTGCATCCCGAATATCAACCACGCGGCACAATCAAGGCGTCCGCGCATTTGCGCGCGGCCGCATTTTCATAACTTGCAGCGCAATCAGGACGCCGCTCATTACTTCATGGACGAATACAGGATAGACAGCCACAAGTTGATATACCACCCCCGGCGCGTGGCCGAGTGGCTCATGGGGGAGGACGTATACCCCATATACGCGGAGCTGTCTCCCATAGGCGCGTGCAATCACAGATGCACCTACTGCGGCCTCGACTACATGGGCTACAACCCAAGGCATCTTGACGCCGCCCTTCTGAAGACGCGGCTAACCGAGATGGCCGGACTCGGACTCAAGTCGGTCATGTACGCGGGCGAAGGAGAGCCGTTTCTGCATAAGGACATCGCGGGGATAATCAACCATACGAAGGCGGCCGGCATAGACGTGGCCGTCACCTCCAACGGCGTCCTCTTCACGGAGCCGGTCTGCTCCATGACGCTGCCGTCGATAACGTGGATAAAGATCAGCTGCAACGCCGCCACGCCAAAGACTTACGCCGCCATACACCGGACAAAGGAAGAGGACTTCGGCAGGGTCATAAAGAACGTCTCCGGCGCGGTGAAGATGCGTTCAGCGGAAGGCATCCCGGCCACCATCGGGATGCAGTTGATACTCCTGCCTGAGAACGTCGGCGAGGCCGTCGAGCTTGCCCGCATCGCCAAGGAGATCGGCGCCGACTATCTCGTCATAAAGTCATACTCGCAGCACTTGAAGAGCATCACGCGGAAGTATCAGACGTTCAAGTACGGCGATTATCTCCGCATAAACGAAGAGCTCCAGAGGCTCTCAGGCAACGGCTTTCAGGTCATATTCAGGGAGAACGCCATGCGCAAACTCGAAGAGACCAGGCGCAAGCATGAACGGTGCCTCGCCCTGCCCTTCTGGACGTATATAGACGCGGGCGGCGGGGTCTGGGGGTGCAGCGCCTATCTCGGAGACGAGAGGTTTCTATACGGCAACATCAACGAGACCCCCTTCGAGCGGATATGGAAAGGGGCGAAGAGGACGGAGATAAAGCGGCTCGCCGCCGATGAGCTCGACACGAATCAGTGCCGCGTTAATTGCAGGATGGACGAGGTGAACAGATACCTGTGGGACCTCGCCCACCCCGGGGCGCACGTAAACTTCATTTGAACGACGCATCCCATACTCCATGAATAACGCTAAGAGACCAAGAGACCTCCCTGCCCTGCTCTATTCGTCCATGCTCCGCATCCGTCTCTTCGAGGAGCGGATCGCGGCGCTATATCCAGAGCAGGAGATGAAGTGCCCGGTGCATCTTTGCATCGGACAGGAGGCCATAGCCGCCGGGGTCTGCCTGAACCTTGAAAAGAGGGACTACGTCTTCTCCAACCACCGGGGCCACGGCCACGCGCTCGCCAAGGGCGCGCCCATGAGGCCGCTCATGGCGGAGTTCTACGGCAAAAAGACCGGGTGCAGCCGGGGCAAGGGCGGGTCCATGCACATAGCTGACAGGGAGAACGGCATCCCAGGCACCTCGGCCATCGTGGGCGGCGGGATACCGATGGGCGTCGGCGCGGCGCTCGCCTCAAGCCTCAAAAACGACGGGCGCGCGACCGTGATATTCTTCGGCGACGGCGCATCCGAAGAAGGCGTATTCTACGAGTCCTTCAACTTCGCGTCCCTCAAGAAGCTCGGCGTCGTCTTCGTCTGCGAAAACAACTTCTACGCCACGAACTCGCATCAGAGGTCGCGGCAGGCCGCGTGCAATATCGTCAATGCCGCCGCCGCCTTCGACGCGCACGGAGTCTGCGTGGACGGCAACGACGCCATGGCCGTTTATGAGGCCGCAAGGGGCGCCGTTGCGAAGGCGCGCGGCGGCGCAGGCCCATCCCTCATAGAGGCCGTCACCTACAGATGGAAAGGGCACGTCGGCCCGGAGGCCGACTACGAACGCGGGTGCAGGCCCAAGGACGAGCTTATGGAGTGGATTGAGCGGTGTCCGATAAAACGGTTCAGGGCCAGGCTCCTTGAGACTAACGCCATGACTGAAAGGGACATGGACGCGGCGGAGGCGTCGATCAACGAAGAGATAGACGACGCCGTGGCCTTTGCGAAGGCAAGCCCTTACCCGGACGCAAGCGACCTCCTGACGAACGTCTACGCGGCGATGCAATAACGAGGAGACAATCCAATGCCGTGGACAAAGATATACGCAAACAAGACCGAGTTTGACCGGGCGGGCGGTCAGAAGGCCGGGCTTCGCGGCCTGACCTACAGGGAGGCGCTCCTCGAGGCCGCCGCCGAGCTGCTTGCCTCCGACGAGGACGTATTCATCATGGGCGAAGGCGTTGACGACTCCGGCGGCGTATTCGGCACCACCCTGGGGCTCCGCGAAAGATTCGGCAACAGGGTGATGGACACGCCTCTGGCCGAGGGCGCGCTCACGGGCATAGCAACGGGCGCGGCCATTGCCGGGATGCGGCCGATGCTCGTGCACATGAGGGTGGACTTTACCCTCCTCACGATGGATCAGATAATAAACCACGCGGCCAAATGGCATTACATGTTCGGCGGCGCGTTCAAGACGCCGTTGGTCATAAGGGGCATCATCGGCAGGGGCTGGGGAAGCGGCGCGCAGCACTCGCAGAACCTCCATTCCCTATTCGCCCATATACCGGGGCTGAAGGTCGTCATGCCGGCCAACCCCTATGACGCGAAGGGACTCCTGCGCGGCGCGGTCTACGACGGCAACCCGGTCATATTCATCGAGCACCGCTGGCTCTATGAGCATATAGGCCACGTGCCCGAAGGCCCTTACGCGGTCGAGATAGGAAAAGGCATCGTCAGGAGACCGGGCACGGACGTTACCATCGTGGCGCTCTCTCTTATGGTATCCGAGTCCATGCAGGCCGCGGACGCATTAAGCAAGGACGGCAAAGAGGCCGAGGTCATCGACCTGCGCACGCTCAAACCCTTCGACGCGCCCCTTATCATGGGGTCCGTCAGAAAAACGGGCAGGCTCGTCGTGGCGGACACGGGCTGGAAGGAATGCGGCATAGGCGCGGAGATAATATCGAGGGTGGCGGAAGAGGCGTTCGACTCGCTTCATGGGCCGCCCGTTAGGGTGAACCTGCCTGAGTGCCCTACCCCGGCGTCTCCGGCCTTGGAGAAGTTATACTACCCCGGCAAGGACAATATAATAGAAGCGGTAAAAACGGCGCTGGGAGACGCAACGGCGGCGCGATGAACACGCGGTTGACGCAATGACCAAGACAACCATATCGATAATCGTCCCGTGCCTGAACGAAGAGGGCAACGTCCGCGGCGCGGTCGAATCCATCAAGACCGCCCTTGCCGCCTCGCGGAGGTTCGGCGCATTCGAGATCATCATCTTCAACGACGGCTCGACCGACGACACGGGCGCGGTCATCGAGGGCATAAGGGAGCGGGACAAGTCCGTCCGCGTGGTGCACAACCCAAGGAACATGGGCTTCGGGTACAACTACACGGAGGGCGTGAGACTCGCCTCAAACGAATACGTCATCATGGTGCCGGGCGACAACGAGATACCCGCCGAGGCGCTCACGAGGATCATGCGCCTTGCCGGAACAGCCGACATCATAATCCCGTATACCGCCAACCAGCGCGCGCGTCCCCCTGCCCGGCGGGCGATATCGCGGCTCTTCGTCGTAATCGTAAATACGCTATTCGGGTTGAGCCTGCGCTACTACAACGGCACGTGCGTCATCAAGGGCGCCTTATTGAAAAGATGCCCGCTCAAGACGTGGGGCTTCGCGTACATGGCCGCGATACTGGTGCGGCTTCTCAGAACGGGCGCCACATACGCCGAGGTGGGCATAGAGATAAAACCGAGGGACACGGGCAGGAGCAAGGCGTTCGCGCCGAAGAACGTCATAAGCGTCGCCAAGGCCATAATCACGCTCTTCTGGGACGTGCGGGTAAAGGAACGGACGCGCTACAGCGGACATGGTCAGCGGGTCGTAGTTGCCGATTCATCGGCGTCTTTTTAACGGTCGCGGTGTTTAAATGAAGATACTCTTCATAATCAAAGACGTGGAATACATCGACCCGATGGGCATAATGCTCCTCTCGGCGCTTGCAAAAAGGCAGGGGCATTCGACCGCCATATCGGTGCTTGCGAAGAGGGACTTGAGAGACAAGGTCAGGGAGTTCCGGCCCGACGTGGCGGCGTTCAGCGCCAAGACCGGAGAGCATAAATACTACATAGCCGCCAACGAGGTCGTCAAGTCCATCGGCAAAGACATCTTCACGGTCATCGGCGGGCCTCATGCGACCTTCTTCCCCGAAATGATAGAGCGGTTCCCGTTCGACGCCCTGTGCGCGGGCGAGGGAGACGACGCATGGCCTGAGCTCCTCAATGCCATAGAGAACAAGGGTTCAATCGACGGTATACCGAACGTCGTCACGAAGGCGAACTTCGTAAAAGGGACGCCGCCCGTTTGCCGGCCAAGAAGGGCGCAACTCGACGACCTGCCGTTCCTCGACCGCGGCCTCTTCTACGAGACGACCCGGCTGGGCAGATTCCCCATGCGGAGCTTCATGGCAAGCAGGGGATGTCCGTACAAATGCGCCTATTGCTTCAACCACAAATACAACACGTTCTACAAGGGCAACGGCACGCTCGGGGCGCGCATGAGCGTGGAGCGCGCGCTCGCGGAGCTCAAAGACCTGAAGCGGCGCTGGCCAACGCAGTTCATAAAATTCTACGACGACATCTTCGTGATGAAAGACGGCGAATGGCTCGACGAATTCTCCGAGAGGTACCCGCGCGAGATCGGCCTGCCGTTCCACTGCCTCATGCGGGCCAACCTCCTCACCGAGCCGATACTCCTCAAGCTCAAAAAGGCCGGTCTCGCATCCCTCTCCATGTCCATCGAGAGCGGGAGCGACAGGGTAAGGAACGAGGTCCTGAAACGGAACATGACGAAGGAGACGATGTTGGAGGCGTTCGGCCTGTGCGCCAGACACGGAGTTCCGACATTCTCGAACACCATCTTCGCCGCGCCAGGCTCGTCTTTAAGCGAGGATATCGAGTCGCTCGACCTGAACCTCAAATGCAAGGTGACGTTCGGGGAGTTCCCGCTCTTTTTCCCATACCCTGAGACCGAGCTTGCGAACTACGCGATAGCCCAGGGCGCGTTCGACGGCAACTTCGACAAGCTCCACATGAGTTACCAGTCCACCTCGCCCCTCACCTGCTTTACGGAGAAGGAAAAGCTCCTGCAAAGGAACCTCTCGCTCCTCTCCACCGTATGCCTGTGGGCGCCGTGGACGCGCAACGTCGTCGTGAACGGACTCATAAAACTCCCGTTCACGCGGGCGTATTTCATAGCCTACTATCTCGTCAAGGCGTTTCTCATAAAGGAAAAGATATACCCGATGAGGTTCTCGCTCGCGGACACGGCCAGGGGCGTCTACGAGAGCTTCGTGCTGGAACGTTTCAAACACACGGAAGAGGTCTTCAGCAAAGAGGAGTTGGGCAAGACGTAGTCAAAAAACGCTGGGGGTATACGGGTATGAGCATAAATCCCATTCCTCATCATGAACTCCTCAACATAAGGCAGTTGACTAAAGTGAACCTGAAACGCAGGGAAAAGGTGCTGATAATCAAGCTGGGCTACTCCGAGACCCTCGTTGACGAGGTCAGCCGGACGACCTCGCTCGGAGACGTCCTGCGCTCCACCGTGCTCCTCAACCAGTTCAAGGGCGCGCACGTTACGTGGCTCGTGGACGAAAAGGCCGTAGCCCTCCTCAAGGGCAACCCCGGCATTGCGCGGATACTCCCCTACGACCTTACGGCCGTTTTGCAACTGAAGGCCGAGCGGTTCGACACGATAATCAACCTGGAGAAGGTCGCTGGCATCTGCGCCCTTGCCGACTCGCTCAACGGCTGGAGGCGGTACGGTTTTCGGTTCGACCCTGAGACCGGCGAGACCAACGCTTATGACGGAAGCCAGCACGTCCTTGAGATATGCTTCAACCAGAAGGACAAGGTCTCGCACGGCAAGTACTGGGAGGACGTATTGTTCGAGATGGTCGGCGGCAAGTGGCAAGGAGAGACGCCGTCCATCGGGTATCGTCCCGCCGGAAAAACGCTATACGACATCGGCTTCAACCACCACGTCGGCGACAAGTGGCCGATAAAGGCATGGCCGCCTGAGTACTGGAAGGAGCTCGAGGCGCTCATAGGCGGGCGTTACAGGATATCGTGGCAACAGGGTCTCAAATACATCGAGGAGTACATAGAGTGGATAAACTCATGTAGGCTCCTCGTGACCAACGACAGTCTGGGTCTCCACATCGCGCACGCGCTGGACAAAAAGATCGTCTCGTTCTTCGGCCCGACGCTTGCAAGCGAGGTCTACGTCAAGAACGGCGTGAAACTCCTGCCCGAAGGCAAATACGACTGTCTGCCGTGTCTGTCCACCACGTGCAAAAAAGAGACGCCCTGCATGTACGCGATAAGGCCGCAGACGGTCTGGAAGGCCATAGAAAATACGCTCGGCGACTCAGAGGCCCCGCGCCGCCGGGAGACGGCAACGACGGCCCCGCATGCGCCGGCGTTCTGAACGATAACCGATAACCGACGGAGGTCTCCATGAAGGAATTAAAGCCCATACCCCTGCCGCCCCACTACAATTACGCGGCCTTCTTCCTGACGCTGGCCTGCAACCTCACCTGCTCATACTGCATAAACCGTTTCGGAGAAGCGGGCTTCGCCAGGAAGCGGCTATCAGGCGAGGACGTGGTCAGGGGGATAAACAGGCTGGTCTCGCGCGACGACCTCCCGATAACGCTTCAGGGCGGAGAACCCTCGCTCCACAAGGACTTCATATACATCATCAACAACATAAAGCCCTCCCTCAACATAGACATCCTCACGAACCTCCAGTTCGACGTGGACGAGTTCATGAGCAAGGTCAACCCCTACAGGGTAAAGCGCGACTCGCCATACGCGTCCATCCGCGTCAGCTACCACCCAGAGGCGATGGAGCTTGCCCCGCTCGTCAAAAAGGTCTTGAAGATGCAGGACGCCGGATACTCCATCGGCATCTGGGGCGTCCTGCACCCGTCGCAGGAAAGGACGATCCGCGAGGCGCGGGAGTATTGCCTGGACAGGGGGGTGGATTTCCGCTTCAAGGAGTTCCTCGGCGAACACGCGGGCAGGCTCCACGGCACTTACAGGTATGAACGCGCATGCGAAAGGAAGTTCAAGAAGACTGTGATGTGCAAGACCACCGAGCTTATCATCGGGAGCGACGGCTCGGTCTACCGCTGCCACAGCGACCTCTACGAGGGCAGGACGCCCGTAGGCAGCATCATCGACCCGGCGTTCGGTCTTGAGGACTCGTGGCGCGTATGCGGCGCATTCGGCCACTGCAACCCGTGCGACATCAAGGTCAAGACCAACAGGCTCCAGCAGTTCGGGCACACCTCGGTCGAGATAAAGGAAGTGGAGACGGCGTAGCTATCGCCCCGCCTGCCTCGTCTTCTTCAAAATCCTGAGCAACTCCTTCAGCCCCCGCGTGTTCAGCACGTCGTTCTTCTCAAGCCAGCCGCGCCTCGCGTTGTGGATGCCGAAGGTGATATTGCCGAGATGCGCCGTCGAGTGAGAGTCGGTCGAGACTGCCACGAGAATCCCCCTCTCCCTGGCCATCCTGCAATGCACGTCGTTGAGGTCGAGGCGTTCAGGGTATGAGTTCAGTTCCAGGGCCGTCCCGTGCCTCTTGGCCGCTCCCATCACGGCCTCCATGTCAACTTTATACGGCTCGCGGACTCCTATGAGCCTGCCCGTAGGATGGGCGAGCACGTTTATCCAGCCGCTCTCCATGCCCTTTATGATCCTCCCGGTCATCGCCTCCCGCGTCATGTTGAAGCCCGAATGCACCGCGCCGACGACGCAGTCGAGGCGCGACAAGACCTCATCGGCGTGATCGAGCGTGCCGTCAGCCCGGATGTCCACCTCTGCGCCCTTCAATAATCTGAAATGCCTGCCCGACGCCTTCAGTCTTTCGTTAAAGGCGTCTATCGCCTCTATCTGCGCCATAGCGCGCTTCTCGTCGAGGCCGTGCGCCACGCCCACGGCCCTGGAGTGGTCGGTTATGGCGATGTATTCGTAGCCCCGCGCCTGCGCCGCCTCGCTCAGTTCCGCAAGCGTGGCATTGCCGTCGGACTCCCTCGTGTGGACGTGGAGGTCGCCTCTTATGTCGCAGAGTTCGAGGGGCGCGGGGAGTCTCCCTTCGGCGGCGGCCTCTATCTCTCCCCGGTTCTCGCGGAGTTCAGGCGGTATCCACGGCAGGCCGACGCTCCTATAGACATCTTCTTCCGTTTTGCCCGCGTCCCATCTGTCCCCCGGCTCCTTGAATACGCCGTACTCGTTTATCTTCAACCCCTTTCTCTTGGCCATATCGCGCAGCGCCACGTTATGCGCCTTGGAGCCGGTGAAATACTGCATGGCCGCGCCAAAGGCGTCCTCCTTGAGGACGCGGAGATCGACCTGCAACCCCGTCTTTAAAACAACCGTGCTTTTCGTGCCTCCCTTCGATAAGACATCCTTAACGCCGGGATAAGCTGCAAAGGCCGCGATGGCGTCTTCCGGCTTATGCGCGATGCACAGCATGTCGAGGTCCCCGATGGAGTCCTTCCAGCGTCTGAGGCTCCCGGCGGCCTCGACCCGCGCAACGCCCGGCGTTTTTTGAAGATGCGCCTTGATACCCTCGGCGTAGGACAGCCCAACGGCAAGATTGAACCTCGCGGAGACCTTCTTGAGGCTCTCGACGGCCCTGATGATATTCTCCTCGGTCTTTTCGCCCATGCCGGGCAGCGCGTGTATGGCGTGGGACTCGGCGGCCCGTCTGAGCGCGTCCACGCTCGTTATCCCAAGTTCCTTATATAGAAGCATGACCTTCTTCGGGCCGATCCCCCCGACCTTCAACACGTCGAAGAGTCCGGCGGGAAGCTCTTTCAAAAGCCCGTCATGGACGGCGCATCGACCGGTCGTGAGCATCTCGGCGATCTTGGCGCGTATGCCCTTGCCCACGCCGGGGATGCCGTCGAGTCCGGCCTCGCCCTTTTCATAAAGCGTCTTCAAGGACTCGGTCAGCCCCTCTATGACCATCGCGGCGTTCCGGTACGAGCGGATGCGGAAATGGTCTTCTCCCTTCATTTCGAGGAGTTCGGCTATCTCGTGGAATATCCTGGCTATCTCTGTGTTTTCCATCAACTCGCCTCAGCCGCTATATGCAAACCGGCCTTCTTATTATATAATAATCTATTGCTTTGACAACAGGCTGCCCTTTACCATAGACTCAATAATTGTGCTATGCTTTCAGAGGATATAAATAAAAGACCCATAGGCGTATTCGACTCCGGCATCGGCGGACTTACGGTACTCCGCGAGATCGCGCGTCTCATGCCCGGCGAGGATACCGTCTATCTCGGAGACACGGCGCGCGTGCCTTACGGCAGCAAGTCGAAGGAGACGGTCATCAGGTATTCACGCGAGGTAGCGGGGTTTCTCGCCGGGCGCGGGGTCAAGCTCATCGTCGTGGCCTGCAACACTGCCTCGGCCTACGGCCTCGGTGAACTCAAAAAGACGCTCGCCATCCCGGTCATAGGGGTCATAGAGCCTGGGGCAAGGGCCGCTAAACGCGCCACGGCCGCGGGCAGGATAGGCATAATAGGCACCGAGGGGACGATACGGAGCAACTCTTACGTGAACGCCATCAACGCGCTCTCAGGCGACAAGACGCGCTCGGTCACTGAACACGGAGAAAAGGGCTTTGACAGATACTTCGAGATAGAGACCGATGTCTTGACTGTCTTCACCAAGGCGTGCCCCCTCTTCGTCCCGCTCGCCGAGGAGGGCTGGACGTCCAATGACGTCGCCCGTCTTACGGCGGAGCATTACCTGAACGGCATTAAAGGCCGGGGCGTGGACGCGCTCGTCCTCGGTTGCACCCATTACCCTATCCTCAAGGATACCATAGCCGGGGTCATGGGGCCGGGCGTCAAACTCATAGACTCGGCAGAGGCCACGGCTGAGGAGACCAGACGGGCGCTCGCCGGAGATGACATGCTCAACGGCGCGGCGGGCGGCGCGAAGCGCGAGTTCTTCGTCACCGACTCGCCTGAGCGGTTCGTGGCCGTGGGCAAGAGATTCTTCGGGCCGGGCCTCGACACGGCCAGGCTCGTTACGGTCGGCGCATAGAAATGGCGAAGAAGAAGACAACCGACAAGACCGGTGGTCCCGCAAACGGGGCGCCCAGAAAACGTCCCCGCTCCCGCAAGGCCGGCGGCTGGCTTATTGTAATCATCATCGCCATCATCACGGTCATCGCCGGCATCGTGCTCGTCGACAGGTACGGCGACCGCATATTCAGACCGATAGTCGAAAAGAAGATCAAGGAGACCGCCGAGACCAGGGAGATAAACGTCTACTGGAGCGACGAAGACGGCGAGAGGCTCAAGGCCGAAAGAAGGCTTATCAAGAAAGGCAGTCTCGAAAACGAGATAAAAGAAGCGCTCGGCCTTCTGATCGAAGGCCCTCTAAACCGCACCCTTGGCAACACCATCCCCGAGGGCGTAAAACTCCTCGGCGTCCGCGTCAAGGGACAGACCGCCACGGCGGACTTCTCCTCCGAGATGGTCAGGAACCACCCCGGAGGCTCGACGTACGAAATCCTTACCATCTACTCGGTGGTGGACACCGTGGCGCTCAACTTCCCTGAGATAAAGGAGGTGCGCCTCCTCGTAGACGGTAAGAAGACCGGCACCATCGCCGGGCACATAGACGCAAGCGTCCCGTTTACGCCCGACGCAAGCCTCATCAACAACTAACCGCGCAAACAGGCTCGCCGTAAAAGACAGAGGCCAGATGCCCAAAAACCGCAAAGGCTTTCGTCTTGAAGCCGATTCTTTGGGAGAAAGGCGCGTCCCCATCGGCGCCTATTGGGGCGTCCAGACCCTGCGCGCATCCGAAAACTTCGCCATAAGCGGCATGAGGGCCAAGCCGGTCTTCATAACCGCGACCGCGATGGTCAAGAAGGCCGCGGCCCGGACAAACCTCTCGCTCGGACTCCTCGACCGGAAAAGGGCCGGGGCCATCATCAGGGCCGCGGACGAGATAATCAACGGCGGCCTCCACGATCAATTCATCGTTGACGTCTATCAGGCCGGGGCCGGCACCTCCCACAACATGAACGCGAACGAGGTCATCGCAAACCGCGCCATCGAGGAGCTCGGCGGCAGACGCGGCGACTATTCCATCGTCCACCCCAACGACCACGTAAACGCCTCACAGTCGACGAACGACGCCATGCCCGCGGCGCTGCGCGTGGCGGCCATAATGTCGTCCGAAGGACTTGTGCGCGCCCTGAACGGTCTTTCAAGGACCCTGAGGCAAAAGGCCGCAAGGTTCGACGGCGTAATAAAATCCGGCAGGACGCATCTTCAGGACGCGGCGCCGGTGCGGCTCGGCCAGGAGTTCTCAGGTTACGCGGCCTCCGTGGAGAGTTCCGTCGATAGGATAAAGACGGCAACCGGGCGCATGAGGATTATCGGCCTCGGAGGCACGGCCGTAGGCACAGGCATAAACACCCATCCCCTCTACAGGAAGGCCGTCATGCCGGCGCTCAGGGACGCGACGGGCATCCGGGGACTCAGGCCCGCGCCGGACTACTTCGAGGCCGCAACGTCCCTTGGAGACTTTACGGCCTCGTCCGGGGCCTTGCGCGGCGCGGCTGCCGACCTCATACGCATCTGCAATGATCTGCGCCTCCTCGCCTCCGGCCCGCACACGGGCCTTGCCGAGATAACCATCCCGGCGGTTCAGCCCGGCTCGTCCATAATGCCGGGCAAGGTAAACCCATCCATGCCGGAGATGCTCACGATGGTATCGTTTCAGGTAATAGGCAATGACCTTGCCATAACCCTCGCGGCGCAGGCCGGACAACTAGAACTGAACGTCATGTTCCCTCTCGTCAACTGGAACCTCCTGCATTCCATCGAGATATTGACCAACGCGGTAAGCGCGTTCGACGAACGGTGCGCAAGGGGCATAGAGGCCGACAGACAAAGGTGCAAGACCTATTTTGAAAATTCCGCCGGGCTCGCCACGGCCCTCAACAGGGTCATCGGTTATGAGGCGGCGGCGCGGGTCGTCAAGGAGGCGGAGGCAAACGGCGAAACCATCCGGGAGGCCGTGCTCAGGGCCGGCATAATGACGAAGGACGAATGGGAGCGGATCACGGACCCAAAGACGATAACCGGGCCGGCTGGATTGAAGGGCCTTAAAAGAAAGAGGCCTGGCCGGGCACGCTAATTTTTATTGCGATGCCGCCGGATAAGTTGTAAAGTTATACAAGATGGCAGGTTGGGTTGCGCTTTTCAACCCAACAAATATCTGTAAATCGTTGAGACGGGGGCTGCGCTAACCCAACCTGCTGCGAAACCCCCTTCCCCCCGCCTTTGGTGGGAAGGAAAGAGCCTGCCCCCGCATAAGACTACTTTGTAGATCGTTAAGGCGGGGGATGGGGGGCCGTTGGGGCACCCCCCACCCATAGAGCTACGATTTACAATAGAGCTACTTTGCAAATCGTAGCCCTATTGTAAATCCCCCCCCAAAAAAAAAGCGGGGGGAGGAGATATTTGATTGACAGGCGAGACGGTATCTACCAACTCAACTAAAAAAACGCCCCATGCAAGGAAGACGCGATGCTGATCGAATGCCCGTCTTGTCATCATTCCGGCGAGGTCGATGGGGGTGGCCTGCCTTACGGCCTGCTCAAGGCCCGGTGTCCCAGGTGCGGGCACGGTTTCACCTTCACGAGAAGGAACGACGCCCCGCGCCACCCGCTTCATGGCGGCATGGCCTCGGCGCTCGGCGACGCGCCCGCGAAGAATACCGCAACGCCGCCTCCAGCCGCCCCGCCGCCCCGCCCTGACAAGCCCGCCGGAGGCGGCGCGGCGCGCTCCCTCGCCTTCCACGGCACCGGCTCCGCCCTGCTCGGCATATACGCGGTCAACATGCTCCTCTCCGTCATAACGCTCAACATCTACTACTTCTGGGGCAAGGTGAAGCTGCGCAAATATCTCTACGGCCAGATGGAACTCATGGGCGAGCGCTTCAACTATCTCGGCACCGGCAAGGAGCTCTTCCGCGGCGCGTTCAAGGCGGGCGCCATATTCTTCGCGGCGTTCATCGTGCCTAACCTGCTGTCGAGGTTCGTTAATCCCGCGTTCGGCTTCCTCGTCTTCGTCAACATGTTCCTCTTGAGGCCGTTCATCCTCGTGGCGGCCCGGCGCTACCGCATGAGCAGGACGGAATGGCACGGCGTGCGCTTCTCCTTCCGCGGCACCGTAGCGGAAGGCATGAAACTCTACATATCCGGCGGATTCCTCTCCGTCATAACGCTCGGCTTCTACTACCCGCGCCACTATATAGCCAAACAGGCGTTCTGGCGCGAAAACAGCTTCTACGGCTCCGCCGCGTTCAAGTATGACGGCGAGAGCAAGGACGTATTCAGGCGCATGATAATCGGGATGCTCCTCATGCCCGCCACCTTCGGGATTTACTGGTTCTGGTACAGGGCGCAACTGATGCGTTACGACTGGGGACACACCTCCATCCAGTCCGTGCGCTTCAGTTCCTCCATCACCGGCGGACAACTGTTCGGCTATCACCTCGTGAACCTGCTCATCGTGGTCTTTACGCTCGGCATCGGATACCCGTGGTTCGTGAAACGCAAGACCGAGTTCTGGACAAGGTACGTCGCCATGACCGGGGAGTTCGACTTCGACCGGATACGCCAGGCCCCAAGCGACGCCAAGGCGTCCGGCGACGACCTCGCGGATATGCTCGACATCGACTTCGCCTTCTGATGAACGGGGCGCCCTGGCAGGGATATTACTATAACGGCCTTACCGCCGAGCGCCACGGCGTAACCGTGTCGCTCGGCGCAACGTCCATCAGGATAGTCAAGGCAGACCGCACCGTCATCGACTGGCCGTTCGCCGAAGTAACCCTGAATCATAGAATAAACGCCGATGGAACGGCGAGGCTCGAGCGAGGCAGAGAAACCCTCGCCGTAGGCGGCCCTGCCTTTCTAACGGCCTTCAAGACGGCCTCTCCTGCCCATTCATCGAGCCTGCGCAACGCGGGAGCCGCCAAACGCGGCGCATGGATAACGGCGCTCATCCTCGGCGCGGTCCCGGTCATCGCCGCGCTCTACCTGTGGATAATCCCCCTTGCGGCATCCTACGCGGCGCTCCACGTGCCTCCCGCGTGGGAGGAACGGCTCGGCGAGTCGATCGTCCTTGAATTCACGGCTTCATCCCCCGAATGCAATAATCCTGAGGCAACGGCGCAGGTTTCCGCGATTATCACCATCCTCGACGCGGCGGCCAAGCCACACCCATATACGTTCAAGGCGCATATCATTAAAAACAGGATGGTCAACGCCCTTGCCGCCCCGGGCGGCCACATCATCATCTTCACGGGCCTGCTCGAACGCGCGGGGACGCCTGAGGAGCTGGCGGGCGTGCTCAGCCACGAGATGCAGCACGTATTGAGGCGCCACGCGACCAAGTCGATCTTCCAGAACCTCTCGACCTACATGCTCATAACGCTTGCGACCGGCGGGTCGGGAAACGCCGCTGGCATAGTAAATACCTTCGCCAACCTGCGCTACAGCCGCATGAACGAACGCGAGGCGGACGAAGAGGGTCTCAGGCTTTTGATGAAGGCGGGAATAGACCCGGATGGGATGGCGGCGTTCTTCAAAAAGTTAGAGGAGACGCGCGCCAAATACCCAAGCGCGCTTGCCTACCTCTCGACGCATCCGGCCACTGGCGACCGCGTGAACTATCTTGAGGCGGAGATAAAGACGCGTCCGTTCAAAGTCAAGGCCGCTCCCCTCCTTGAGGGCGTGGATTGGCAAAAGGCCGCGCTCGCGTGCTCAGGCGGACGCTGAGCGCCGTCACTTCTTCTCGACCGGATACCCGGCGTTCACCCACGCATTGAACCCGCCGAGGAGCGCCATCGCAGCCTTGAAGCCCTTGCCTGAGAGTATAAGCGCCGCACGGGCGCTTGAGTGTTCCTCGGTTCACGTGCAGTATGCTACGATGAGCCGTTGCGCGTCGAGTTCATTTATCCGCGCCTCAAGCCCTTCAAGCGGCATCCTCACCGCGCCGGGGAGCTTCGTTCGAGTTGCCGTAATCGACCGGGTTTCTGACATCGAGGAGCGTGACCGGCTCTCTCCCGTCAAGTTTCGCCTTGACCTCTTCCTTAGTAATGCGCGGCGCCTTCATTGACATGCCTCCCCGTGGCCCGCCGCCTTCTTCACGTCCGGGAACGTCGCGGTATCCGCGCCCGCCTCTATCATCTCGATTATCGCGGTCTTCGAGTCGCCGGGCTTGACGTCAACGCCCTTTATCGCGTCAATGAGCGCCGTCACCTTGAACCCGGCCTTCCGCGCGTCGAGAGCCGTGGCTCGCACGCAATAATCTGTCGCAAGACCGGCGATGAAAACGTGGCCTACCCCCTCTTTCTTCAACATGTCGCCGAGTCTTGCGCCGGATGCGTCAGAGCCGTCGAAGCCTGAATAGCTGTCCTCGTCAGGCCGCGTCCCTTTGGTTATAACCCTCGCGTTTGACGGAAGTCTGAGCCCCGGATGAAACTCCGCGCCGCGCGTCCCCTGGACGCAATGAGGAGGCCACTTTCCGCCGCCGAAATGAACGGTCTTTGCCGGATGCCAGTCCCTCGTGGCCGCGATAAGGCATCCCGCCGCGCCGAAGAGCCTGACGTATTCGTTGATTACCGGGACGACCAAGTCTCCGTCCTTCACCGCAAGCGCGCCTCCGGGACAGAAATCGACCTGCACGTCTACTATGAGCAGACAACATGACCTGTCCATACTTCATCTATAGCAGGCTTCGGGCGCGTGTCAAGGCAGCGCGTATCCGGTTGAAAAACCGCTGGAAAAGGTTTATCCTTATCATACCGCACGAATCAATCACCGCATATCGTTCAGGGAGGACACCATAATGCGCCGCACCAGAATAGCCGCGATAATATCCATTGCCGCCGTATTTTTTCTCGGCCTCGTCTTCAACGCCGCGGCCGAGCCTCAAAGGACAAGACTCGACAACGGGCTTACCGTGATAATCGACGAGAACCCATCGGCGCCGGTCGTGGCGATACAGACGTGGGTCAAGGTCGGCGGGGCCGAAGAGACGGATAAGGAATCGGGCATCTCCCACGTCTTCGAGCACATGCTCTTCAAGGGCACCGCGAAGAGAAAGGTCGGCGAGATAGCGGGCGAGATAGAGGCGGTCGGCGGCGACATCAACGCCTACACGTCCTACGACGACACGGTCTATCACCTCACCGTGCCTGCCCGCGGGTTTTCAACGGGGCTCGACATCATGGCCGACGCCATCCAGCATTCGTCCTTCGACCCGGATGAGCTTGCAAAGGAGCTCGACGTCATCATAGAAGAGATACGCATGAACGAGGACGACCCGGGCAGGAGCCTCTACAAGACCATACTCGGGGCGGCCTATCAAAAACACCCGTACGGACGCCCCGTCATAGGCGCCGCGGAAAACGTAAAGACCTTCACGAGGAAGGACATACTCGCGTTCTTCAGGAAGTGGTACGTCCCGAACAACATGACGCTCGTCATCGCCGGAGACGTGAACGCGAAGGCCGCGCTGGCCGCGGTAAAGAGGGAATTCAAAGGCTTCAAGAAGGGAAAAGACCCGCACAGGCGGCGTCCGGCCGAACCGGCTCAGGCTGGGTTAAAGACCGTCATCACCGGCAAGGAGATAATGGAGCCTCGCATCGGACTTGCCTTCCACATACCTGAGGAGAAGAACGCCGACACCTTCGCCATAGACGCCCTCGCCGGCATCCTCGGAGGCGGAGAGAGTTCGAGGCTCTACAAGAGGCTCAAGATAGACAACCAGATAGTCCACGGCATATCCGCCTACGCCATGTCCATGAAAGACCCCGGCGTATTCCTCGTAACCGCCACGCTTGACGCCAAGGACGCAGGAACGGCCCTTGCCGCCACAATGGAGGAAATCGGCAAGCTCGCGGCCTCCGGGCCGTCTTACGAGGAGCTCGACAAGATAAAGCTCAACCTCGAGAGCGACTTCGTCTACTCGCGCGAGACCATGGACGGCATAGCCGACAGGCTCGGATACTACGAGACGATAATCGGCGACATGAACTACGACAAGACCTACGTCGAAGGCGTAAGGAGGCTCGCGCCGGACGACGTAAGGCGCGTTGCCGCGAAGTACCTGACCGGGGCGAACCTTACGGTCGGCGCGGTCGTGCCGGAGGCCGACAAGGCGGTCATAACCGCCGGTGCCATCGCCTCAGCCGTCAATTCAGCCAAGGCCGTGACGGAAAAAACCGCCGCGGCCAAAGAAGCCGTCTCGCGGATAAAACTCGACAACGGCGTAACGCTCATCGTCAAGGAAGTCCACTCAAACCCGACGGTCGCGGTCTACGCGGCCTTCCCCGGGGGCCTGCGCTACGAGAACGCAAAGACCGGCGGTATAGGCGCTTTCACCGCGGCGATGCTTACGCGGGGCACGAAGAAGCGCGCGAGGGCCGAGTTCGCCCGCGACGTGGAGGAGATAGCCGGGGGCGTTGACGGCTTCTCCGCGTGGAACTCCACGGGCGCATCGGCCAAGTTCCTCTCTAAATACTTTGACAGAGGCATGGAGCTTTACGTCGACGCGCTCCTACATCCGTCCTTCCCTGACGTGGAGATTGAAAAACTCAGGAAGGACACCCTCGCGGCCATAAAGAAGCAGGAGGATTACCTGCCGGGCTACACCTTCAAGCTCCTCTACAAGGAACTCTACAGGAGCCACCCTTATGGGATGCCAGTCGCCGGCACTCAGGAGACGGTCTCAGCGTTCACGAGGGACGACGTGGAAAAGCATTACGAGCGGTTCTTCTCTCCCGACCGCATGGTACTGACGATAGTCGGCGACGTGGACGCCGCCTATGCGGTTGACAAGGTGAAGGAGTTGTTCAAGGGGTTCAATGCCGCCTCGCAGCCGCTCGCCGCGCCCGCGGCGGAGGCGCACCAGACCGAGGTGCGCTCGACCGGCGCGGTCAAGCAGAAGGAGCAGACCCATATCGGCATGGCGTTCCTCGGCGCGGCCGTCGGCGAGGCCGACTCATACCCGCTCAAGGTAATGACCGAGACGCTCGCTGGACAGGGCGGCAGGCTATTCGTGAATCTCCGCGATAAGCGCTCGCTCGCCTACTCGGTGAGCGCCTTCTCAAAGGAAGGCGCAGACCCAGGCATCTTCGGCATATACATCGCCTCGGCGCCTGACAAGAAGACCGACGCCATAGCCGGGATAATGCAGGAGTTGAAAGAGATATCCACGTCGAAGGTCTCGGACGACGAACTCAAGCGGGCCAAAGGCTCGATAATAGGGGGGTACCAGATAGGCTTGCAAGAGGTCTCGGATCAGGCCGCCGTAATGACGAACAACGAACTCCTCGGGCTCGGCTACAGGTTCGAACTCGAATACCCCGGCAAGATAGACGCCGTAACGGCCGACGACGTGCTCCGCGCCGCAAAAAAATACCTGACGCTCGACGCATATACGATCTCGGTGGTCGGGCCGAACGGCGGGGAGAAGGGGAAGGAGTAGGAGTAGGAGTAGGAGTAGGAGTAGGAGCAGGAGCAGGAGCAGGAGTAGGAGTAGGAGTAGGAGCAGGAGCAGGAGCAGGAGTAGGAGTAGGAGCAGGAGTAGGAGCAGGAGTAGGAGTAGGAGTAGGAGTAGGAGTAGGAGCAGGAGCAGGAGTAGGAGCAGGAGTAGGAGTAGGAGCAAGAGTAGGAGTAGGAGTAGGAGTAGGAGCAGGAGTAGGAGTAGGAGGCGGGAGCGTAGCGAAGCCCATCGGTAATTTGCCCAGACCCCGATGGGCTTCGTGGCTCAACCAATTCTATGTGGTATAATCTTTTTTTTAACGGAGCAACCAGCTATGAAAATTAGAATTATCGTTCCCACGCTCCTGCCCCCGGTAGAGACATTCGAGGGCAGGCTGTGAGGACGCGGCCCCGGACTGTCATTCCCAAGGTTTTAATCGATCCCCGAATACCTTAATCGGAGACTAAGACATTCGGGGACGAATCCAGCGTCCCGTAACATCAACCTGCCCCCTACACTCTAAAAACGCCGATGAATCGGCAACTACAAAACCCTCCACCAGGCACCCGTCATCCCCCTCGTTCCCAATCTCTGCGCCTGCCATCGAATGTATCTGTCGAGAGTGGGAACGCCTTGCCCAAGCCCTGCTTCCAACATCGCGGGCACGGCCTGCCCCGCGCGCGGGCCGCGGCATCTACGGCCTCCACATATACATAAAACTCATCCCGAACCGGTGCCGCAGCGCCCCTCCGTCTATGTTCACGAGGTTGACGGTCGAGGGCATGGGTTGGGCGAGGCTGGAGTAGAGGTTGTTCTTGTATGACGACGGCGCGGAATAGGTTATGACCGTGGCGTCTTTTATGTGGGCGGCCTGCTTCGCCTCGGACACGGCGTCGTCCATGTAACCGATGGCGTCTATGAGTTTGAGGTCGAGCGCCTGCGGCGCGGTGTATATCCTGCCGTCGGCAATGGCGCGGAGCGCCTCCTTCTTGAAGCCCGCGCCCGGCCTGCCCTCTATTATCCTGTCGAGGAACCTCTCATACATGTCGTCTATGACCGATTGGAGTATCTTGCGCTCGGCATCGGACATGGGCCGCATGGGCGAGCCTATGTCCTTGTTGACCCCGGACTTTATCGTCTGATCGGTTATGCCTATCTTGTCCATGAGCCCGGAGGCGTTTACGTTGAACGCGACGACCCCGATGGAGCCGGTAACGGTCGTAGGATGGGCGATTATCCTGTCAGCCGCAGCCGCGACGTAGTACCCGCCGGACGCCGCGATGTCCATAAGCTCGGCCACGACCGGGGCCTTCTTCCGCTTCTTCCATTCGGTTATCTCGTGGTTTATAATGTCACACGTCGTCACGGCCCCGCCCGGCGTGTTGATCCTTAGTATCAGGGCGGCTACCGCCTTGTCCTCCATGGCAAGGCCCAACTCCTCGCGCACCCGCGCGGTTATGTTGACGCCGGTCTCGCTCCCGAGCAGGTTCTTCTCGCCCTCGTCGTCGATGACGCCCGATATGTCGATGACGGCCACCTTATCAGGCCCCTGCCCCCCTATGACCTTCTCGGCTGGAGGCTCTACGTGCGGCAGGTTGATAAATACGCACCCGGCGAGGGTGACGCCGAGCGCAAGCGCGAACGCGGCAAAAAAGGGTTTTTTCATTGAGTGTCGAAGCCTCCGGTTCCTGATGGATTTGTGGCGATGGATTGACGCACGGCCTACGCCCCGCCGCTCTTTATGTATGCGCCCTTGACCTTGAAGTTGAAGTCATAGTTCAGGACGTTCGACCAGTCTATGCCCGTGGCAGTGGAGCGCGCGTCCCCTGCCCCGCCGTATTGATTGCCCGGCGTGTAATACCAGTTCACGATGGCGTCTTTTGAGCGCCTGAGTATTATCCAGTATTTGCCGGGCTTGAGCACGGGCTGGTCTTCGGCGCTCGCGGCGAACCTGAAGTCGAACCACTTGTACCCCGGATAATATTTGACGGCATCGAGGAACAGCGGCATACTCCGCGTGCCCTCGGCACCGGGGCGTCCTCCCTCGTCCTTCACCACGTCTATCCAGAGGCTCCCCAGCCTGCCGCCGAACTTGTGCATGGCGAGCGAGACCGCATCGAGCCTGAGGTCGCCCTCAACCGTGAACGCCTGAGCGAAGGTCGCGTCCCCGGTCACATACTCTGCCGTCTCCTTGTCAAAGGTCTTCCTGCCTACATTGGAGCCGGACTTGACGGAGAAATCCATGAGCGCCGGAAAATCGAGGTTGCCGAACTCCACCGGCCCGGACGGGGCAACCGGACGCGCTGTCTCCTCTGGTTTTTTAACGGGCTCCGGCGGAGGAGGAGCGGGCTTTAGAGGCTCAGTTGCAACGGGCGCGGTTATCTCGACGTTTCCGGTCATTATGTAGCTCGACGGCCCCAGTAGCTCCTTCTTGAGCGCGAGTTCGATATCGTCCTTGATATACTCGGCGGAGATGTCCTCTTTGAAGGGCGGCAACACGGGAGCCGCTCTCCATGAGTCGTTTACGTCGGTCGAATCGAGCCCAACTGTCTGCTTGACGTGCCTTGGGCCGACGAAGAGGTGGCTCTGCTGCGCGTCGAACGGCACCCACCCAAGGTCAGGGTACCAGACCTCCATCCATGCGTGTCCGCCCTGCCCGATGGACTGCTGGAGCGTGCCGCCCTCTATAGGCACCTTCCACGTCTTTCCGAGGGCGAGTCCGCCGACTATGCGCGCCGGGACGCCGAGAGAACGCAAAAGCGCGATGGAGAGGTGCGCGTAGTTCTGGCAGTTGCCATGTCTGGTCTGAAGAGTCCACGCGGCGCTGTAATCGGGTATCGGGGTCTTGTATTTTATATTATCGACGACCCAGTCGAGCACGGCCATGACCGCGGCCTGTTCGGTCGCCTTGTCTTTTGTGAGCGAGGCCGCGAGCTTCTTTATATCCGCGTCTTCCGACTGCACTTGTTCCGTGGGTTTGAGATAGACCGAGACGTCCGCCGGTATTTCGCTGACCTTGAGCGGGAACGGCGCGTTGCTCTTCATCTCCTTGAGGGTTATATCGAGCGCCACGGTGAACCGCTCCCTTACGACCGCGTCCTGCTTGAGGTTCGTCCACGTGGCCACGGTGAAGGTATTGCCGTAGGCGTCCTTGTCGGCGGCGACCGAGTCGGGCTTAGGCGTATAATCTACCGTGTGTTTCGTCAGACTCTGCGTAAGGGTCAGCCCCTTCCATTCGGCGGGAGACGCGAACCTGAAGACGAGTTTACGCAGCCCCTCGCTTGGCGTGGAAAATACCCTCTCCTGCGTGACCTCGACCTCGTTCGCCGTCCTCCCCTCGAGGACGAGGGTGGATGCGTAAGAGCACAGCGGCATCGTCAGGAGGAGGAGAAAAATAACGAATGTCTTTTTCATCATAACAGGCCCCTTATGATTACATACCAGAAAAACAGCGCCGTGTAAACCCCGCCCCGTCACTTCGTCTTGGCCACGTATACACCGTCCCAGTCAGGCGGGGGCGGGGTTGCGAGAAATTCATCGCACCTCGTCAGGTAAAGCTTGGACGGCCCATCGTCCGGCAACCTTTCGAGCAAGAGAGCGAACTTCTTCCTCGCATCCTCGAACCTCCATGCCCTGTAGAGCGCCAGCGCCTCCGCGAACGCCGCGCATATCCCGCGGTCTCTATCCGTCCCGCCCGTCAGCTCATAGAGGCCCACGGGCTTAGCCTTGCCCTTGACTCGGACGAGGTCGAGTTCCCTGAATAAAAAGGCGTCCTTTACCTGCTCGTATGTAAATTCGCTCACGATGATGCGCGTGCCGTAGAGCTTGTTCAACCCTTCGAGGCGCGAGGCAAGGTTCACGGTGTCCCCTATGCCCGTGTAGTCGAACCTGAGCTCCGCGCCCATATTCCCCACGACCGCCTCGCCCGTGTTTACGCCGACGCCGATCTTTATGGCCGGATAGCCCTTGCGCGCCCATCCGGCGTTGAGTTCCTCAAGCCTCGGCATCATCTTCGCCGCCGCCGCGCAGGCGCGCATCGGATGGTCGGGTATCGTGAGCGGCGCGTTGAATATGGCCATTATCGCATCCCCGATGTATTTGTCAAGGAGGCCCTTTTCATCGAGGACTATCCGCGTCATGGGGCTAAGATACTCGTTGAGGAGCGTGACGAGCTCGTCCGGCGGCAATTTCTCCGAGATGGTAGTAAACCCGCGTATGTCGGAGAATAGCACCGTCACGACGCGCTTCTCTCCGCCCAGCTTGAGCCTATCCGGGTCTCTTATTATCTCGGATACGAGGTCGGGCGATACATACTGGGAGAACGCCTTTTTAAGATACCTGCCCTTCTTCTCCACCACCACGTTCCGGTACGCCTCGCACGAGAGATACGCGAGTATGAGGGAGAGGCCGGGATATACGGCGTCGGGCTTGACGCCGCGCCGCGCAAAGAGGTAGTAGTCGAAGGCAATGAGCGCCGCGAGGATGCAGAGCCCGGCGGCAAGGCTTATGTATGTGCGCGGGGCCAGGCCTATTATCGCCGCAAGCGCGAGCGGGAGCACGAAGACCAGCGCGAGATCGAGCACCACGACCCTCGCGTCATGGATGAGATAGCGCCCCTGCAAGACGTTGCCCGCCACCGTGGCGTGTATCTCAACGCCCGGAAAATATGCGTCCACCGGCGTGGGCCTGATGTCGTATATCGCCCGCTCGGTCACGCCCACGAAGACGAGTTTATCCTTTATCGCGCCGGCGCTCACCCTGCCCTTTATCAGATCGACCGCCGAATACGTGGCGAACGCGCCTCCGCCCCCGTAAAAGTTGAGCGTGAACGCGCCCTGCTCGTCCACCGGTATGCCTCTATCGCCGACCGTCACGCCGTCGATGCCGAACGGCGCGGCGTTGAGCATCACGTCGCCGCCGAGGTATCTATGGAGGGCCTCAAGCGGGAGCGACGGGTAGAGGTCGCCGCCGTATTTATAGACGAGATTGGCCGTCCTGTAGATGCCGTCGTCCTGCGGGTCGGCGTTGAATGACCCGAAGCCCGCGCCGCCCCGTCCGATAACGTCTATGTTCGTCTCCACGCCTGAGAGTTCCGGCCCCGGAAAGGGCCTATCGCCCGCGGCCTGGCCGCCGACTATATTTATGAGATTTATGGATGAGGTTTTTATCTGGGAGAGCGCGGCCTCGGACGGCTGCTCGGTGGAGTCGTCCCTGAAAAAATAACCGAGCACGACGTTCCCCGAGGACTCGACCGCCCTTGCAAGCGCCCCGTCCGCCGCCGCGTTCTGTTTTTCGGAGAAGACTATGTCGAGGGCCGTAACGCGGGCCGGTTTGAGCACGGTTATCAGCCCGGCGGTGACCTCCCTTGACCACGGCCACCTGCCGAGCTCGTTTACGCTCTTCTCGTCGATGGCCGCGATGACGACCTCTTTCGGCGCTGTGGAACTCCCGCGCACTGAAAGCATCGCGTCGGACGCCTTTAGGTCGAGGAGGGTCAAAAAGGCGGGTCTGTAGAGATAGGCGAGGAGCGTCAACGCGGCGCACGACGCGGCCAGAAGGAGAAATACCGTCCTGTCTCCGGGCCGGATGGCGCGGACCGGTTTCAATCGGCCTCCATCGACCTTAACAATTGCTCGACCGTCGTCCTGTGGGGGCCTTGCGGAAATTCACTCAGATATCTCTTGAAGAGACGGACGGCCTCGGCCTTATTCCCCGCGTCCATGTCTATCTTCCCGGCGGAATAGAGGGCATTGGCCACGAACGGCACTTCGGGATACTTCTCGATGACTTCGTTATACTCGGCGAGCGCGGAGCGCTGGTCGTTCATGTAGAGCGAGAGCACGGTGCCCCGTTCAAGATGCGCCTCGGCCCTCGTGGACGGAGCCGTGGACAGGTCTATCGCTATCCTAAACACGTCGAGCGCCTCTTTGTACCTCTTGCTCTCCGCAAGGTAATGGCCGTAGTTGATGTTCCACCTCGCAAGCACGTCGGGCAGTTTGCCCGCGCGCTCCCACTCCACCGGCGCGTTTGCGTCCGTGACGGCCTCGAGTTCGGCCCTCGCGTCGGCAAGGGCGGTGCCCGGCTCGACCGCGACCGGGGTTATGGGAGATGCCCCCCTGGTGTTCTCCGTCATCTTGCCGGCGCTGAGTTTGACCGTCCCGCCGCCGTCTCCGGCCACGTCGACCTTGCCCTCCTTGCCGAAGATTACGTTCGCGTCGCCCTGGTTCATCACGATGAAGTCCGTGCCCTTGACGCCCGCCACGCCCGTCGGGGTCTTTACCTTTATGTCGCTCTTGCCAGCGAACTTGGCCACGACCGCCCTGACCTTGCCCGTAGAGACCGAGTAGACGGCGCTCCTCTTCCTGGGCTTGAGGAGAAATTCCGTGACCTCCAGTTCGGTGTCGTTGCCGAGCATGAGCTTCGTCGAGTCCGCGAAGACGAGGCTCGCCCTGCCGTCGCTCCCGGTCTTTATCCGGTCCCCTTCCTCGACGGCCTTCCCCTTTTCAGTAAGCCCCCATGAGGGAGAACCCTTTGCCTTGAAATAAACGACTCCGTTTGCGGCGTCTATGGTGGCCGTGGCGCCGTAGCTCAACGCGGGGACGAGAAGCAGAACGGACAACAAAAAAAACCGCAGGCATCTTGTCATTCTTTGAACCTCCATAGAAGGTTTCCCTCGCCCATGATGCCGGTCACGGTAAGCCGCAAATACATGGTGGAGGGGCCGGGTATAGGCTCGGCGCCGGCGTCGGAGTACTTCGGAAACTTGACCCTGTAACCGGAGCTCCACATGTCGAAGTATGGAAAGAACTCGCGCAGAAGCGGGTCGCTTTTATCGACGCGGGTGATGGATATGGGCGCCAGCCTCGCCCCTGTGCCGTCCTCGAGGTAGAGCCTCCAGATGGAGTCTTTATTCTGCAGGTCGTTCCACGAATCCTCAGGCGTGTAGACGGCGGCGAAGAACTCGTTATACCGCTCGGCCTCCTCCTTTTCGCGTTCAAGGAGCGCCGCCTTGTAGGCGTCGTCGAGCTTATACGCGGCCGCATACCTGTCCACGTAGGACGCTATGAATGAAGGGTCTTTGTACGTGGCGCTCAGATAAATCCTTGCGTCGAGCCCCACGAAGACCTTCTCTGAACGGGTCCATTGCGCAAGGACGTCCTGATAGGGAGGCTGCGACCCTACGGCGGCGCAGCCGCCCAGACACAGGGCGGCGATAACGACGGCCGCAAGGGCGGCACTGCCGAGGCGCGGCAGGGTTGTCTTTTTCCAGCAAGCGGCGCTACGGAGATTGGACCCCACGTTAAGAGACCTCCGGCGGATGGTTATTAAGACCGGCGCGTGAAACTATAGCGACGCGATTTACAGATTCACAAAGCAACTCTATTAGAGCTGCTTTGTGAATCGTAGCCCTATATCGTAACTGGTTATCGGAAAAACATATTTTAACCGGTTGAGGCTTCTTTTAAAAACTCATCTTGGACAGGTGTGGTTGCAACCTGCTCCCGCCAAGGATAACCGGCAACCGATAACGGCATCAAGGAATTAACCAGGGCCTCCTTGATATTACAAGCATAACTCAAAAATGCGGTCTTGCGCCCAGGGGCTACTCCGCCAATCTGAAACCGACGTTGGCCGAGGCGGAGGCCTTATGCATTTCGATGCCGTACCTGTAGGTGGCGCGCATCCAGAAGGGTTCATCCGCAATGGAGCCGCCGCGCATCGAGTTCCACGTCGTATATTCCATATTAAGGGGATCGCGCTGCGAGCTCCTCTGGTAATAATCGAAGTCGAAGTAGTCCTCGGTCAGCTCCCAGACGTTGCCGGTCATGTCGTAGATGCCGTATCCATTGGGCTTCTTTTGTTTGACCGGGTGCAGGGTCCCGTCCGAGTTCTCCGAGAACCATGCGTAGTCCGCGAGCGTATCTTCATTGTCAACGCCGGCCCACCTCTCGGTCTTGCCGCCGCCCCTTGCGGCAAACTCCCATTCCGCCTCGGTCGGCAGGCGGTAATACCCCTTCGTCAATTCGTTAAGCCTCTTGATGAAGCCCCTTGCCATGGGCGCGGTTACCGAACCGACCGGATTGTCCGGCCCGAGGAATTTGGCCTCGTTCGGGATGAACCCGAGCACCGCCGCGAATAGTTTTTGCGTCACCTCGGTCTCGCCTATGTAATAATTGGAGAGGCAGACCTTATGGACGGGCCTCTCGTCGTCATCTCCGTCGCCCGTCCAGTCTCCCATGTCGAAGCATTTGCCCTTGACATAGATCATCTTGAAGGACGGCAGTTCGCTCTTATCCTTTACCGGCCCCTTGAGCCAGTCCAGTTTTACGAGTTCTCCCTTGGCGGGCTCCGCGGCCTTTTTCTTCTCTTCCTTGCCGGTGCCCGCATCCTTGCCCGGCCCCGGCGCGCCCGCATCCTGCGCCGGCGGAGGATTCTTGGAATCACCGGCCTTGGAAGCGGCGATGGAATACGCCGGCGCGAAAACTATCGCCGAGGCCGCCAGCACGGCGATGACGGCGGCAAGCGGCCTTGTCCAACGTAACGCTGTCACTGTCAACCTGTCCATATTCACGATACCTCCTCGTTGCTTTATGTAACGCCGCGGCCACTGTTCACGGCCGCGGACAACGGCATCTTACTTGAACAACGCGAGTTGCGGGACCATCTCCTCATTCAACGCGTCAACCGGGTATGAGCGCGTGAAGCAGGCGTCGCAAAAGCTCCCGCCCGCCGCCACCACCGCGCCGTAAAGCCCGGCCACGCTCAGGTACCCGAGCGTGTCGGACGTTATGAACGCCCTTATCTCCTCGTTCGATTTCTTGGCGGCGATAAGCTCCGTCACGCGCGGGGTGTCTATCCCGTAATGGCAGGCGGAGACGGTCGGCGGAGAGCTTATCCGCATGTGCACCTCGGCGGCGCCCGCGTCACGTATCATCCTGATGATCTTCCTGGAGGTCGTCCCCCTGACGATGGAATCGTCCACGACGACGACCCGCTTGCCGCGTATCACGTCCCTTATCGCGTTGAGCTTTATCTTGACGCCGAAGTGCCTGATGGAATCCTTCGGCTCGATGAACGTCCTGCCGACGTAATGGTTCCTGACTATCCCCATCTCGAACGGGATGCCTGAGGCCCGCGCGAAGCCGATGGCCGCCGGGACGCCTGAGTCCGGCACCGGTATGACGATGTCGGCCTTAACCGGGTGCTCCCTGGCCAGCCTCTCGCCGAGCCTCGTGCGGACGTCATAGACGTTCGCGCCGAAGACAGTCGAGTCTGGCCGCGCAAAATAGATGAACTCGAATACGCACGGCTTGGGCGCGACCGCGCCCCTCCCGAACGGGAAATAGGAGGCCGGCCCCTTGCCCCTCCCGATGACGAGCATCTCGCCGGGCGCGATGTCGCGGACAAACTCGGCCTCGATAAGATCGAAGGCGCAGGTCTCGGAGGCAACCACATAAGCGCCGCCCTTGTGCCTGCCGAGCGACAGCGGCCTGAACCCGTGCGGGTCCCGCGCGGCGATCATCATCTCCTCGGTCAGAAAGAGAAGCGAGTACGCGCCCTTTATCTCGCGCAGGGCGTAGGTAATCCTGTCGGTGATGGAATTTTCGTAGCAGGACGCGATGAGGTGTATGATTATCTCCGTGTCCATAGAGGACTGAAAGAGCGAGCCGTGCGCCTCGAACTTGTCGCGTAGGAACGCGGCGTTGACGAGGTTGCCGTTATGCGCCACCGCGATGGAGCCGCGCGAGTACTCGACCACGAAGGGCTGCGCGTTCCTGATGTGCGATTCCCCTGCGGTGGAGTACCGGACGTGGCCTATGGCCGAGTCCCCTGGAAGGGAGCCGAGCACGTCGCCGTTGAAGACGTCTCCAACGCGCCCCATCCCCTTGTGAAAGCCGAGCCTGTGGCCGTCGGATGCGACTATGCCCGCGCTCTCCTGGCCCCTGTGCTGTAGCGCGTAGAGGCCGAGATACGCGATATTAGCGGCCTCCGGGTGTCCGTATACGCCGAAGACCCCGCACTCGTCGTTGAATTTATCGCGCTTGAATCCGGTATCCATCACTTCAATCTCTTGTATGCACTGATTACAGCTGGCTTTATGCCGGTGGATGCCGCTTCATACTTGTCAAAGCCGGAGATATTCTCGCGCGTCAGATGCAACTGCCCTTCGCCTACGTTTCCTCTATGCTGTTTGTTGGAAAAATATCGATTCCCCGACACGTCATTTGAATTCAAAACCCAATACCTTATCCTGTCCCTCCAAACCGCCACCCATACGAACACATCCGCGCATCCCGGCTTTATCTGCTGATATCAAACTTTTTGTTCGAATCCGCTGATAAGGCCTTGATGTATAATGGTTCATGCGGCTTATCAACATCAACGGCCCTCGATGCCTTTATTTCGATCCTTACGCCTCGATAAACGCCGCTCTTGCCAGCGAGAGGCAGCCACAAATCGTATTGATTGGAATAATCCGCGTCCAACTCCTTGCTCGGCAACCTGAACTCGGGCACAAGCTGCATCAACTGTCCACGCGCCCAGCCATCCCCGAGGCCCCGCGGCGACGAAATCTCAAAGATGGATAGATACAAATTGCGGTCAATATACGACCTGCGCAAGTCATAATATTCCCGCAGGGTGAATTTACCCCTGACAAGCAGATGCGATATTACGTACTCATACTCGTTGAAAGGAAAGACGGAATATAATTCAGCAACTTCCTTGCGAAAATCACCTGTATTCTCAAGCCTGTCTATCAGTTCGTCAAGCTCATTCTTTAACTTCTCCATGTCTACCCTTTTGCCGTCCCAGGACAATCATTTGCGGCGAATAGCGCTTCCTGTACCGGCCCATTATGAACAGGGCCGTCATCAAGGCCGTCACCCGTCCCGATGTTGAACCCTGCCTCGGGGAACGGCGTATTGAATTGCCAGCCGCAACGCCCGGTCTTCCTGAAATTCTCAAGCCTCCTGATAGTGATCTCGGCAAAAATCGGGTCCACGTCCATCGTGAAACAACGCCGTTGCAACCGTTCAGCCGCCATAAGGGTTGTGCCTGAATGAGCAAAAAAATCGGCTATCAACTCTCCTGGCGTCGAGCTTGCCTCTACAATCCTTTCCGTTGACTTCAATGGCTTTTGGGCATAGCAGCCAGGGACGTTCTCCTCCATCCTGTAAAACACCTGCTGGACGTCGACCCAAACATTGCCGGCCCTTATGTTATCCGACTTGCCGCGCTCAAGATTCTCCGTAATCCTCCCGTCAACTTTCTTGTAGTATCCCCTTAAAATCTTCGGTATATCGGTATATTCGGCCTTAACATTGAATCCTGGGTTGCCCTTGATATAATAGAGGAGTTCCTGCCTTACCGCCATCCAATTTTTCTGCGTTCCATAACCGCGCTGATTCCTCATCGTTATGAAACTTCTCGTCTTTACACCATCAAACCCCCTCATCATAAGCATAAAATCAGGGAGCGGCTGAAACCCGTCCCTCTGGTCTGCGCCAAGCCACACATAAAGACTGGCATCATCACTCAAGACATCAATCGTATTGCCTACCCAACATTTACTCCAAGCGATATAATTCTCCAGGGCAGTCTTCGACAGGGCGATGGTATTTGCGCCGCTCAGAACGATATTATACGGCGGGTCCTGGATTGCCAATCCGGACGTTTCACCGGCCATGAGCGCAACTACATCCCTTTTGCTGGTGGCATCAAGACAACCAACCCTATGGCCATGCAATGGGTCTTCCCATATCTCACCGCGCTTGAGGCGGCAATGCGGCTCAAGCAATCTCCTTAAATCATCGTCATCATCGATCCTTGGCAACTTTTCCATTATTTGCTCGATAGGAAGTCGGGTAGCGCGCCCTTCCATGCCTCGCGTAATTCCTCCACCGGCGCCTCAATAAAGCCGCCTATCCTGAGACGCCCCCCACCCGTCTTGCCGATAAACTCGACCGGGACGCCGAATAAGGCCGCTACGGAACGCAGTTTATCCGCGTCGCCTTCCCTGACGCTCACGATTATCCTGCCGGATGACTCGCCAAAGAGCATTACGTCTGGCCGGAGCCAGCCTTGATGGAACTCGACCGCCGCTCCAATGGAGCCGTCCGGGTTGAAACAGCACTCGGCGAGCGCTACGGCAAGGCCGCCTTCGGATATGTCGTGCGCCGACACTATTATACCAGCCTTGATAGCCGCCAGACAAGCGTCAAGGAGGTTTTTCTCCCTTGCGAGGTCGATCTCAGGCAATGCGCCCCTCTCCAGACCGTGCGCGACCTTGAGATACTCGCTCCCGGCAAGCGACGGCGCGCCGCAGCCAAGCAGGGCAATGGCGTCGCCATGGCCGGTAAACCACTGCCTCCTGCACGTCTTTACGTCATCTATCAGCCCCACCATGCCTATGGCCGGCGTGGGGTGGATGGACTTGCCGGACGTTTCGTTATAGAGGCTGACGTTGCCGCCTATGACCGGTATGTGGAGGGCGCGGCACGCGGCGCTTATGCCCATTATAGCCTCTTTGAGCTGCCACATGACCTCCGGCCGCTCCGGGTTTCCGAAATTGAGGCAGTCGGTCAGGGCCAGGGGCTTGGCCCCGCTCGCCACGAGGTTGCGAGCGGCCTCGGCAACGGCCATTGCCCCGCCCTTTGCCGGGTCGAGATAACAGTAGCGTGAGTTGCAGTCAACGGTCATGGCGAGCGCCTTGTCCGTGCCCTTTATCCGCACCACCGCCGCGTCGGAGCCCGGACACACGACCGTATCCGTCCTGACCATGTGGTCGTACTGGCGGTATATCCACTCCTTGGACGCCACGTTCAAGGACATTAGAAGCGTTATTAGGATTTTACAATAATCGTTCGGAATAGTTAGTGAATCCACATCGAGCGCGTTTATTGAATCCTGCTCGGCGGGTCTCGCGGACGGCCTGTCATAGGAAGGCGCGGCGTCGGTGAGGGGAGCAACGGGTATCGAGGCCGCGACCTTGCCGCCCTCGATTATCGTGACGGTCTTATCGTCCGTGACCCGGCCTATGACGACGCATTCGAGGTCCCACTTTGCGAATATCTTTTTGACCTCGGCCTCGCGCCCCTTCTTCACCACCATCAACATGCGCTCCTGCGACTCGGAGAGCATCACCTCGTAGGCGCTCATCCCCTCCTCGCGCCTCGGCACCCTGTCAACGTCTATCTCCATGCCGACGTTGCCGCGCGACGCCATCTCCACCGACGACGACGTAAGCCCGGCCGCGCCCATATCCTGAATGCCGATGACGTGATCGGTCTTGAATAGCTCAAGGCACGCTTCCAACAGGAGTTTCTCGGCGAACGGGTCGCCGACCTGCACGGTCGGCCTCCTCTCCTCCCCGCCCTCGCCGAACACGTCAGAGGCCATGACCGCTCCGTGTATGCCGTCCCTGCCCGTGCGTGAGCCTACGTAGAGGACCGGATTCCCCACGCCCGCCGCGATGCCCTTGTATATGCCGTCCTTCTTAACTATCCCGACGGTCATGACGTTGACGAGGCAGTTGCCGTCGTATGAGTCATTGAAGTAGACCTCTCCGCCCACGGTGGGAACGCCCATGCAGTTGCCGTACCCGGCTATTCCGGCCACCACGCCGTCAAGGAGATGCCGGGTGCGCGGGTTGTCAGGCGAGCCGAAACGGAGCGAATTCAACGAGGCCACTGGCCTCGCGCCCATCGTGAATATGTCCCGGAGTATGCCGCCAACGCCCGTTGCCGCGCCCTGATAAGGCTCGATGAACGACGGATGGTTGTGCGACTCCATCTTGAACGTCGCGGCAAGTCCGCCGCCGATGTCCACTATGCCCGCGTTCTCGCCAGGCCCCTGGAGCACGTGCGGCCCCTTGGTGGGGAAATTCTTGAGGTGCCGCCTTGACGACTTGTATGAGCAGTGCTCGCTCCACATGGCCGAGAATATGCCGAGTTCGACGAGCGTAGGCTCCCTGCCGAGCGCCTTCTTTATCTCACCGTATTCGTCGAGGCTGAGACCGTGCTCTTTGATTGTCTGTTCAGTAATTTGCATGATGGTTGGCGTTTTCCTATCCGTACTTTACCTTGAAATACGTTATCATCGAGACCAGGACAAGCGAGACGCCGTTGGCGATCATCAACGGGATGTCCCACTTGATTATCCCATAAGCCAGCCAAAGGACTATGCCCACGGCGAGCATGTAGAACATGAGGCCGGAGATGTCGCTTGTATGCCTCGACCTCCACGCCTTGACCACCTGCGGCAGAAAAGACGCCGTGGTAAGCGTGCCGGCTATAAGACCGAGGAGAGTGGTTGGTTCCATCCGGTTATCGGTTATCGGTTTAGATACCGTGAGCCGTGTAAAAAAAAGGGCACGGCCAAGGCCTTTAGCCGGTTGCTGAAAAACTCAAAACCCTGTCATTGCGCGGGGTAAGACGTTATCAGTTATCGGTTATCCGTTATCAGTTAAGGATAAAAACATGTTTTTTTACCATTCACCGATAACCGATAACCGGATTGCTTCGCAATGACAGGGTTTTTCAGCAGCTTCTTAGCAGCCGCCCTTCACATCCTCACGACCTCGCCCTCAAGGCGCGCCACCTCGATTATCGCGCGTGAATCGTCGTCGCGCCACTGCGCCTCCCCGCACGGTATCGGCTCGATGCGGGCATCCGTGTTGGCGGCAACCCACCAAAGGAGATGTATATCCTCGCGTCCGCTCATGTTGTCGAACCTCGCAGAGACGACTACAAGGTCTATGCCGCTCCATTCATGCGCCGTCCCCTTGGCCTGCGAGCCGAATATGACGCCGAAGCTGATCGGGATGCCATTGTCCTCAACCGTTTTGAGATAGGCCGCTACGGCTGATCTAATTGGATCCTCAACCACGTTATCAACTCCCTTATACGCGACATATACTCCCCGGCCTCATCAGAGTCCGGCAAAGGGAGCCGCAGGTCCGGATAACGACCCTCGATATTGAACTCATTTACCTTGGCAATTAATTTCAATTGGATGCGTTCAAACTCTATCCCCGACTTCTGCGCCGGTATGACAAGGTTGTGAATCGGCGGCGCGAGCGCGTTCGTCTTACTGCAAACGTGCGCCTTGAGCATCTTCTCAAGCGCAAGGTGGGCGAAGAAAAGGCCGTGCCTGACCCGCTTCAATCCTGCAAGCTCTCAGGCCACGGCAAGGTCTTCATCCGCCCCGTCGCGCCAATAGGCTATCTGCTTCTTTATGTCGATCATTTGATAACTACAAAGACGCCGATGAAATAGAGCTACGATTTACAAAGTAGCCCTATCTGTAAATCCCGGCAACTACGATACCCTGTAGCACCACCCGAACCTATCCGGCTCGTCGCCATACTGCATCCCGGTTATGTGGTCATACATCCTCTTGGAAAGGAGCCCTATCTTGCCGTTATTTATGACTATTCTCCTGTCACCGTGCTGTATCTCACCTACCGGGGATATGACGGCGGCGGTCCCGGTGCCAAATACCTCCCTCAACGCGCCTTTGGCCGACGCCTCGATGACCTCGTCAATGGAGAGCCTCCGCTCGGAGATATTCACGCCCCAGTCTTTTGCCAGCGTAATGACGGAGTCCCGCGTGATGCCCGCGAGCACCGAGCCGGTAAGGGCCGGCGTGACGAGCTCCTCTCCCATGAGGAAGAAGACGTTCATGGTGCCGGCCTCTTCGACATACCGTCTCTCGACTCCGTCGAGCCAGAGCACCTGGGTGAACCCCTTCTTCTTCGCCTCCTCTGCGGCAAGGATGCTCGCGGCGTAGTTCGCCGGGGTCTTGGCCTCGCCGAGTCCGCCGCGCACGGCCCGGACAAACTCGCCGGATGTCATCAGGCGCACCGGGTTTATCCCCTCCTTGTAATACGCGCCAACCGGAGAGGTGATTACCATGAACCTGTAGGTCTCCGAGACCTTCACCCCGAGATAATTATCAGCGGCGAAGATGAACGGCCTGATATAGAGCGAATAGCCGTGCCTCTTGGGCACCCATTCGGCGTCGAGCCGCAGGAGCGCCGTAAGCCCGGCGATGAATACGTCATGGTCAACGGCCGGGATGCACAGGCGCGCGCCGCTTCTGTTCATCCTCGCGTGATAGGCGCCGGGCCTGAAGACGTTTATCCCGTCTTTGGCGTGGAACGCCTTCAGACCCTCGAATATCGCCTGTCCGTAGTGCAGGGTGCAAAGCGCCGGGGATATCGGCATGTCCCCGAACGGGACTATGCGCGGCGTCTTCCATGCGCCGTCCGCATAGTCCATCACGAGCATGTGGTCGGAGAATATGTGCCCGAACCCGGGGTTGTCAAGGAGGGCTTCCGTGAGCCTTGTGCGCCCCGCCTTGGTTGTCTCTATTGCCGCATCAAGCATGATTTTAAGCCTCTCGCATATTTTTACGTCCCGGGGCGCGCCCTCTTCCTTGCGTATATTTCCATAACCCCGCCGTTGCCTTGCCACGCCTCCACAACGGCAAGGATAACGGCGATGGGTATGGTCAGCGGCAGGGTCGTCAATATCTGCACGATGTCCACATAGAAGCCGATGCCGCGCCCGGACGCCGAACTCAGGGGATTATAGAGGATGTTCCGTCTGAACCCTCCCACGTTATAGATGCTCTGGAGGAGGCCGAACGGCCCGTATTCAGCGGAAAACCGCCTTACCTCCGCCACCTCGAACCCGGACTTCGCCAGAAGCAGCCTGAGGTTTGCCTCCGTGTAATGATAGGCGTTGAACCGCGGGTCGAGGTAAAACCACGCCTTGCCAGTGATACGCGCCTGAAGGCTCTTGACGTTGGGCACGGCCATCACAAGCGCCCCGCCCGGCTTCAACGCCCTCGCGCACTCCCTCAGGGCCGTTGCCGGGTCTTGGATGTGCCCGAAGACGCGCCAAAAGACGGCTGCGTCGAAAGACGCCTCGGGCAGGATATCCAGACCTGCATGAGCGCCGCTCCCGGCCGCCAATGAATCGGCGTCGAGGCCGTGGACGGTCCAGCCCCGGTCTTCCATGGCGGATAAGAAGTCCTCCCTGGCGCGGCCTATGTCGAGGATGCCGCCCTTATCTTTATTGACGAACCGCTCTATCCTCCTGCGCCCGGCGCCGGCGAAGCACCTGCGCAGCAGCCTTGCGGCCAGGGACAACCCGGCAGGGTCCGCACCCGAACCCTCCCCCGCCTCTTCGGGCAACGGCACGGTCCTGCCAAGGCCGCAGTTTCCACAGAACTCCACGCCAAAAACCCCGGCCTCGATGAATATCTTTTCATAACCGGGCTTGAACGAGCCCGTCTCGCACAAAAAACACCTGGACGCAGCCGCGGCTTGAGAGGTCTTTTCTTTACGGGTCTTTCTGGATGACAATGACACCTCTGAGGCCGCCGCGTTCCACTTGGTCTGTTCGACGGATTTACCCGGCGCTGTTATAAAAATAACTCAAAATAACGAAAATGACAAGCCGATTCTACGTGGGCGCAGGGGCCTTGCTAAAAGGCATTTTAAACATAAAAAACGCGCGGGGCATTGCGAAGACGATGCCCCGCGCGGACGCGAACCGGCAACTTGGCTCGTAAATACCGCCTACCGCCCCTCTTCCGTCTCCTCTATCAACCTCTTTGCCTTCCTTATTATTCCCTTCTCGTCGTCGTATTTCATTATCTTTATGGCCTCGTCCACCGGAAACCAGCGCACGTCAATGACCTCGGCGTCGTGCTTGGTGATGTCGCCGCCCGTCGCTTCCATGAGGAAGAAATATACTATCTTGAATACGCGCCGGGTTCCCTCCTCGGCCTTGAACGTAAAGAAGTATTCGACGTGGCCGATCTTCGCTATTATCCTTCCGTCGAGTCCGGTCTCTTCCTTTACCTCGCGGTGCGCGGTCCTTGCGAGGTTTTCTCCCTCCTCGCGCTGTCCCTTTGGAAGCGCCCAGACCTTGCCGCCCTTGACGGATATGAGCGCCACCTCGGCCTTGCCGGCGACGCGCCTGAACACGACCCCTCCGGCTGAAAGCTCGCGCATGGTATCCATTACAGGGTCGGCTTCCTCCCCTTCCCCTCGCCGTCACACTGGCACCTGACGCAGCACCCGGCAAAGGGCATGACCTTGAGCCTGGCCTCGTCTATCCCGCTTCCGCATTCGGTGCAGACCCCGTAGACGCCGCCTTCGAGCCTCTTGAGCGCGGCCTCAAGCTCTTCGAGTTCCTTGCGCTTCATGTCGGCAAGGGCTATGCCGGTGTCTTCTATGATGTCGATGAGCGCGAGGTCTTCGACGTCCTGCGGGTTGGCGAACTGGGCGTTGTAGTCCTTGCCGAGCTTATTGAATAGCTCGCCGCGCAGCGTCCCCCACATGCGCCTTTTCTGATCCATCAGCAGATTCCTGAGTCTCGTGTTGCGCTCGTTCATCTTTTTTGCAGGCATGGTCTTGCCTCCTTTCGTTAATACAGCCGATTGGCAACCGGTCAACACACCGGATGCTCGCCTCTGGCAAGCTCGCCGGTGAATGCGCTTATCCCGGATAGATACTCATCGACTATCAACGCGGCGTTCCTACGCAGGGCCGCCGCGTTGCTCCTCCGGGCCGGGGATATCTTTATGTAGACCTCCTTCGGCTTGTCTATGGGCGTGCCTATCTGGGAGAGCAGCCAGACGTATACCTCCTTTATGCCCTCGATGCGCTCGTGCATCTCGCGCGCCATGCGGTGCGCGAGGATGGAATAAATCTTTCCGACGTGGCTTACCGGGTTCTTGCCCGCGGCGGCCTCCGTGCCCATGGGCCGCGCAAGAGAGATAACGCCGTTGACCCTGTTGCCCCTGCCCACCTCGCCTGAGTCCGCGTCCTCGGCCGAGGTGCCTATCAC
>JACRCM010000022.1 GCA_016219025.1 Deltaproteobacteria bacterium | reverse complement strand
TGCGTGAAATGACGATGTTCTCTCAGGAACCCCTTATGGTTGACTCAAGCAATCGAGTTGATTTAGGTCCTGTACGTATAACGCATCACGCGCGCGCATCACGGCCTTTGCCTCATATCCCCATGATATTGTATCCGGCGTCCACGTATATGGTTTCGCCGGTTACGCCGCTGGATAAGCCGCTCAGGAGGTAGAGCGCTGTCTTGGCGACGTCTTCCTGCGTGACGTTGCGCCGAAGCGGGCTTTTCGTCTCGACCATGTCGAGTATGCCCTTGAACCCAGTTATCCCCATCGCGGCCAGGGTCTTTACCGGCCCGGCGGAGATGGTGTTTATCCTGATGCCCTTAGGGCCGAGATCGGCGGCGAGGTATTTGACCGACGTCTCGAGCGCCGCCTTAGCCACGCCCATGACGTTGTAGTTGGCGATGACCTTCTGCGCCCCGTAGTAGCTGAGCGTCACGATGGCGGCCTCCCTGCCTTCCATGAGCGGGAGGGCGGCCCTGGTCAGCGCCACGAGCGAATACGCGCTTACGTCGAGGGCAAGGGCGAACCCCTCCCGCGTGGTGTTGAGGAACTCGCCTTTGAGCTCTTCTTTTTTGGCAAAGGCGAGGGAGTGGACGAGCGCGTCGATGCCGCCCCATTCGGCCTTTAGCGCGTCGAAGACGTTTTTAATCTGCGCGACGCCGGTCACGTCGCACGGGAGTATTATCTTTGCGTCAACCGATCCGGCGAGCGGCCTTACCCTGGACTCCAGCGCCTCTCCCGCGTAGGTGAAGGCGAGCTCCATGCCCTCATGGCGAAGCGCGCGGGCTATGGCCCATGCGATGCTCCGTTCGTTGGCGACGCCGAAGATAACGCCTTTTTTTCCGTCAAGCATGCCCATGAATAATGCCTCCTTGCATTGCGCGGCCCCGGCGGCGGGGGGTAAGAAAGCGGCCCCGGCCACAAGGATTTTCTACCACTAATCGGGCGGAGTTTCAACAGATAAAAAACGGCGTCTCTAATCGATCACCTGAACCACCTTCCCGTCCGCGAATTTTACCGCGAGCTTGTCGATCTTGCCCTGCGCGTATATCCAGTCGTCGGAGAGGAGCACCTCATCAAGCGGCATGTCCGCGGTTTTGCGTCCGCCCGCGGCCTTTGGGACGCCCTTGGAGAAGAGCACCTGCCACTTGGTCATGCCGACGTTGACCTTGCCCTGCATTATGGCGCCCTTTACGTCCGCCGGGTAGGAGTTTATCGTGCCGGACGGGTCGTCTTTGGTGAGAAACTTCGAGAGCATCGCGGGGTTCGGCCTCTTGGCGTTATGGTATGCGAACAGATACTCCCCGCCCTTGCCCCTGAACTTGACGAACGTCTTCGCTATGGCGGTGAGCGTCACCCGTTCTCCGGCCCTTATGGGCGAGAGGTCGGTGCGGTTGTCCCAGGTAATCGAACTGCGCCTGCCGCCGTAGTGCAGCGTCGTCAGCACGTAATACTGCTCGCCCACGGAGAACGATTCGAGCTTTTCAACCGTAGGCTCCTCTGCCGTTGCCTCAGACTCAGGCGCTTGCTCCTCCATTCGCGGTTCTTCTCTTCTTCCGGGCTTTTCAGAGACGCCCTCGATCGAACTCCTGACCATGTTGCCGTAGTCTATCCTGTAGGGCATGACCTCGTGCAGTATCACGGCCGTGGCTGTTTTATCTTTTACGTCGCGTATCTCAATTTCGCCGAGTTCTATCCTCTCGACGTCGAGCACCTCGCCTGTCTTGGGGTGCTTTATGGTCTTGCCTTCCTTGTAGACGATGAACCTCTTGCCGGTCTTCACGCCGCTCGTCCTGCCGAGGTCGACCGTGACCATGTTGATGTCGTTGCCCTCCCCGCGCTGGACGACGTAGCCCTCCAGCGGAAAATCCAGTATGATCTTCGTTATCATCTGCGAGACGAGGTCTTCGAGCTTTCCGGTCCTGTCAGTCTTGACCTTCTCGGCGGCGATGATCGAGCCGTCCTCGACGTCGATGAGCCGGGCGCTAACCTCGGTATAATCGCGCAGTTTCATGACCGAGCCGGTTATGACGACCTTCGCGCCCACTATCATGCCGGTCTTGGCCGCGCTCTTCGTGTCGACTATGCCGTACATCGGGAGTTCCTGCTCCTTGAGTATCTTTTGCAGCATGCTCCTCTCTATGACGTTGAAACGCCCGGCCTGGACCAGGCCGGTGACTATCCACTCGGCGACTATCTTGCCCATGTCCTGGGTCTCGAACCCCTCGCCTTGAAGCTGGAAGTCCAGGACGGCTATCTTGGTCTTTTTGAACTCCGCGCGGGACGGCCCCGGCGCGGCCATCAGGGAGAACGCGGCGGCCAGAAAAAGGCAGGCGTGAAGGAAAAAGAGACGCGGCCTTAACGGCCGCCACCGGCAATGCGTCTTCATTTATTACCTCCAAAAAAGGGTGCGCGCAATGGATACTTTATAATTATACCTGAAGTCGCGGAAGAATTTTAATTTTTCGCGCGGCTATTCTCGCAAGCCCGTCTGGCACGGGTTCCTTAGAGGGTTTTCTTAACGCGCAGGCGGGGTTGACGGGGCAAGCGGGGCGGCTGTGAACCGGGTTGCGGGGGCAGGGGCGTCTTCGCCCGCGTTAAAAAGCGGGGTGGCTGTGAACCGGGTTGCGGGGGCAGGGGCGTCTTCGCCCGCGTTAAAAGCGGGGCGCCCCGGGATAGGGGGGCGGGTCTGAGCGTCTTCGCCCGCGTTAAAAAGCGGGGCGGCTGTGAACCGGGTTGCGGGGGCAGGGGCGGATTCGCCCGCGTTAAAAAGCGGGGTGGCTGTGAACCGGGTTGCGGGGGCAGGGGCGGGGCCGTCCTGACTGTCGAGCCTTACCATGCCCTTCATTACGCGCCCGGAGCGGAGGAGCCGCACTGAGCCGAGCGTCTTGTCGCCTTCGAGGAGTTTCGAGACCGGAACCATCCTGTAGCCGGATGCCGCGAGTCCGTCGATTATCTCGCCCAGCACCTCGGAGGCCTTGTCCCTTTTACGTTCGGTTCCGAGGTGCATGAGGACTATCCCGCCCCTCACCCCGTTAGCGTTCCTGCCGAAGTTCAATACCCGGTCCCGTATTTCGTAAGCGGTGCGGTAGAGCCTCGATGAGGCGTCGCCCACCCAGTCGAGGGTGTCAAGGGACTCCTTGCGTTTGCCGTCGTAGGTCCAGCCTATGTGCGCGTAGCCCTCTTCAAACGCCCAGCGCCTTATCTCGTCGTTTTCCTCGCCGTAAGGCGCCCGCCACAGCGGGGCCATCTCCGCGCCCGTCGTCTCCTTGAAGAGCGCGGCGGTCTGCCGGAGTTCGGATGCCAGCATCGCCCTGTCCACCCCCTGTTTGGTCGTCTGCCGGTAGGTGCGCTCGAAGTCCGTCAGATGAGGATGCGTCATGGTGTGGTTGCCCACCTCGTGTCCGTCGCGCACGATCCTGCGCGCCACCTCCGGGTATTTCTTTATGAACGTTCCGGTGAGGAATACGGTGGTTTTTATCCCGCGCGAACGGAGCGTCGAGAGTATCGCGTCCGCGTCTCCGTCCTCGTAGCCGCCGTCGAACGTAATGGCGACCTCCATCCTGTCCGCCGTCCCTCTGGTGATGTCGCGCGGCGCAGAATGCTCCGCCCCGGGCCTCGGCAACGGCCATGCGCCGGGCCCAGGCACGGCCACGGCCTCAATTATGGGGTTTGCCGCCAGTTCCTCGTTGGTCAGGCCGTTCGCCGCGTCCCCAGACTTTTTCTGGAAACGGAGGGCGCCGGGGCTGCGCGGGCGGACGATGAAGTCGTTGCCGGGCGCGGCAGGCAGGGGGGACGGCTCATGGAGGTAGGCCGTTGACATAAGGGTTGTCATGGGACGGCGATATGGCGCGCCGGAGATTTCTTCAACGGACGGAGTTGATGCCTTGATGCTTGCTAAGGACGCCTCGGCGGGGTCACATGCCGGCGGATATTCCGCGGTTTGAAAAAACCCGCCGTTATATGCCGTTGGGAATCCTCCGGACAGGAAAAATTCGCCGCAGGCGCGGGCGGGCGAAGGGGGATATATGATGAAAAACGCAAGGAAGATCAGGGGGCGAGCGTTGAATGGAACGGATAAGAGGCGGTTTGAGGTCTCAAGAGGCATGAGCGAGCCTTCTCCTCGCGGCATCCGTCTTACCGGCTTTGTTTTCCTTTGAGCATTATGCCATCTTACGCCCGGCGGCAGGGAAAGTCAATAAAGTTTTCAGCAATTTATTTGACATTACCGCCCGTAGACCATAAAATATATGTAGCGGTAAAAATGGAGGGCTGGATATGCCGATATATGAATACAGATGCAACTCATGCGGGACGGTCTTCGAGGAGATACAGAAGTTCTCGGATGCGCCGGTAAAGGTCTGCAAAAACTGCTCAAGCGATAAGGTCGAAAAGCTCATCTCCCAGTCTTCATTCGTTCTCAAGGGCACGGGCTGGTACGCCACGGACTACGCCAAGAAGGATAAGAAGGACTCCGACGCGCCCGCAAAGCCGCCATGCGCCGGCTGCCCGTCCTGCTGAACCCGTCACGCCGCGGCCCCTGCGGAGGCGACGCATCGCCCGCCGTAACTGAGGGGCGGCGAACGCCTCTTCCCAGCGAGTTGGTATGTCAGGCAATATCATGGTCACCGCCATTGCCGCCGCGCGCAAGGCCGGCTGTCTTCTGAAGGATAACCTCGGAGGGCCGCGCTCCATCGAATACAAGGGCGCGGTAGACCTCGTCACCGAGATGGACAGGAGGGCCGAGGCGCTCATAGTGGATGAGATAAGCTCCGCGTTTCCGGGCCACGGCATCCTCACCGAGGAGAGCGCGGAGCAGCGTCCCGCATCCTCCGTCCGCTGGATAATAGACCCGCTCGACGGCACGACCAACTACGCGCACGGATACCCGGTCTTCTGCGTCTCGATAGCCGTGGAGGAGAGAGGCAAAACCGTCTTCGGGTGCGTACACAACCCCATGCTCGACGAGCTCTTCACCGCAGAGCACAACGCCGGAGCCTACCTGAACGGCACGCGCATCAGCGTCTCATCCACCGCATTCCTCGGACAGGGTCTCCTTGCCACGGGATTTCCCTATGACATAAGGACGTCGAAGCTCAACAACCTCGACCACTTCGCGGCGTTCGCGAAGCGCGCCCAGGCCATAAGGAGGGCCGGGAGCGCGGCCCTCGACCTCTCCTACGCGGCGTGCGGCAGGTTCGACGGCTTCTGGGAGATGAAGCTCAAGCCTTGGGACACGGCCGCCGCGGCCCTCATCCTGAAAGAGGCGGGCGGAGAGATAACGGATTTTTCCGGCGCGCCCTTCTCCATACACGGGAATGAATGCCTCGCCTCCAACGGTCTTATCCACGAGGAGATGCTCTGCGTGCTCGGCCCCGGGCGCTGATGCGCCCTCGAACTCAAACCCGTTGCAATCCAGGGCGCGCGGGTATAAGATTTTACATATCAGAAAACCCCGCGCCGCGCATACCGGTCCATATATGAAACAGTTTCTCTTCATAGCCGCCCTTGCGGCCGTGATCTGCGCCTGCATGTCCGCCGCGGCCAACGCCGCCATATACAGGTATGTGGACAGGCGCGGCAGGGAGCACATTACCGACGACTTCACCAAGATACCGCCGGAATACAGGGAACAATTCATCAAAAAGCCCGAGCCTGAAAGACCGCGGGCCGTCGTAAACGCGGAAAAGGAGCTTGAGCAGGCGATGGAGGACGCCGAGGCGGGCAGGGCGGTCAGAAGACCCGCGGCGCAACAGGCGCTTGACGAGGAGGAAGACGCGCCGCCCGCGACGATAATGGGCAGGCTCCTCGCGTATGCCGACAGGTTTCACGCCCGCGCAGCAGTGATCATGGTCTTCACCTTCGCGGCGATTATCGCCGTTTTCCTCGTCCTGAGCCATGCCGGTGAACTGCTCGGGTATAAAAAACTCATGATGCTCGTGGCCATAGGCATCTCGGCCCTTATCATCATATCCATCCTCTCCTTCAACATGAAGCGCATGAACGACTTATATCTGGATATAGCCGGGCAGATAAAGGGTTTTGAGAACAAGCTCGCCAAAAAGCAGGAAGACGTGCAGCGCAGGGCGGACGGGTTGGATGGACAGCAGGGACAGCAGGGACAACAGGGACAGCAGTAGTTTTGATGCCGGCCGTCTTTATGAAACCCTGAAGATTCACGAACCCGTCCCCGCAACTGATGGCGTTGCCCGTTTCTCTACATCCTCCTGTAATCCCAAAATGATAATGTCCTCTTTTACCAAGATGAAAATGTCCTGTTTCGGCGTTGCTATAATGCCCTATTACGAGGCGGGGTATTATGACGAAGGGCATGGTTATGCTGAGTCTGGAGGAGTTGAGGCGTTTGCATGTAATCCGCAAGGTGTTGGCGCGGGGGTTGAGTCAGGCGGATGCGGCGGGTCCGTTGTCGTTAAGCGCGCCTCAGGTAAGGCGTCTGGCAAGGC
>JACRCM010000023.1 GCA_016219025.1 Deltaproteobacteria bacterium | reverse complement strand
GAAACGAGAAGGAACTGAAACGCAAGATGGTCTCGTACATGCGCATGTTGCAGAAACTGCCCGGCAGGGTCGCCAAATACTTCAAGCACCCGAAAATCAGCTATGCGGCATGATTAAACTGTTTGATTGCCGTGGTAATAAGCCGAGGGGAGAAACAACCTGCAAATAGCGGGACATACGCAAAAGGCCGCCGGAGATGTCCCCGGCGGCCTTTTTGTTAGTGGACGGATGCAGCGCTCGTCTGGCGCTCAGTGGTGGAACTGCGCCTCGAGGTTGAAGAAGTTGTCGCATTTTATGCGAACCCCAGAGTGGGATTGCGACACAGCCTCTGGGGCGTGGGAACGCATCCAGGGACTGTCATTCCCGAGGTTTTAATCCCCGATAGATACATTCGGGGATGACAGCCCGACTAAGACATTCGGGGATGAATCCAGCGCCCCGTCGTCACGCATCACCCCATCTATCAAAACCATCAATGACCGTGCCGTCAGGAGTTTCCTCCTTACGGCACGGTTTTTTGCTTTTCTTACCCAACAAAGCGCGGTAGGATGGCTGAGCGCGGAGAGGCCCAGCGGCTCTTACGCGCAAATTATTGATGGGCTTCGCACCTCTGCCCATCCACGGATGGTCATGGACATGGACAAGGCGGTCAGGGCGCATGACGGCTAAGGACGTGCCCGGAGTCGTAAGGCGGCTCAAGGCCGAATGCCGGAGGTTCAAGACGCCCTACGTCACCGAGGTCGCGGCCCGGCGCAGGAGAGACCCTTTCCACGTGCTCGTCTCCTGCGTCATAAGCCTGCGGACAAAGGACGGCGTGACCCGTTCGGCCTCGGAGCGGCTCTTTGCACTCGCGGACGGGCCGGCCAAAATGGCGAGGCTGAGCGCGGACGCAATCGAACGGGCGATCTACCCGGCCGGGTTCTACAGACGGAAGGCCGGGACGATAAAAGACATATCGGCGAGGCTCGTCAGGGATTATGGTTCAGCCGTGCCGGATGAGATAGACGAGCTATTGAAGCTCAAAGGCGTGGGCAGGAAGACCGCGAACCTCGTCGTAACGATGGGCTTTGGCAAGCCGGGCATCTGCGTTGACACGCACGTCCACAGGATTACGAACCGGTGGGGGCTGGTTGCGACGAAGACCCCGGACGAGACCGAGGCGGCGCTCCGTCTGATACTCCCGAAGCGCTGCTGGCTGGAGATAAACGACCTGCTCGTCACTTACGGCCAGAACGTCTGCAAGCCCGTCTCTCCGCTGTGCGGCGCGTGCGTGATAAATGGATTCTGCGCCAAGGCCGGGGTGAGTAAAAGCAGGTGAGGCTTGCCTCTTGCAAATCAGTCCTGCTTTCAATATTATATAAGCCGCGATAAATCTCTTGCAGAGGGCGGAACCAATGGCATCGGGCGCGCACGCGGTAAAGACGGCGTTCTTCGTAAATCTCACCATCTCTTTTCTAAAGCTCGGGGCGGCGATATTCACCCGTAGCGCGGGCATGGCCGCCGAGGCCGTGCACTCGTTCGCGGACACGGGCAATCAGGTGCTCCTGCTCCTCGGTCTTAAAAGGAGCGGCAAGGAGGCAAACGAGGCGCACCCGTTCGGGTACGGCAAGGAGGAGTACTTCTGGAGCTTCATCGTCGCCATGCTCCTCTTCGTCCTCGGCTCGGTCTACTCCGCTTACGAGGGCATACACAAGCTCCTACACCCGGAGGAGCTCCAGCACGTCTACATAAACTTCATCATACTCGGGGTCTCGGTCTGCCTCGAAGGCTACTCGTGGCTCGTGGCCACGAGGTCGATGGGCGGCGGCTCGGCGGGCGAATTATACAGGGGGGCGGTGGAGTCGAAGGACGCCAACACCGTCGTCGTCTTCGTCGAGGACACGGGCGCGCTCCTCGGTCTGGCCGTGGCCCTTGCGGGCAACGCCCTCTCATACATCACGGGCAACCCGGTCTTCGACGCGGCTTCCTCGGTCGCCGTGGGGATGCTCCTCTTCGTGATAGCGATATTCCTCGCCAACGAGATGCGAAAGCTCCTCATAGGCGAGCGCACAGACAACTCATCTATAAACGCGGCAAGGAGGATACTCGCGTCGCACCCGCACGTCAAGGCGGTGGGAGAGATCAAGACGATGCAGATAGGCAACAACGTCTGCATCATCGCGGCTGCCGTGGACTTCGCGGACACGCTCGGCGACAAACAGCTTGAGAAGACGATGACCGCGCTAAAAAAGGAGATCGCCGCCGCAATCCCCCAGGCCCGCCACGTCTATCTGCAGTTGACCGGGAAAGACCTGGTGATGTAGGAGACAACGGGCCCTTACCCCGCCTTCTCCCTCTTTCCGCCCCTTCTCGCGCTCATGGCCTTGGACATCTCGCGCTCAACGTCTTTTTTCTTTATTGCCTCGCGCTTGTCGTGGAAGGTCTTGCCCTTGGCGAGGGCAAGCTCCACCTTGGCCTTGCCGGCCTTGAAGTATATCCGCGTCGGGATGATGGTGTAGCCCTTGACGCGAGTCTTGCCTATGAGACGCGTTATCTCCTCCTTGTGGAGGAGGAGTTTGCGCGTCCTGTCAGGCTCGGTCTGGGCGAAGCCGTCGGCGCGCTCGTAGGGGCTTATGTGGGTGTTTACGAGGTAGACCTCCTCGCCCTTTATCCGCGCGTAGGAGTCCTTGAGGTTGACGCGCCCGGCGCGCAGCGACTTCACCTCGACGCCGGAGAGGACCATCCCGGCCTCCACGGTCTCGACGACGAAGTAGTCGTGATACGCCTTTTTGTTCTGCGTGACGACGGTTATGGCCACGCTACACCTTCCTAAGGAGGCGCGGCCTCAACGCGCCTCCCCTCTTCTCCAGCGTCCTGTTGTAGAGCTTGAGTCCGATGAAGGCTCCGGCGATAAAGAAGACGCCGAGCGCGCCGGATACGAGGTCGGCGTTGACCGTGGGAATAAGCGGCGCGGCAACGGCCTGGCCGATGACTACGCCCGCTATGAAACTCAGGATGGGCACGAGGTACAGCAAGACCCCGGCCTTCATGACCGAACCCGCGCCCACCGCGAAGACGACGCGGTCGCCTTTTTCCGCGCCGATGGCGTTGTCAGCCTCGATGAGCATGTCTTCGCCGCCGCCGCCCGTTGAGCAGGACCTCTTCTGAGCGCACGAATCGCACGCGGAGCTCCGCGACGCCTTGATAAGCACGGTATCTTTCTTGACGCTTATTACAACGCCGTTCTCTTCCATACGCTTGCCGCTCCCCTTCTTTCATATTATCAAACGCGGGCCGCATTATCAATCGCGCCGCGCCAAACGCGATTTTTATCCAAAAATCAACGCCTTCATGGTATATTATCCTGCGGCGCATTCTACGGTTAAATGAGTGATGTCAGGGTTTACAAAATGGCTTTATGTACCTAAGGACGCTCGTCACATGGATGCTGGGCATACCCATAACGATAACGCTTTTCATCGTGGTTCTCCTCGCCCTTCTTGTGGGCAGGGGGCCTTCGGGCGTTCATGCCATAGCCCGGCTCTGGTGCAGGATAATCCTCGGCCTCTCAGGCGTCCGCGTCCGTGTGACCGGGGCGGAGCGCGTGCCTAAAGGCCGTCCCGTGGTATTCCTTGCGAACCACTGCGGCGCGTTCGACATACCGGCGTTGCAGGTATATCTGCCCGTGGAGTTCCGCTGGGTGGCTAAAAAAAGCCTCTTCAAGATACCGCTCGTGGGCTGGGCAATGGCGCTTGCGGGTTACATAGGCATCGAGCGCGAAAACGCGCAGGAGGCATACCGGACGATGGAGGAGGCGGCGCAGAGGATAAGGAACGGCGCTTCCGTCCTAGTATTCCCGGAGGGTACCCGCAATGTGACCGACGCGCCGCTCCTGCCTCTGAAGCGCGGGGCGTTCATGCTCGTTGCGAAGAGCGGGGCCGACGTAATACCCGTTGCAATAAAAGGGACGCGGGATATAATGAAGCGTGGCAGCCTCCTCATACGCCCGGCAGAGGTCTCCATAGCCATCGGCAGCCCCATCCAAACAACAGGCGGAGAGGAAAAGACGCTGCGGACGCGGACAAAAGGCGCGCTTGAGACGCTTCTATCGCAGACGCGCTGAGGCGCGCCATTAAGCATACACCCCATTAAATACGGCAAAAAGGACTTACTGAATGGACGGAATCGACGCACATACGCCGCTACGCCTCATACCGCTCGGCGGACTCGGCGAGATAGGTCTTAACATGATGGCCGTGGAATACGGCGACGCGATAATAGTCGTGGACTGCGGCCTCATGTTCCCTGAGGACTATATGCTCGGCATCGACATCGTGATACCGGACATAAGTTACCTCAAGAGGAACCGCGAGAAGGTCAAGGCGTTTTTCATCACGCACGGCCACGAAGACCACATAGGCGCGCTCCCGTTCGTCCTCCGGGAACTTAACGCGCCCATCTACGCCACCGCGCTGACCATCGGCATGATCCAGGAAAAACTAATAGAGTTCGGCCTCCACAAGACGACGGTCTTCGAGACCGCGCGACCGAGGGACGTGATATCCGTCGGCCCGTTCGAGGTCGAGTTCATCCGCGTCTGCCACTCCATAGCCGACGGCTGCGCCCTTGCGATAAAGACCCCGGCGGGCGTCGTCATACACACAGGCGACTTCAAGATGGACCAGACGCCGGTTGACGGCGAGGTGATGGACTATGCGCGGTTCTCCGAGTACGGCGAATCCGGCGTGCTTGCGCTCCTCTCCGACTCCACCAACGTCGAGCGCGAAGGCTACACCCTCTCGGAAAAGGAGATAGGCGTAAACCTCGACCACATCATCGGCAGGTGCAAGGGCCGGGTCATCGTGGCCGCGTTCTCCTCGAACATCCACCGCGTCCAGCAGGTCATGGACGCGGCCGAGAAGCACGGCAGGAGAGTAATACTCAACGGCAAGTCCATGGCCGCGAACGTCCGCATCGCCCGCACCCTCGGCTACCTCAAGGCCGCCGACGGCCTCATGGCCGAGTTCAAAGACCTCGACGACCTGCCCCACCAGCGCGTGGTGCTCCTCACCACCGGCAGCCAGGGCGAACCCATGAGCGCGCTCACGCGCATGGCCATGGACAGCCACAGGCAGCTCAAGGTCGAGGCCGGGGACACGGTCATCCTCTCCTCCAAGTTCATACCCGGACACGAAAAGGCCATCACCACCATGATGAACCACCTCTACAGGCGCGGGGCCGACGTGATATACGAGAAGGTCTCCGAGGTCCACGTCTCAGGCCACGCCTCTCAGGAGGAGCTCAAGATAATGCTCAACATGACCAAGCCCAGATACTTCATACCCGTGCACGGCGAGTACAGGCACCTCGTGCTGCATTCGCGCCTCGCGCGCAAGGTCGGCATCCCGGCCGGGAACGTCATCATCGCGGAGGACGGCGACGTGGTGGAGTTCACCCCACAGGGCGCTGGCATAAAAGGGCGCGTGGAGTCGGGCAGGGTCTTCGTCGACGGCAAGGGCGTGGGCGACGTGGGCACGATGGTCCTGAAAGACAGGTCGCACCTCTCGCAGGACGGCATGGTGCTCGCGGTCATGGCCATCAACTCCACCACCGGGGAGGCGGTCTGGGGCCCTGAGATAATCACGCGGGGACTCGTCTTCGAGGAGGAGAACGCCGCGCTCATCGACGAGGCCAGACGGATAGTCATCGAGACGCTCGAGGCCATAAACGTCGAGGTCAAGACCGAGCAGCTTGAGGTCAAGGAAGAGATACGCCGGGCTCTCAAGAGGTTCTTCAACAGGACGCTTGAGAGGAGGCCGGTAATACTGCCGGTGATAATAGAGATATAGCACGGACGCGGTGCCTTATGCCCCATCCCCCTTCCAAGGCCAAAGTCTACTTCGCCGGCCTCCGCGCGGATTCGCGGCGGAACCTCTTCGACAAGCTCGACGGTCTGCTCGAGGCGGTCTCTCTTGCGGACAGGTTCAAGAAAGGCCATCTCGTGGCCGTAAAGCTCCACTTCGGCGAGACGGGCAACGCGGCGTTCATACCGCCGGTCTTCGTCAGGCGCGTGGTGGAGAGGATCAAGGCAGCCGGGGCGAACCCGTTCCTCACCGACACCAACACCCTCTACGTGGGCACGCGCGGAAATTCGGTCAGCCACCTCAAGACCGCCATAGAAAACGGGTTCGCCTACGCGGTCGCGGGCGCGCCGGTCATCATCGCCGACGGGCTTCGCGGGGAGGGCGTCACGCGGGTAAAGATAAACGGCAGGCATTTTAAAGAAGCGTCCATCGCCTCGGAGATAGCCAACGCCGACGGCCTCGTCGTGCTCACGCACTTCAAGTGCCACGAGATGTCGGGCTTCGGCGGCGCGCTCAAGAACGTAGGCATGGGCTGCGCCGCGCGGGCGGGCAAGCTCGCCCAGCACTCCAATTGCGCGCCGGTCGTAGACCCGGCAGGGTGCACGGCCTGCGGGGAATGCAGCCTGCACTGCCCTGCGGACGCCATCGACGTGGGCGCGGCGGCGGTCATAAACGCAAACCTCTGCATAGGCTGCGGACACTGCATAGCGGCCTGCCCGGAGTCCACGATAGACGTCAGGTGGGACGAGACCGCGGGCCGCTTGCAGGAAAAGATGGTGGACTATGCCTGTGCCGCCTTGAAGGGCAAGGAAGGCAGGGCCGTCTACGTGAGCTTCGTCAGGGACGTGTCTCCGGCGTGCGACTGCTACGGCCACAACGACGCGCCGATAGTCCCGGACGCGGGGATACTCGCGTCGACCGACCCCGTGGCGATAGACCAGGCGTGCGCCGATATCGTCAACGCTGAGACGGGTTTCAAAAATACCGCCCTTGCAAGCGGACACGAGCCGGGCGGCGACAAGTTCCGGGGCGTCCATCCGGCGGTAGACTGGGGCGTCCAGCTCGACGCGGCGGAGGCCGCTGGCATCGGCGTCCGGCGCTACGCGCTCGAAAAGATATGACCCCGCAATGCGCTTTGAAAAAACGCCGTCCGTGATATGCTTGGATGAGCCGCTCCGGTTTCCATCCGGCTCGTCGTAACCATGCAATCACGCCAAGGCAGGGACATTATGGCAACCAAGAAGATAGGCGAACTCCTCGTTGAATCCGGCCTCATAAGCCAGGACCAGCTCGAAGACGCGCTGCGGGCCGGCAGCGCGGAGGCCAAGAAGACGAGGCTCGGCTCCATCCTCGTGAAGAAGGGCTACACCACGGAACTGGACATCGCGCAGACCCTATCCTACCAGCTCAACATCCCGTTCGTGGACGTAAGCTCCTCGGTGGTGGACCCGGAGGCCGTAAAGCTCGTAAGCGAGAAACTCGCCCAGCGGCACCTCGTAATCCCGCTCTACATAGACAGGAAGGTCATCCGCATCGCCATGGCCGACCCGCTGAACCTCGCGGCCATAGACGACATCCGGTTTGCAACCGGCCTCGAGGTGGAACCCGCCGCCGCGACCCTCTCGGACGTGACCGCCGCCATTGGCAGGCACTACCACATCAACGAACCCATCGAGAACCTGATGGGGGACATGGAACGCGACGAGCTCGTGGAGGTCGTGCGCGAGGCCGGGCCCGGCCTGAGGGACATCTCCGAGCAGGTCAAGAAGTCCTCGGCCCCGCCCATAATAAAGATGGTGGACTCCATCATCATCCACGGCGCGCAGAGCCGCGCGTCCGACGTGCACATCGAGCCGCATGAAAAAGGCGTGAAACTCCGCATCCGCGTCGACGGCATAATGAAGGAGGCGATGCAGTTCCCCAAGTGGGTGCAGGGGCCGGTCGTCTCGCGCATCAAGATCATGGCGGAGATGGACATCGCCGAGCGCAGGGTCTCGCAGGACGGCAGGATCAAGGTCAGGCTCGGCGGAAAGAACCTCGACATCCGCGTGTCCACCCTTCCGACGCAATACGGGGAGAAGGTCGTAATGAGGCTCCTCGACCCGGCCTCCGCCACGCTCGACATGGACACGGTCGGCCTCCTGCCGGAGAGCCGCAAGGCGATACTCGACATGATAGACAGGCCGCAGGGCGTGGTGCTCGTCACCGGCCCGACCGGGAGCGGCAAGACCTCCATGCTCTACGCCATGCTCCGGCGGATAAAGTCCCCTGAGATAAACATCATCACCATAGAAGACCCCATAGAGTACGAGCTCAAGGACGTAAACCAGGTTGCGATAAACGAAAAGACCGGGCTTACGTTCTCGTATACGCTCCGCTCCGTGCTCCGCCAGGACCCGGACGTTATCATGGTCGGCGAGATGCGCGACGCCGAGACCGCGACTATCGCGCTACAGGCGTCCCTTACCGGGCACCTCGTCTTCTCGACGCTGCACACGAACGACGCTATCGCCTCCATCATACGTCTCAAAAACATGGGGATACCGCAGTACATGGTGGCCTCGTCCCTCAACGGCATAGTGGCGCAGCGGCTCGTGCGCGTGATATGCGGCCAGTGCAAGATGCAATATTCGCCGACCCAGGACGAGCTTGCCAGGGCCGGGATAAAACTCGACGACGGCAAGAAGCTCTACCGGGGCGCGGGCTGCAAGCAATGCGCCGGCACCGGCTATTCGGGCAGGACTGGCGTATTCGAGATACTCACGGTCACGAATAAACTCAAGGGCATGGTCGCTGCCGACGCGCCTCAAGGCGAACTCGACACGGCGGCAACGGACTCGGGCATGGTTACGCTCCAGCAGGACGGCGTAAAGAAGGTATTGGCGGGCGTGACCTCGCTCGAGGAGCTTACAAGGGTCATATACCTCGGAAAGGCGGACGAGGGCAAGACCGGGGTCTGCCCGGTCTGCCACAATGACGTGGCGGTCGAGACCGGCGCGTGCCCGCACTGCGGACACTTCATCAGCAAGGAATGCCCGGCCTGCGGCCGCATGAGGCAGCCCGGCTGGGTCGTGTGCCCCTACTGCACTGCGCGGTTTTAAAAGGCCATCGGCAACGGAGACTCGGCATGATCGCGGAAGATTCGTCCATTGCGGCAGATCGGATGGCAGCGCTGCGCCGGCGGTTCATGGAGGCCGGCGACAGTCTCAAGGGGTTTTCAGGCCGCGATGCCGTGGAACTCATCCTCGGGTATTCCGGCCAGAGGACGGAGGCGGGGCAGTTGGCCGCCTCGCTCATCGAAAGACGCATGGGGCTTGCCGGGGTCATGGACGCGCCCGCCGACGAACTTGCGGCCGAGACCGGCCTCTGCGAGGCAACGGCGATACTCTTAAAACTCGTCAAGGCGCTTGCAAGCTCATATCTCAAGGAACGGCTCATAGGCGCAAACCCCTCGGCGCGTCCGGCGCTCCTGCGCGAATACCTCTCCTCGGCCATATCCGGCGAGCGCATCGAGAAATTCCTCGCGGTATTCCTGAACGGAAGCGGAGAGGCCATTGCCGTCGAGGTCATGCACGAGGGCACCATAAACCAGACCATAGTCTACCCGCGCTCCTCGGTCGAGGCGGCGCTGAGACACAAGGCCGCCGGGTTGATCTTCGCCCACAACCACCCAAGCGGCGACCCGGCCCCCTCGGACCAGGACTTGCAGCTTATCAAAACCCTCGACAGGGCGGCAGCCGCGGCCGGCCTCGCCGTGCATGACCATCTCGTAGCCGGACGGGGGAAGGTCTGGAGCGCGGCGGAGAACGGCTGGCGGATGGGGCGGCCCTTCATCGCGCGAAAATAGCGCGGCGCTATCCAGTCCTCTCTTTTTCAAAGGCGGATATTTATTCCTCCACCTGAGCGGGTTTTACCTTCGCGTCTTTCGCATGTTCCCCATGTTCCATCGACACGGCCACCGCGCGGAAGAGGCCGTTGAGCGAATAGGGTTTTTGCAGATACCTGAAGCCCGTCTCGCTCATGGCGAGCCTCCTCGACTTTATCTCCATGAAGGTGCCGGTGAGGAGTATCTGGAGCTTGGGGTTTTTCGAGAGCATATAGTCAACGAGCCGCAGCACGCTCGCGCCTGCGAGCAGCGCGTCGCAAAGGAGGAGCTGGATATTGGCGGACTCCTTCTCGAAGACCGAGGCGGCCTCCTCGGCGGTGACGGCCTCGAAGACCTTATACCCCCTCTCCGAGAGCGCGGTCCTGCCCATCTGGCGCACCCGGTCGTCGCCGTCCACGAGCAATACGCCTTCCCCGCTACCGAAACCCGGCTGCGCCGTCTCTTCCTTAACGCCGCCCTCCTCTTCGGGAAGGCGCGCCGGGAGGCATATCCTGAAGGTCGTGCCCGCGCCCGGCGCGCTCTCCACCATGATGCCGCCGCCCTGTTTCTTGATTATCCCATAGACCACGGAGAGGCCGAGACCCGTGCCCCTTGACGCCTCCTTTGTCGAGAAAAACGGCTCGAAGATGCGCTCTATAAGCTCCTTTTCCATGCCGACGCCCGTATCGGTGACGGTTATACACACCGCCCTGCCGAGCGGCGCGTCGGGCATGTGGGGGGCGCCTGCCTCGCCCATGATGGCGTTCTCCGTCTTTATCGTCAATACGCCGCCCGCGGGCATGGCGTCGCGCGCGTTCACCGCGAGGTTCATCACGACCTGTTCGATCGTCCCCTCTTCGGCCTTTATCATCCAGATTGCCTTCTCAAACTCCGTAACTATTGCAATATCGTCCCCGATGAGCCGCCTTATGAGGCGCAGAAGGTTTTCTATCGTATCGTTGACGTTAAGAGAGGCGGCCTCGCGGGACTGGCCGCGGCTGAAGAGCAGGAGCTGCCTTGTCAGCTTGGAGGCGGTGAGGATGGACTGGATTATATCGTTCAACCTCTCCCGCGCCGGGGCGGCGCCGGTTACGTCCTCCATCGCAAGCTCCGCGTTGCCGCGTATCGCGGTAAGGACGTTGTTGAAGTCGTGGGCTATCCCCCCGGCGAGTCTGCCGATGGCCTCCATCTTCTGCGACTGGGCGAGCCTCGTCTGCATGGCCGTCCTCTCTCGCTCCGCCCTCTTGCGCTCGGTTACGTCGCGTATGGTGCCCGTGAAATATATCCTGTTGCCGAGGGTGAAATTCGACAGTATCAGCTCGACGGGGAAGACCTCGCCGTTCGCCCTGAGTCCCTCGAGTTCGAGCACCTTGCCCTGCACCGTTGAGACGCGCGTCTCCAGAAAATGCCTGAGCGCCGCCGCATGGCGCGCCCTGTGCTTCTCCGGCATCAGATTGACGAGCGGCGCGCCCACGAGCGCGCCGGACGCATACCCGAAGAGCGCCTCGGCGCTGGGATTGCACTCGATGACGATGTCGTCGGCATCCGAGATGATTATCGCGTCGAAGGCGGCGTTGTGCACCAGCCTGTAGCGCGCCTCGCTCTCCCTTAGCGCGTTCAAGACCTCTTTCCGTTCGGTAACGTCCTCGCCGGAGGACAACGTCCCCGTCTTCACGCCCCCGTCCATGAGGAGCTTGTTGTGCCACCTTATGAGCCTCTCGCCTCCGAGCGCGCATGAGATGGGTGTTTCGTGGTAATCGGCCGCGCCGGCTTCGCCGGCCATGAGGTGGGCGAAGACCGACCTCGCCTCGCCCCTTGCCCTCTCAGGCAGGAAGGCGTCGAACCAGTTCCTGCCCAGGACGTCCTCCTCGTCGCGGCCCAGGAGTTCGCACCCTTTCCTGTTTATGAGCGTTACGCGGCCTTCCGGGTCGAGCGCCACTATCATCACGCCCGCGATGTCGAGGTAGCGTTCCTCCCTGGCGATCTCATCCAGCAGGGCCTCTTCAGCCGCCGCGCGCTCCCTTACAAGAAGGAGGAGCGGCCGGTATACGAAGAGGTAGAGGAACGGCACCAGCAGCACTATGAGAAAGGTCGCGTCGAGGATCGAACGGCCCAGAGGCGTGGTAGCGGGCGAGAATATGACCGGCAGGAAGAAGAAGACGAGCATCACCGCGAACTCGGCGATGAAGATGGCGAGGGCGCTTATTATCAGCGCCCTCGCGGGCGTGAGATAGAAGTCCTTCCAAATGGCCTGCATCCTTATGCGGTTTATCATCCGAACTCCATTTGCGCCTGGCCGGACGGCGCGCGCCGCCTCTCCAAGTAATTATTATATACCAAAAAAACCGCGCCGACGCCCGCATTATGATTGTCCGGCGCAAAGGCCCTCCTCACCAGCCAACGGCCGGACGCCATGCGCGGCTTGACATGCCTTCAAGGGTCATGTAAAGTTGTTTTGAGAAGGGGATGCAAACGCTAACGGCAAAAATGGAGGGGACAATAATGCTGACCAGACTCGCCTTGGCAACGGCCATCGTCTTCGCCCTGAGCGCCCAGGCGCATTCATGCGGCGGCAAGCAGGCAAAAAATGACGTTAAAACGGAGGTCTCCGGCGGCCAATCGGAGGATTACAGCCAAGGGGCGGCGGAAAACAGCTACGCCATGACGCCGGTCAGCGCCGGAACAAAGGGCGCCGGTGGAGACGGCATCCCGGCCAAAGACGCGGCAACGCCGGTTGCGCCAACAAATGTGAGCGCCCCCCCGGCCAAATAGCCCGCATACCCCGCAAGCCGTTTGACAACCCGCGACACATGTTATATGCTTAAATGTCGGAGCGGAACGCCCGCGCCCTTGCGCGCGGAATGGCCCGCAATCTCACCGAACGCCGAACGGAGGTGCCGCCATCCCTGCCTTCCCGAAGAATATTCTCTTAGCGGACGCCCACTACCAAAGGACCCAGCACGTCGCCCATCTGCTCAACAGGCTTGAGTATAACGTCTTTATCGCAACTACGCCCGCGGACCTCTTCCGGGTCGCCCGCGGGATACTGCCTAACCTGATACTGCTCGACATCCGGATGCCCTACTATGAGAACGCGGATTGTCTGGTGAAACTCCGCCAGGACAAGCTCCTCGACATCATACAGGTCGTCGCGGTGGGCGAGCTTGCCGACGATAAACTGCTTGAAGAGGCCCTCTCAAAGGGCGCACAGGCCGCCATACGCAGGCCATTGAACCCCACGGAACTCTACCGCACCGTGCACAACCTCATAGAGCCCAATCCGCGCCAGTCGTTGCGGATACGGGTCATATTCAAGACAGACGTCATCTATGACGGTGGTCTCCGGTCGTATTTCGCCACCGCGCTCTCCGACCAGGGCCTCTTCCTCCGCACCACCGAGCCGCTGCCGGTCGGGACGCTGGTAAGGCTGCGGCTGGAGCTCCCCGCGCAAAAGCCGCTCGAACTTGCGGGAGAGGTCATCTATCAGGCAAAACACAGCAGGGACGAATTCAAGGAGCCGGGCATGGGCGTGAAGTTCTCGGATATCGACAAAGACCTCCAGCGCAACCTCCGCAAGTTCGTCGAGAACTGCCTGACCGGAGAATCCGAGGAAGACATGTTGATATAACGGCGGTCCGCCTTCTCAGCCGCACCTCTCGACCCTGTTCCTGCCCGTGGATTTAGCCCTGTAGAGGCCGGCGTCCGCGCGCTGAATAAAGCCGTCCACGGTCTCGTTCCTCTTGAACTGCGCCACCGAGAAGCTGACCGTGATGTTGCTCCCCGCCTCGAAAAGATGGGACTCTATGTACCCGCGCAACCTATCGGCAAGGGCGGCGGCGCTGTCGATGCCGGTGTCCGGCGCGATTATGAGGAACTCGTCCCCTCCCCACCTGATGAAGTAATCTATCTCGCGCAGATGTCCGCCGACGAGCATGGTGAGGGTCTTTAGCACCTCGTCCCCGGCGTTGTGGCCGCGCGCGTCGTTTATCTGCTTGAACTCGTCTACGTCGAACATGAGGAGCGAGAGCGGGGTGCCGTGCCTCTTCCACCTCTCCACCTCGCGCTCTATCACCTCGTAGAACTTCTCCCTGTTGTTTATCCTGGTGAGGCTGTCGGTCATGGCGAGCCTTTTAAGCTCCTCCTCCATGCGCCTGCGCGCCTGTATCTCGAACGTCAGGGGCCGGAAGGCAAGGTAATAGAGGAGCGGGGTGGAGATGACGGCCACGAGGAACGTCCCAAGAAGTATCTCTGTGGTGACGGTCAGGCCGGGGAAGGCGTGCAGGCCGCTGAGGACGAAGAGGTCCGCGGCTACGATAGACCCCACCACCACGCCCATGAAATATACGGGCGAATGCGCGGCGGCGTTGAAGTTACGCAACCCGTCCTCGACGCCCTTTACCCGCTCAGGCGGCATATCCGTCTTTTGACCGTTCACCCGCGCATCTCCTCGTTAATGCCGTGGCCGCGCCCCTTGACCGCGAAGGATTTATAAGGCAGACCCGTCTCTTCTCTCGGACCACGCCCACGGCCACGGTCACGGCCTCTATTCATTTCATTATCGCCGGAATTCCGCGTCCTGTAAACCCTGCTCACGGCCCTGTGCCCCCTGCGGCCGTCTTTTTGATCGCGGCGGCCATCTCCGGCGTGATGCCGGGGACAGAGGCAAGCTCGGCCTCGGACGCGGACAAGATGCCGCCAAGGTCAACGAAGCGCTCGTAGAGCGCCCGCCTCCTCTTCGCGCCTATGCCCAGCACCGCGTCGAGCACGGACGAGGCCGCGTCCTTTGAGCGGAGCCTGCGGTGATACCCTATGGCGAACCTGTGCACCTCGTCCCTTATGCGGCGAAGGAGCAGGTCTTCAGGCGTCCCCTCCCGCAGGAGTACCGGGTCCTTGACGTTCGGCCTGAATATCCGTTCCCCCTTTGACGGGCGGCGCGCTTGCGCGAAGCGGCTCTGGCCCGCGGGCTTGTCCTTGGCGAGCGCCGCCACCTCCGCGTCTTTTATGCCAAGCTCCGCGAGGACGCGCAGGGCGATATTGAGCTGCCCCTTGCCTCCGTCGATAAGTATCAAATCCGGCGGATTGGCATCCCTGTACCTGCGTGATAAGACCTCCCGCATCATGGCGTAGTCGTCCGGGCCTTCCACGCCCTTTATCCTGTAGAGCCTGTATGACGCCTTGTCGGGCTGACCGTCCCTGAAGACCGCCATTGCCCCTACCGCGAGGGAGCCGCCGATGTTTGATATGTCGAACGCCTCGATAACGGCCGGCGCGGCCTTGAGGCGGAGCCTCTCTTTGAGGGCGGCGAGCACGCCCGCGCTGGCCCCCCGCGATTCCGACCTGACCCTGAGCGCCTCGGCGGCGTTCGTCGCGGCCATGCGGCAAAGCGCGAGCCTCTCGCCCCTCTGCGGGGCCGATATGACGACCCTGCCGGACTTTTTCGCGCCGAGCCAGCCTGTTATCACGGCGGCGTCCTCAAGCCGAAACGGAACTATCACCTCGCGCGGGATGAAGCGCTCGCCCCTGTAGAACTGCGCCAGAAAGCCGGATAGCACCTCGGCGCCGGGCAGGCCCGCGTCCTCGAACGCGAAGTCGGCTCCGCCGCAGAGCCTTCCGCCCCGGATGTGGAGCGTTTGCACCATCATGACGCCGCCGCCCCTTGCGAGGCCGAATACGTCGCGGTCGGCCCCGCCGTGCGCCACGACCTTCTGCTCCTCAAGCATCTCCTCGATGGCCGAGACGCGGTCGCGCAGGCGCGCCGCCTCCTCGAACCGCTCATGCCCGGCGGCCTCGCGCATCCAGCCCTTCAAGACGCGCAAGAGTTCGCGGTTCCTGCCCTCAAGAAACATTATCGCGCCGTCTACGAGGCCGCGGTACGCCTCCTCGCTTATCTTTCCAACGGCGGGGGCCGGGCACAGTCCCAGTTGATAATCGAGGCACGGCCTCGCGCGATTCCTGAAGACGGCGGGCGAACAGGTGCACAGCGGGAATATCCGCCTTATGAACTTGATGGCCTCCCTCACGGCGCGGCCTGAGACGTATGGGCCGAAGTACCTGGAGCCGTCCTTCTTTATCTGGCGCGTGGCCGAGATGCGCGGAAACTTCTCCGGGAGCGATAGCTTGATGCTGACGTAGGTCTTGGAGTCCTTGAGCTGTATGTTGTATCTGGGCTTTTCCTTCTTTATCAGCGTGTCCTCGAGCAGGAACGCCTCTTTTTCGTTGGCGGTGACTATGAACTCTATCCCCTCCGCCTTCGAGGCGAGGAACCTCACCGCGTAGCGCTGATCTCCTGATGGCGAGGGCCGGAAGTAGGACTGGACGCGGGAGCGCAGGCTCTTAGCCTTGCCGATATAGAGTATCGCGCCTCGCGCCCCCTTCATGATGTATACGCCGGGGGAACGCGGTAGGCTGTTGATGGTCGATTCTATGTCCATAAAAACCGTGATGCGCGCGCGTGATGCGTTATACGTGAAAGGATTTCTACAGGAACCTCTGATTTATTCCTTTTTGTCATTGATGGCCACTATTATAAGTATTTGTCATGCCCGAATATAGAGCTACTTTGAGACCCCTGAAAAAGGGGTATTTTCCGTCATTGCGCAGCGAAGCGATTTACAAATAGAGCTACTTTGTAAATCGTAGCTCTATCTCGTCTATTGATAATTCAATGAGTTACGGGATTTACAAAGTAGCTCTATTTGCCGTGTCGCAAATAGAGCTACTTTGTAAATCGCGCTTCTCGCAATGACAAAAACAGGGTTTTTCAGGGCTCTCACTTTGTAAATCTCCGTCGGGCATCCAGTATCCATCGGTTTGCAAAGGCAAAATGCTGGATTCCCGCCAGAAGCGCGCGGGAATGACAAACCGTAGTTTTGCGATAGCAATGACGGACTATGAATTATTGATATCTGTTAAAGTAATGCAATGGCGGCGCTTATGCTTAAACGAAAACGAGTATTCGTCATGCCCGAATGTTTCTGCCGGGCATCTAGCGTCCTTAGCGCGGGCGATAAGATAAATACACTGGATTCCTCCCCGAATGTTTTAGCCGGGGACAAAAGCACGCGGGAATGACGGTTTGATGGACTTGCATTACTTATACAGAAGTCAATAAT
>JACRCM010000021.1 GCA_016219025.1 Deltaproteobacteria bacterium | reverse complement strand
GGGTTTTTATATCACTTTCGAACTGCCGCATCCTCTTGAAAAATATAGAACCCCGCACAACCAGTGCCGTCCGCACGGGGTTTTTATATCACTTTCGAACTGCCGCATCCTCTTGAAAAATATAGCGTCCCGCACAACCAGTGCCGTCCGCACGGGGGTATCAGCCCCGGCGCTTTTGAAGACATGGAGGCGATATCGGCGGCGGACGTTATCTCCTCTTGCCGAGTATGTCCCGCACGGTCTGCTTGAGTTCCGTCAGGTCGGAGGATTTTATGACATAGGCGTCCGAGGCCCACGTGCCGAAGTCGTGCTTATAGTGAGGGTACGCGGTGCACAGGACGACCGGGAGGTCCTTCCAGCGTTCCTTTACCCGGCGCAGGACCTCGACGCCGTCCATGCCCGGCATCTTTATGTCGAGGAGCACGAGGTCGACCGGTGCCTCTTCGATCCGCTTGAGCGATTCCTCGCCTGAGGCCGCGAGCGTAACGTCCCAGCCCGCGTCCTCGAGCTCCTCCTTGTAGAGGAGCCGCAGCCCTTCTTCGTCGTCCACCACAAGAATCCGCTTCTTCATAAGAGACCCCATGATACGCCTTAGCGCCGGGTTTCGGCCCCCGTCTACGCGGCCTTGCCCATGTCCCCGGAATGCAATTTTACGGTGAAGGTCACGCCTACGCCCACGTTGTTGTTGACCTCTATGACTCCCCTGTGTCTCATAACGATGGAATTCGTGATAGGCAGCCCAAGGCCGGTGCCCTGCTTCTTGGTGGTGAAAAACGGATTGAATATGTGGCCGACGTGCCTTGGGTCTATGCCGCCGCCGCTGTCGGCCACCTTGACGATGGCCGCGTCTTTGTCCCGCGACGTGGATACCGTGAGCGTGCCGCCGTTTTCCATAGACTGTAATGCATTAGCTATGAGGTTGTCAAACGCAATCTTGAGCTGCTCCCTGTCGGCCATTACCGGCACGGCGCCCTTTTGAAAATTCCTGACCACGCCTATGCCGTGCTCACCCGCCTCCTCCATGAAGATGTCCAGGGACTCCGCGACTATTTCGTTCAGGTCGTCGGGCTGGAGTTCGGCGGCGCTTTCCTTGAGGCTCCTCAGCGCGCCGTTGATGATCTTCTCGAGCCTGCCGGTCTCGTGCGTTATCTGTTCGAGATAAGGACGGCCCGGCGAATCGGCGCTGATGTGCTTTTTAACCCTCGCGGCCAGACCGCCGATGGACAGGAGCGGGTTTTTCAATTCATGGGCGAGGTTTGCCGCCATGTCCGCGAGCGCCATGATCTTTTCGGAGTTGAGCAGCTTGGCCTGCAACTCCGCGAACTCGCCGTGTATCTTCCTGTGCCTTGCGATAAGATCGGCGCACTTTATTATCAAGACGGCCTGCCTCGCCTCGGCGCGCAAGGACGCGGTCTTTTCAGCGCCGAGGCGCGCCCTCCCCGCGGCCTTGAGGTAGAGCACGCCGTAGAGCGTCTTTGTGTCCCTCAAGGGCGCTGCAACGGCGTTCCTGAAGCCGACGGACCCGGCGTCTTCCACGCGCGCCCCGTCCAGGTCGAACGACGCGGCCCCGGGGTCTTTCTTGGAAAGGATGAGGAGTTCATGCGCCCAGCGCGCCGCCCCGGGCACGCCGTTGTTTTCGCCGTATTCCTCCACGCGGGAGGCCTCGGTACCCGCGCAGCCCTTCAGCTCGAAGAGCCTCCTCGGCCGGTTCCAGAGGTATATGGAGCATTGGTCGAATGGATAGGCGTCAAGGAAGAGCGCCGCGGCCCGGTTGAGTTTCGCCTCAAGCGGGGCGTTATCCACGGCCAATTCGCCGAGTTCTTCTATTATATCATATCCGGCCATCTCGACCCGCGGCGGACTTAAACAGCCTTACAGCTTCACATCGCGCAGGAACTGCGCGGCCTCTTCCGGCGGGGTCGGATTTATGTAGAACCCGGAGCCCCACTCGAAACCCGCCACCTTCGTGAGCTTGGGCATTATCTCGAAGTGCCAGTGGTAGAACTGCGTCGCGCCGTTTTTCACGGGCGAGGTATGCAGGATGAAGTTGTAGGGCGGGTAGTTCAGGACCTTGTCCATCCTCTTGAGCACGTCCGAGAATATGAGCGAGAGGTTTTCGTAGTGGTGCTTCTGGCAGTTCTCGAAGGCCGATTCGTGCGCCTTGGGCAGGAGCCATATCTCAAAGGGCGCCTTGGGCGCGTAAGGCGTCACCGCGATGAAGTCCCGGTTCTCGGATACGACCCTTACGCCCTGCATTATCTCCTGGCGGATGATGTCGCAGAAGATGCAGCGCTCCTTGAAGTTGTAATATTCGAGCGAACCGTCGAGTTCCTCGGCGACCCTCTTGGGTATGATAGGCAATGCGATGAGCTGCGAATGGCTGTGCTCGAGGGTCGCGCCCGCAGCCTCGCCGTGGTTTTTGAATATGAGTATGTAGCGCAGCCTCGCGTCCCTTTTAAGGTCGATGATCCTGTCCCTGTAGGACCAGAGCACCTCCTCGAACTGCCTCGAAGGGATGGTGGAAAGG
>JACRCM010000170.1 GCA_016219025.1 Deltaproteobacteria bacterium | reverse complement strand
GAAACGAGAAGGAACTGAAACGCAAGATGGTCTCGTACATGCGCATGTTGCAGAAACTGCCCGGCAGGGTCGCCAAATACTTCAAGCACCCGAAAATCAGCTATGCGGCATGATTAAACTGTTTGATTGCCGTGGTAATAATAAGACTTATGCAAAGGTCTCCATGAAAATAGGGCGCCGAACGCCCCGGCGTCCCGTATGCAGGCGTAGGAAGCCCGAATTGCAGGAGTCCCCTTCCGATAGAGCGCCGCGCGTGCCGTCCTGCGAATTCAGCGGGGCAGGTTACAGACCGGTTTCTCGTGGATGAACAATGGGGGCCGCCGCGCTCAATCCATCCCGCGCGTTACTTGGCGCCCGCGTTCTCAAGAAGTTTGACTACTTCTTTATGCCCGTTCTTCGAGGCCATGGAGAGGGCGGTGGCACCGTCTTCGCGTTTGGCGTTTACGTCCGCGCCCTTGGCGATGAGCTCCTTGACGACTTCGATATGCCCGTTCTTGGAGGCCATGAGTAGGACGGTGGCGCCGTTATTGCGCCTCGCGTTCACGTCCGCGCCCTTGGCGATGAGTTCCTTTACGATTTTGATATGTCCTTTGAACGAGGCCCACATAAGGGCGGTCTCGCCGTCCTTATTCTTCGCGTTCACGTTCGCGCCCTTGGCGAGGAGCGACTGCACGCCAAGCAAATCGCCGTTTTTGGCCGCATCGATGATATCCGCGTCCTTCGCAGGCGCGGAGCCTATCAATAAAACCGCAACGAAAAAAACCGCCAAAACCATGTATGCCGAAGTCTTCAGTCTCATGTCCCTCTACCTCCTCTTGTTTTGTGATCGCGCCGGTGACGTTGTCCATGGAGCGCCCATCAGTAGACATGTGGAGCGCGGATTTGAATCTATGGCACCGTATATGGATTGTATACGTCCTTGTGCCGCGTTGTCAAGCGTAGATATGCGGCCGTGAGCGGGAGGCGGGAGACCCTCATGTCCTCCACCTACTTGAAATACACCCTGCACTCCTCGCTGCCTATCCAGTCTATCTTCATCATGTTGGTCGCCCCGCGCATCCCTACCTTTGTGCCGGAGATGACGATGATGGTGTCTCCCCACGCGGCGATGCCGTGCTCGAGGAGGGCGCCTTCGCCGCGGCATATCATCTCGTCGGTCGTCCTGCCGAACTCTATCAGGAACGGCTCCACCCCCCACACGAGTGCGAGGCGCCGCATGGTCGAGGCTATCATGGTAAAGGCTATGATGCGCGTGCGCGGGCGGAGTTGCGCGAGCATCCGGGCGGTCGCGCCGGTCTGAGAGAAGACCACGAGCGCCTTTGGCGAGACCTCGGTGCAGGCCGCGTAGGCCGCGTAAGTAACGGCCTGCGCGAACGAGCCCGGGGCCTCCTTGGGACGCTCCACCCGGTGGTTGTGCGCCTCTATCGCCTCCTCGGCCTCCACGGCGATCTTTGCCATCATCTCCACGGCCTCCGCCGGATATTTGCCGACGGCGGTCTCGCCTGAGAGCATGAGCGCGTCCGTGCCGTCGTAGACCGCGTTGGCCACGTCGGATGCCTCGGCCCGCGTGGGACGCGGGTTCGTTATCATGGATTCGAGCATCTGGGTCGCGGTTATGACGGTCTTGCCCGCCGCGTTCGCCAGGGCGATTATCCTCTTCTGCAGCACCGGCACGGCCTCCGGCGTCATCTCCACCCCGAGGTCGCCCCTCGCTATCATCACGCCGTCGGCCTCGTTCATAATGGAGGCGAGGTTCGAGACGGCCTCGGCGGTTTCTATCTTGGCGATGATCGGTATGTCGGCGTTGGCGGCTTTGACGGCCTTTTTCAGCTCAACTACGTCCGCCGCCTTCCTCACGAACGAGAGCGCGATGTAGTCGACGCCGGCCGACGTGCCGAAGGCGATGTCTTCGATGTCCTTTGGCGTTAGCGAAGGCGCGCTGACCTTCGCGCCAGGCAGGTTCAGGCCCTTGTGCCCCTTCAATATCCCGCCGGTTACGACCCTGCATACGACGTCCGCGCCGTTTACCTCAAGGACGACGGCCTCCATGAGTCCGTCGTCGATCAATATCCGCGCCCCGGGTCTTACGTCCTTGCACAGGTCTTTATAGGTGGTTGAGACGAGCGCGGACGTGCCGGGGGCCTCTCCCGTGGTTATTGTCAGCCGTTCTCCGGTCTTGAGCGTTACCGGGCCGGATGAGAGGGCGCCGACCCTTATCTTCGGCCCTTGCAGGTCGAGGAGCGCGGCCACGGGTCTGCCCAGTCTGCCTGAGACCGCGCGCACGGAGCTAAGCACCCTTGCGTGCCCTTCGCGGTCTCCGTGCGAGAGGTTCAGCCGGAATACGTCCACGCCCGCGTTGACGAGGGCCTCTATCTTCTGAGGCGAGCTTGATGAAGGGCCCGCCGTAGCTACTATCTTTGTCTTTCGCATTGCATGACCGCCCGCGTCCTTATTTGACAAATTGGCATTTAAGTATTTAAATTATATCATATTGTTTTTTGTTTTCATGGAAGGAGGTGGGATAATGGCTGTAGCTATGGGATTTAACGGCTTCAGCGTCGAAAAGGGCGAGATAACGTCCATTGTATTCGACCAGCCGCGCGTGAACGTCCTGTCCACGCCCGTGCTCAACGACATCCTACGCGCGCTCGACGGCGCGGCGGCCGCAAAGGACATGCGTGTGCTCGTGATAACGGGACAGGGAAACACCTTTGTGGCCGGGGCCGACATAAAGGAGATGTCCGCGTTCGGCCACGTCGAGGCGGCGGCCTACGCGAGGCTGTTCCATAAGGTGATGAACGCGGTCGAGGGGTTTGCAAGGCCGGTCATCGCGGCGGTCAACGGGTTTGCGCTTGGGGGCGGATGCGAGCTTGTCCTCGCATCGGACATCGCCATAGCGTCCGACGTGGCCGTATTCGCCCAGCCTGAACTCGGGCTCGGCATCATCCCAGGGGCCGGAGCCACGCAGAGGCTCGCCCGGCGCATAGGCGCGATGCGGGCGAAGGATATGATATTGACGGGACGCAGGGTCTACGCGAACGAGGCGCTGGATATGGGACTTGTAAACAGGGTCGTGCCCAAGGATAGGCTCCATGACGAGGTCATGGAGACCGCGCGGATGATAGCCTCCAAGCCCGGCCACTGCGCCGAGGCCGCAAAGGTGCTCATCGACCGCGGTTCCTTCGAGCAGGAGATAGAAACCTTCACGCGCATGTTCTCTTTTCCCGACCAGAGGGCCTTGATGAAGGAGTTCCTCAGAAAAAAATAGAGGATTCATCAGTCTTCTATTTTGCCGATCGGGATGAAACAATCTGCGATTGTTTCCGGGCCCCGGCCAGATGGCCTTGATGAAGGAGTTTTTGAAGAAGAAGCAGGGGGGAGTCCCCCCTCTTGCCCAGCACCACTTTCCGCCACCGGGATTCGTGCAGGAACGGACTTACGTGCCGGAAAGTGGTGCTGGGATAAGAGGTGGCTGGGGGGAGTTGGCCGTTTGGCGGCAAATCGGCAAAACGTAACCCCTCCCGCCTCCCCTTGGTTAAGGCGAGGCAAAAGGCCGCCTCACCCTAACCAAGGGGAGGAGAAGAGGACTCCCCTCTTGTCTTTTTGAATAAGAGATGGGCAAGGAGACTACTCATCATGGATGCTTGCGTAATCGTTGCGGCCCGGCGCACGCCGTCCGGGAGGCTTCTCGGCGGACTCTGCGGCCTCACCGCCCCTGAGCTTGGCGCGGCGGTGATAAGGGCCGTCGTCAAGGACGCGGACATAAGGCCGGGACTCGTCTCCGAGGTGATCATGGGGAACGTCGTCTCCGCCGGGATCGGCCAGAATCCGGCAAGGCAGGCGGCGATCCGCGCAGGGCTTCCGGTCTCCACCGCCGCCCTTACGGTCAACAAGGTCTGCGCCTCGGGCCTTAAGGCGGTGGCCATCGGGGCCGATGCCATCCGGCTCGGCAACGCCGGGGCCGTGGTCGCGGGCGGCATGGAGTCCATGAGCAACGCGCCGTTCATCATCAGGGAGATGAGAAAGGGCAGGCGGATGGGTGACTCCGGCGTCATCGACGCGATGGTATACGACGGGCTCCGGGATTGCTGCTCCGGCAAACACATGGGAGAACTCTGCGAGCTTACCGTTTCGCGCTATGGGATTACGAGAAAGGAGCAGGACGCATTTGCGCTCTCATCCCACCGGAAGGCCGCGCTCGCCGCGAGGAAGGGCCTTTTCAGAGACGAGATAGTGCCGGTAAGCGCGGGCGGCGCATTCGTCTCTGAAGACGAGACCATAAGGCGCTCAACGGACATGAGAAGGCTCGGAAGGCTCGCCCCGGTCTTCAAGGACGCGGGGACGATAACCGCAGGCAACTCGCCCGGTCTCAACGACGGCGCCGCCGCGTTGCTGCTCATGACGGCCAAGCTGGCCGCAAGGCTGAAGATAAGACCCCTTGCCGAGATAATCGGCCATGCAACGGCCCACGTAGACCCTAAGTGGTATCCCGTCGCGCCGGTAAGGTCGGTCAAGGCGCTACTCAAAAAGACGGGCATGAGGCTCGATGAATTCGACCTGATAGAGGAGAACGAGGCGTTCGCGGCCCAGGCCATTGCCGTGGCCAGGGGGCTTTCCATCGGCGCGGAGCGGCTCAACGTCAGCGGCGGGGCCATCGCGCTTGGGCACCCGATAGGCGCGAGCGGGGCGCGCATACTCGTGACGCTCGTCCATGCCCTCAGACAAAGGGGAAAGAGGCTCGGCATGGCGACGCTGTGCCTCGGCGGCGGCGGGGCCATGAGCATGGCCGTGAGGAGGACATCATGACTATCAGGGGGATCAACAAGATCGGCGTCATAGGCGCGGGGACGATGGGAAGGGGCATCGCTCAGGTCTTCGCCATGCACGGCTACTACGTCGCGCTCGTCGACAGGGACGATAACATGCTCAAGGCCGCCGTCGAAGGCATAAGGGAGCACACCGACCCGGCCTTATGGCCCAAGGTGGCTGACCTCATAGAGACCGGGACGCGCATGGAGGCCGCCGCCGACTGCGACATCGTGGTAGAGGCGGTCTACGAGGACGTGACGGCCAAGAAGGGCATATTCAAGGCGCTCGGCAGCATCTGCCGCCCCTCGGCGATAATCGCGTCCAATACGTCTTCCATCTCCATCGGCGAACTCTCCGCTTTTGTCCCCGATCCCACGCGCTTCATCGGGATGCACTTCATGAACCCCCCTAAAGTCATGAAGCTCATCGAAATAATAAAAGGCTCGAAGACCGCCGGCAGGACGGTAAGGGCGGTAGTTGACCTTGCGAGGGATATCGGAAAGGAACCCGCGGTCGTGAACGACTCGCCGGGTTTCGTGTCGAACAGGCTCCTCTTCGCGCTCATTGGAGAGGCGATAAGGCTCCATGAGGCCGGGGTCGCCGCGAAGGAGGATATCGACTCCGTCATGAAGTACGGGATGAACCACCCTATGGGGCCTCTTGAGCTGGCGGATTTTATCGGTCTCGACGTGTGCAAGAACATAATGGAATATCTCCACGGACAACTCGATGACGATAAATACGCGCCGCCGCCGTCACTGCTCTCTCTTGTCAAGGCGGGCAGGCTTGGGAGGAAGGCCGGGGAGGGTTTCTACAAGTATGACCACGGAGAACGGGTCAAAAAGGCCGTGTAGAGCCGCTCAGCCGCATCCCCGCCGTTGCAATCCGCAGGGCCGTATTTTAAGTGATTTTTCCCGGAAAATCGTGTAATCTTATTAGTCTTTGCGTTGGGGCAACGGGCGCTGGGCCAGGTTCTCATCAAGCTTTAATCTTAGGGAGTTATAATTATCCCAAGGGGTATTTTGCGAGTTTCAGGGAAAGTCATCTGAAGGCGCGGTCACGGCGGGAAGGTCTCGGCGAAGTCCGTCGCTAAAAGAGGTTTTTGAGAGGTTCCCTACGAAGATGAAGATCAAGGTCTGGGACTTGCCCACGCGCTTCTTTCACTGGTTTCTGGTGAGCGCGTATATAGCCGCGTTCTATACGTCGCATAACGAATCCCTCCTTGAATACCATATAGCCGCCGGATATATAGCCCTCGGACTCGTTTTTTTCCGGGTGTTGTGGGGCTTCGCAGGGGGTCGGCACGCGAGGTTTTCGGATTTCGTAAGGGGCTGGGCCGAGGTAAAGTCGTTCATGTCGAGGGTCTTGCGCCTCGATTTTCCCAGATTCATGGGGCATAACCCGGCCGTGGGCTGGGTTATCATATTCATCCTCTGCGTCACGTTCATACTGACGGCCACCGGCATAATAACTTATGGGGGCGAGGAGAACAGGGGCGTTTGGGTCGGCGCGTTCACGTTCGCCGCGGCGGTCTGGGCGAGGGACATACACGAGATACTGAGCTACTTCATAGTGGCCGTGGTCGTTATCCATATATGCGCCGCGCTTGTCCATGATTTCATATTGAAGGAAAATATCATCCTATCCATGATAACCGGCTTTAAGGAAGACCCGGAGTCGTGGGGCGACAGGTTCTCGCACTTGCGGCCTGAGGATGGGCATTCCAGGGCCAAGCTCATAGCATACGTCATCGCCGCCGTTATAGGCGGCTTTGCGCTAATATACCTGCCGCCCGAGGGCAAGAGCGACCCTGCCTTCATACAGGAGCCTAACATAATCAACGCTAAGGGGTTTGCCGTTAGACTGAAAACGGATAAGGTCTGGAAGGACGAATGCGCCGCGTCGTGCCACAGCGCCTTTCATCCGACGCTCCTGAGCGCAGGCTCATGGAGGAGGGTCATGGCCGGACTCGACGATCATTTCGGAGAGACCATCATGCTTGAGCCCGGCGTAAAGGACGGAATAGAGGACTTTCTAACCGGGGCCTCAGCCGAACGCTCGACTACCGAGGCGTCCAAGAAGCTCCTCTATTCGATAGACGCAAACGCGCCGCCTCCCATGCGCGTCACTGAAGTGCCCTACTGGAGGCATAAACACGACGGCATCTCCGAGGATATTTTTAAAAGAAAATCCGTCGTAAGCAGGAGCAATTGCCCGGCCTGCCACCCGTGGGCCGAGTCGGGTTCGTTCGAGGACAAGGACATACAGATACCGGAATGACGGCGCTATGGGATGACGGAAAGGCGTTTGTCAAAAATAAGGAGGCCTTCATAAGGATGAAGCGAAGCGTTTATGCAGTGGCGGTCTTAGCCGCGGCCGTATTTGCCGCGGCTGCAGCGTCGCGCGCGGGCGTTGGGCCCAACCAGGAGATGCAGTCCCTCCTCGACGGGTATCAGGCCGAGGCAAGGAAGGCCGACCCGGGTTTCAAGGGGTTCAGCGCCGAAGAGGGCAAGGCGTTTTTCAATTCCAAGCGTCTGCATTCGGTCAGGAAGGAGGAACGCTCCTGCACGGTCTGTCATACCGCTGACCCTAAGCGGATGGGCAAGACGACCGTGGGCAAGCCCATAGAGCCGATGGCCGCCTCGGTCAACAAGGAGCGGTTCACAGACCCCAAGAAGGTGGAGAAGTGGTTCAAGCGGAACTGCGAGTGGGTTCTGGAGCGCGAGTGCACGCCAAAGGAGAAGGGCAATTATATCCATTACATGCTGTCGCTGTAACTGAACCCGGTAAAACAAGGAGAAGAGCAATGAAGATAGGAAGATTGATATTGCCGTTTCTGGCCGCCGTCATAGCGGTTGCGGGCCTTGCCGCGGTTCACCCCGCCTTCGCCGATGACGACGGCAAGAGGGGGGCAGGGGGGGGCGCCGTACCTGAGAACGCGGCATATAAGCAGGAGTGCTCGTCATGCCATTTTCTATACATGCCGGGGTTTCTGCCGGGCCGCTCATGGGAGGCCATAATCAAGGGGTCCGATAAGCACTTCGGAGAGAACCTCGGCCTTGACGACAAGGCGAAGGAAGAGCTATCGGCCTTCCTTACGGCCAACGCGGCTGAGAAGAGCGGGCTTGAATGGTCGCCCAAGATACTCAAGGGCATCGGCGCAGACACGCCCGGACGCATCACCGAGGTGCCGTACATAAAGAAAGAACACGGGAAGATAAAGGCGGCCGTCTTCAAGCGCCCCGCCATAGGCAGCTTCTCCAACTGCGGCGCATGTCACCCAAAGGGTGGCCAGGGCGGCTTCGACGAAGACGCGGTCTCGATCCCCAAGTAGGCCGTCGTCCGTAGTTGCCGGTTTATCGGCGTCTTTATAAAGAATAGGGACACGCCCTTCAGATGCAAATGGGGATGTGTCCCTGTTTTTTTATAACCGATAACCATCCACCGATAACCGCCTTCTACCGTCCCCACCAGCGGCGCTGGTAGCTCCGGTAGGCCGCCCCAGCCGGGACGTAGCCGGATTCCACCATATCGGAGTTCCGCGTGACCGTCGCAGCGGCTGTCGAGACCGCCGCGTTGTTGGCCTCGTTGCCCTCCGCGTTGGCGAGCGTGGCGTCGGCAATAGCGCCGACGTAGTATTGTCCGGTCTGGACGGTGAGCGGCGCCCAGAGGCGGACGGTTGCGCTGCTCGATTCGTTCGGCGCAAGGGCCTCAACCCTCCTGAAGCCGATGTAGACCCCGGTTGCCGGGTCAGCCGCCGCGTCTGACAATAGATAGAACTTGACGTAGGAGATGCCGGAGGCTGAGCTGCCCTGGTTCGTGACCGTGCTTGCAACCTGCAACACGCCGCCGCGCGCGGCGCTCGCCGGGCCGCTCACGCCGGATAGAACAAGGTCTATGTCCGTAATCGTCACGGCGGCGTATGCCGTGTTGTTGGTCTCGTCCGTCTCCTCGTTCGTGTTAGTGGCGTCGGCCTGTGCGATGAGGTAGACGTTGCCTACGGGCGTGGATGCCGGGACCGTCAGCGCCGTAACCGCGGTTGAAGGCGTCGTGGAATTTATGGCCCCGACGTATCTCCGTCCGATATACACGTCGGCGGCGTCAAGGACGGCGTCGGTGGAGAGGTAGAATTTAACATAGGAGCCCATGGTAGACGCCGTGCCGGCGTTGGATACGGTGTTTGCAATATCCATAGCCGCGCCCAGCGCGGCCTTGGAAGGCGCGCAGAGGGCCGATACCGTGAGGTCGCGGGTGAGGATCGTATACGCGGCGGCAACTATCGCGCTGCTGTTGCCGGAGGCGTCGACCGCGAAGTATTTAAGCGTCGCGCTCGCGCCGATGGTGATCGGCGAGGCGTAGGCGACGGACGGCGTTGTATCGTTCGTAGAATAATATATCACGGCAGGCTCGTTGGCCGTGAGCGCTACGGTCTGCGCCGCGTAGAAAGTGCCTCCGTCCGGCGTTGCCGTGACGACCGGCGCTATGGTGTCGATTATGCTGATAGACAGACTCGCGTATGCGGCCATGAGGTTCGCGTCCCTCGCCTTAATCGTGAAGTTGGATTGCCCTACGACCGTCGGTGCGCCTGATATTACGCCGGTTGCGGCGTCGAGAGACAGCCCGGCGGGCGGGGTTCCGGCGGAGACCGACCACGTATACGGCTTGACGCCGCCCTTTGCGGAAAGGGTATAAGAATAGGCGCTGTTCCATTCAGCGCTTGGGAGCGGCGCGGTCTTGACCGAGAGCGGGCCTACGGTCACGGCGTTCGGCCCGGACATCGTCCCGGCCGTTGGCATCGTCCTCGCAACCGTCCCGTTCGACGCCGAGAAGTAATAATTGTGGTTTCCGGTGGAGAGGTTAGCCGTATAGACGTATTGCTCGCCGTTCGCGTAGTTGCCGTCATGGAGGGTCGCGGCAGACGCGGTATCGAGACTCATATTGCGGCACGCGCCGTCTATGCAGACCTGCACGCTCGCCGGCGCCGCGTTGTTGTCGTCGAAGTAGACGGCCTTGTAGACGAAGTCCGTCGACGTGTCACCGCTGGACGGGTATAACCCTTTTGTATACGTAAGGGAATACGCGGACTCCTCGGACGGGATAAGCCCGGTCTGCATGGTCTGGAGGGAGTTGTATGCGTTTATCCTGCCGAAGCCGTGGTAGATGTCCCAGCCCGCGGATGAGTTCGCGCCTGCCTCTATGTGCCATTTTACCTGATCGGCGGTGTAGCCTGGGTTCTTCGAGAGGATGAGGCCCGCGAGACCCGCCACGTGGGGCGCGGCCATCGAGGTGCCGTCCATGTAGGCGTACCATGAGTCGTTGACCGTGCTGAGGATATTGCTGCCCGGGGCGATTACGTCTATGTCCTTGCCGTAGGTGGAGTACCAGGCGCGGGCGTCGGTGTCGTCGGACGCGCCGACGGCTATCGACTCGCCGTAGCCAGCCGGATATTCTATCAGCTCTATGCCGTCGTTGCCCGTCGGCGCCGTTACCACCCCGCCCGCGTTATGCGCGTAGATGACGGCGTCGTGCTCAAGCTGCGAATAAGACCCTCCGAGCGAGAGGTTTATGACCCTTGCCCCGTGGTCAACGCCGTATCTTATGCCGCTTGCGATGTCGGAACTCCACCCCGCGCCCGTGTAGTCAAGGACCTTAACCGGCATAATGAGACAGTTGGGGCATACGCCCGCTATGCCGATGCCGTTGTTGACGTAGGCCCCGGCGATGCCCGCCGTGTGCGTGCCGTGGCCGTTGTCGTCGGACGGGTCCGCGTCGAGGTTTACGAAGTCGTACCCGGCCACGACCTTGCCTATGAGGTCAGGGTGGTTCGCCTGCACGCCGGTGTCGACCACGGCTATGGTCACGCTGAAACTCCCCTTTGTAATGTCCCATGCGGCCGTGGCGGATATGTCGGCCCCGGCGATGCCGCCGGTCTGTCCGGTGTTTTTGAGGTTCCACTGGCCGGTTGCGAAGTAGGTGTCGTTCGGCGTGAAAAACGCCTTTCTTTTCCAGTCGGGTTCCGCATACTCGACGTTCGGGTCCGCGGCATAGTCGGCGAAGACCTTTGCTATGTCCGCCCCGACGGGCACGGTGAGGAGGTGGACGCGGGAGAGGCCCACGGTATCGAGAGACATTATCGCGGCCTCGGCCTGCGCCGGGAAGAGTTGTCTGTCGGCCACGACGCCGTGCCTCGCATGCAGGGCCGCGATGCTCGGCGCTTTGGCCTGCGGCTGTGCCGCGCCCACGGACAGGCTGGATGCGCGTGCCTTGTATTTGACGATTATACGGTCTGGCGCGAACTCTCCGGGCTGAAGGTTCGCGGGCTGCGCGGCGCGCGCGAAGACGCCGGAGGATAACGCCAAGAGGCATAGGACTGCGGCAACCAAGAAGCGGCGCAGGATGGGCATGAGGGGTTCGTCTCCTCGACGGTCTCCGGTTTTTAACGGAAAGACATGGGACTGATTACGCGGTATTGTTTATGCGCGACGATTTTGCCGTCCACCTATTGTTACCATGACGGCGCTGTTTTGTCAAATCGTCCGGGCCCGGCTGACGCCGTGTGTTTTTGTGGCATAATCTCATGGGAGGCCCTATGCCGGACGACAACCCAAAGCCATTTTCCATCTTTTCCGACGGCCGCTTCGGCTTCAATATCGAACTCCTGCGCTACCTCGGCCCGGGCTTTCTCGTGACCGTGGGCTTTATCGACCCCGGCAACTGGGCCGCGAACATCGCGGCGGGCTCGGAGTTCAACTACTCGCTCCTGTGGGTGGTTACGCTCGGCACGGCCATGCTCGTGGTGCTCCAGCACATATCCGCCCACCTCGGCATAGTCACGGGCGAGTGCCTTGCCGAGTCGTGCAGGCGTTGGTTTCCGGGCTGGGCCAATCTTATCTTCGGCGGCTCGATAATGGCCGCGTGCACGGCCACGGCCCTGGCCGAGTTCCTCGGGGCGGGCATCGGGATAAGCATCATCACCGGCATGCCGCTCTCAGCTTCGGTGGTTATCGCGGGTACCGCCGTGCTGATGCTCGTGGGAGTCCAGAGATACGATTCCATCGAGCACGTCGTCATAGCATTTGTGTCGATAATCGGTTTTTGCTACCTCATAGAGATGTTCCTCGTAAAGCCCGACTGGGGGATGGCCGCCGCCGCGGCCTTTACCCCGTCCCTCGACGGCCGGATGGTCTTCATAGCGATGGGGATGCTCGGGGCGGTCGTCATGCCGCACAACCTCTACCTCCACTCCGAGGTCATCCAGAGGCGGAACTGGTCGGCGGCCACGCACGAGCGTAAAAAGACGCTCCTGCGTTACGAGTTTCTCGACACGCTCCTCGCAATGGGTGCGGGGTGGGTGATAAACGCCGCCATGGTCGTGGTCGCGGCGGCGGTATTTTACGGCAACGGCGTAGTGGTGACGGACATCGTTCAGGCGAGCGCGACGCTCAGGCCCCTTGCAGGCCCTCTGGCCACCGGTCTCTTCGCGGTCGCGCTCCTGTGCGCCGGGATATCGTCGTCAATAACCGCGTGTCTTGCCGGAGGCACGGTATTTACGGGTTTCCTCGGCAAAGAGATAGACCACAGGGGAGGGTGGTTCAGGACGGGCGTCCTTGTTGCCGCGGTCCCGGCGATAGTCATGGCCGCATTCGTAACGGACACCTATAAGGCCCTTATATGGAGTCAGGTGCTCCTCTCCCTTCAACTGCCGCTGTCGGTTTTGCCGCTCATACTCCTCACCCGGAGCAGAAAGGTCATGGGCCGGTATGCCAACGGCCGCGTCGAGGGCCTCCTCCTCTACCTCTGCGCTGTCGTGAGCGTCGTCCTCAACGGCCTCCTTGTCCTGTCCTTTGTGGGGGTCGGGTTTTGACGCCGGTGCCTTTTTTCTCCTCCCCACGCTTTTGGGGGAAGGGGTTTTCGTAGGGTGGGCTGCGCCCACCGGGGACTTGCAAATATGTAAACGGTGGGCGCAGCCCACCCTGGAAG
>JACRCM010000166.1 GCA_016219025.1 Deltaproteobacteria bacterium | reverse complement strand
TGCGTCTTGCGATGCGCCCGAACTTGCGCGGGTTGCCGAAGGATTCGAGGTAGAGGACGATGACCCTTGTCATGGGGTCGTCCTCCCAGAACTCGAGGAGGTCGTTGTTGGATATGTCTATGCGGTTGCCTATGGAGACGAAGTCCTTGATGCCGAGGTTGATGGACCGTGCATGGTCGAGGAGCGCAAGCCCCAGCGCCCCGGACTGGCTCCCGATGGAGAGGCCGCCTTCGGGCGGCGTGACGGGCGAGAAGGTTGCGTTGAACTTCACGCCCCCGGAGTTGTTCATCGCGCCGAGGCAATTTGGCCCGATGACGCGAAGGCCATAGGCAAGACACTTGTCTATTAGCGCCCGTTCGCGCTCCGCGCCGTCTTTTCCCGCCTCCGAAAATCCTGCGGAGATTATCACGACGCCGTTCGCCCCCTTTTTCGCGCACTGTTCCACCGCGCCGAGCACGTGCTCCGCCGGAACCACTATCACGCCCACGTCTATGTCGCCCGGCACGTCGAGGACGGTCGGATACGCGAGCACTCCGGCGATGGAGGCGGCCTTCGGGTTTACCGGGAATACCACGCCGTTAAACCCATCCTTCAGGAGGTTGCGGAAGACCGCGCCTCCCACTGATTCAGGAGAGCGCGACGCGCCTATGACCGCCACGCGCTGAGGAGACATTATCTTCCTCACGCCCGCGCTCCTGGCGACGTGCTCGCGGTGCGCCTGACGCTCGTCATACTCGGCCTGCGCCTTCAAATCTATGGTTATGGCCCAGACGCCATCCTCCAGCTTCTTCGATACTAAAAAGCCGCTCTCCTCGAAGACCTCCAGCATCCGGGTGTTCTCGGCGAGGACGCGCGCCGCGAAGCGGGTAACCCTGTATCTGGCCGCGGCGGCGGCAAGCTCTTCAAGGAGGATCGTCCCGATGCCGCGCAGTTGTATGTTGTCCTCGACGGTCACGGCGATCTCGGCGGTCTCTCCGTCCTCCAATACGTCCCACCTGCCCACGGCCATTATCCGCTCGTCCGTCCCATCGCCGGTCAGCGCCACTATGGCGTTGCGTCCGGGCGGCGTTACCTCGGTGAAATATTTCAACTCCGCCTCGGTTATCCTGTCCTTGGCGTACTGGAACCTGTAGTAGCGCGCGCGCGCTGAGAGCCTGTAGAAGAACTCCTCAAGCCTTTTCTTGTCCTCAGGCCGTATCTCCCTGAGCTTAACGGATTTGCCGTCGCGCAGCACGCCTTCGATTATCACGGCGTCAACCTGCTTTTTTTCAACAGCCATAACCCACCTCGTTTTTTCGTCTATATCTGGATTCTACCCCCAAGCGCGCAAAAAGCAACCTCAAAAAAGCCTTTCAGTCCGGCTGCGCGTCGTTTATAATGTAGGTATCATCCATCACAACATGGAGGGCGCGACAAGATGCAAATCGCCGTGGTAAACCGCACCAGCCGCATAAACGCGGGGCATCTGTGGGTCTTCTCGAACGAACTGGCCGAAAGCCCCAAGAGGCTCGCCCCCGGCTCCATCGTCGAACTCAGGGACAGGAAAGACGGCTTCCTCGGCGTCGGATACTGCAACCCGAATTCGCTCATATCGATAAGGATACTCTCGCGGGAGGCGCGCCCCATCGACGCGGCGTTCTTCCGCGAGCGCATGGAGGACGCGCTCGTCTACAGGCGCAGGTTCACGAGGGATACAAATTCGTTCAGGGCGGTCTACAGCGAAGGAGACAGACTGCCGGGGCTCGTTATCGATAAGTATGAGGACTGCATATCCATCCAGTTCCTGACCCTCGGCATGGAGGCGCTCTCCGGGATGGTCATCGAGGCGGTGGAAGCGGTCTTCGCGCCGTCTTGCATCGTGCTCAGGAACGACAGCCCCATACGCGGACTCGAAGGTCTGCCGCTTGAGAAGAAGGTCATAAAAGGCTCCCTTGAAAGACTGCCCGTAGTCCGCGAAGGCACGACCATATACGAGGTAGACCCGCTCGCCGGGCACAAGACCGGGTTCTTCCTCGACCAGTCGGCCAACAGGCGCGCCTTCAGCCGCATCGTCGGCGAGGGCGCGGGCCTCGACCTCTTCTGCTACACCGGGCCGTGGTCCATAAAACTCGCGCAGGCAGGCGCAACCGTCACCGGCGTGGACTCGTCGGAGACCGCCGTCGCGCAGGCGCGGAAGAACGCCGGGCTTAACAACCTGTCCGGCAAGTGCAGCTTCGTCAAGTCCGACGTATTCGAGTTCGTTAAGAACGAGGCCGCGGCAGGGCGCAAGTACGATTACATCGTCCTCGACCCGCCGGCGTTCGTCAAGAGCAAGGCGCGGATCAAGGAGGCGGTAAAGGCTTACAGAAAGATAAACGCCGCCGCGATGGGTCTGTTGAAGCCCCACGGCCTCCTTGCCACCGCGTCGTGTTCCCATCACATAGACAGGCAGACCTTCATAGAGATAGTCAGCGCCGCATCCAGAGACGCCCGTAAGTTCATCCGCGTAATCGAGATGCGCGGACAATCGCCCGACCACCCCGTCTCCCTCAACGTGCCTGAGACGGAATATCTCAAGTGCGTGTTAATGGAGGTCAACTGAGGCGGGCTTCAACCCATCAGGCGCAGGAACCCCCAGTAGACCCCAAGGTTCACCGCCGTCACCGCTGCCCCGGTCTTTGCGAAGTCGAGGAAGGTGAGCGTTGAGAGGCGTTTTTCGGCGTTCTGGATGACTATCACGTTGCTTGCGGCCCCGAGGATGAAGAGGTTCCCGGCGATGGTCGAGCCGGCGGCGAGCGCCATCATGCCTTTGACCGGCGCGCCGTTATGGGCCAGCGCCGGCAGATAGAGCGCTACGAACGGGACGTTCGAGAGCACCTGAGATGCCGCAACGCTTACCGCGAGCGTCAGTCCCACTGACGCGAGCCTCCCCACGAACCCGTGGATGACCGATTGCATCACCCCGCTTTGCCAGACCGCCTCCATCAATACGAACATCGCCGCGAAAAATATCAGCGTGTGCCAGTCTATCGACTTCAGTATGCGCAGCCTCTTAGGACTGAGCAGGAGCGGTGGCGCGGCGGCGGCGAGGGCGATATACGTCAGCTTGAAGTCCACGCCGGCATTCAAAAAGACAAGGACGGTCTTTACCACGATGAGCGCGGCTATTATGACGAGAGACGCCAGAGACAGCCTTGCGAGATGCTCGTCCCTCACCGTCTCGCGCATCGGCGCGAGCGGGGTCTTGTGAAACTCCCTGGCGTAGAAAATCTTCAGGATTATATAAGTCAGGAACAAGTTCAACGCCGTCGGGACCGCGAGGTATTTAAAAAACGTCACGAACGGGTTCGGCACGCCGCCTCCTACCGCGATGAGCAGGTTCTGCGGGTTGCCTATGGGACTCATCACGCTCCCTGTCGTTATGGCGAAGCAGAGCGCAAGGAGGAGGAGCTTGGGAGAGACCCCGTGCCTATCCGCGAAGTAGAGGACGAGCGGCGTGCCGATGATGGCGAGGGTGTCGTTCATGAGCAGGGCCGAGAAGACGCCCATGACGAATATGACGAGCAGCACGAGGCCGTCGACCGACCTTGCCCTCTCGAAAAAGTGGAAGGATACCTGATAGAGATACCCGCTCTCCACGAGCGCCTCGCCCACCACGAACATCCCGAATAGAAAGAGCATGACGTCGGGATTTATCGCCCTGACCGCGGCCTCGGGCGTGATGAACCCCGTTGCCAGCACCGCGACGCCGCCCCCGAGCATTACCTGCCAGATGGCGAGCCGCAACGCCCCCACCTGCCTCACGGCGATAAGGAGAAAGACGGCGAGCATGACGGCGGCCGGGAAATAGGTTGAGAGAGGGGGCATCGAAGAGCAGGATGGTTATCGGTTATTGGATATCCGTTATCAGCTGGTTGGGTTAGCGAAGCCCCCCGCCCCCCCCGCCCCCCCCGCCCCCCCCCGCTCTAACGATTTACAAAGCAACTCTATGCGGGGGCAGGCAGTAACCCAACAATTGCACGCCATCGCGTATATGTTGGGTTGAAAAGCACAACCCTGCTTTACCAGCTCGGAACCTTGCTCATAACGCAAGTTCTCTTACAATAGCGCCATCTCCGGCATGCGCGTCATCGTCGGCGGGATCAAGGTAAAGCTCTATGGTCTCCCTTATATCGGCAAGCGCCTCTTCAACGGTATCGCCCTCGCTGATACACCCGGGCAGGGCCGGGACGACGACCGTGTACCCGCCTTCATCGGATGGCTCAAGGACAACCTTTATCTTCATGCGCGCCTCTCAATACTGTATCAGCGAAAAGACCGGGTGCGGGGAGAGCTTGCCCCTGCCCGCGAGTTCGTTCAGTTCCACGATGAAGGCGCACTCGACTATGTGGGCGCCCATCTTGTGGACGAGTCCGGCCACGGCCCCTGCGGTTCCACCCGTGGCGAGGAGGTCATCGGCTATCACGACCCTCTGACCCTTCGTTATCGCGTCCTGATGAATCTCAAGCGTGTCCGTGCCGTATTCGAGCGCGTAGGACGCCTTGTGGGTCTTGTGCGGGAGCTTGCCTGGCTTTCTCACGAGCACGACGCCAGCGCCGAGCTTATACGCAAGCGCGGAGCCTACCACGAACCCCCTCGCCTCGATGCCCACGACGAGGTCCACGCCCTTGCCCACGTACCTGTGTCCGAGGAGGTCTACCATCCTCTGGAACATCGCGGGTTCCTTGCACAGCGTGGTGATGTCCTTGAAGAGTATCCCCTTCTTGGGAAAGTCCGGCACGTCGCGTATGGATTTTTTGAGTTGTTCCGTCATTGAAGGCTCCTTTTGAGGTTATTGAATGTTATTGATATCCGCCAAAATGATTACAAGGCAACGCTATCGCTGGAATGACGGAAAGCAAGGCATGGCTCACGCGCCCTTTTGTTGCTCTGAGGCATACCAATCCACAAGCCGCCGGATCATCTTCTGATACGTCGTATGGCGTTCCTTAGCCTGTTTCTTGAAAAAATCGATGCTCGACTTGTTGACCGAGATAGTGATCGTGATGTTTTCGTCCTTCAGAGCCAACTCTTCCGGCCTGGGGAGAAAATCTTTAACGATCTTCAGTTCTCCCATCGGTTCTTCAGTATATCTTATTCCGGGCTTCATGTATCCTCCTGCCTTTCCTCCAATAACCAGCGCCGTAAATACGTATCAAACGCCCCCGATATGTAAACCTCACTGTCATTATGCCGCCACCGGCATAACCCTATGCAATAGCACCGCTCCTCCGCAGCGCTGTGGCGGAAATCCTGCGCCATAACACGGCGCTGGTCAAAAAACGCATATTGCGCAATCGCAAAAGAGACGTTATATTTGGCCAGATTCTCCTTGTCTTTTTCTTCGTCCCATTCAAAGGTAGTCTTCTGCATAGCGGCGCCATGTTGCCGCCGGTCTGAATCTTTCTATCCTAATGCCGCGCAACGCGCCGCGGATACGGACGTATTCCTATCCCCCTGCTACTACCCCTCTTCCCCGGCCTCCTCCATCATGCGTCTCAGCTTTTCAATGGCGCGGGCCTCTATCTGGCGGACGCGCTCGCGGGTTATGCCGAAGGTCTTGCCGATGGCCTCGAGGGTCATCGGCTCTTCGCCGCCGAACCCGAAGCGCTCTCTTATTATAGTGCGCTCGGTCTCGTCGAGCGCGCCCAGCCACTTTTGAACCTTGTCAGACCGCTTGGCCTCGTCTATCAGCTCCATCGGGGTCTCGTGCGTCTCATCGGCGAGTTTGTCGATGAGCGGGACTTCCCCGTCCTCCGAGACGACGGCGGTGTCGAGGGAGTAGACCTTCTGGCTGATGGCGCTGAGTTTTTTTACGTAACGGCCTGAGAGGCCGGTCGCCTCGGCAAGCTCGCGCACCCCGGGCGGGCGCTTCAACTCCGCGGCGAGAGACCTTGCAACCCGGTTGAGCCTCGCTATGTCGCCGGTCAGGTGTATCGGAAGCCTTATCGTGGACGCCTGGTTGGCTATCGCGCGCTCCACGGCCTGCCTTATCCAGTAGGTCGCGTAGGTCGAGAACCTGCAACCCTTGGCCGGTTTGAAGCGCTCGACGGATTTTATGAGGCCGATATTGCCTTCTTCGATGAGGTCTTGAAACGGCAGGCCGCGTTTGACGTAATGACGCGCTATGGCTACGACGAGGCGGAGGTTCGCCTCTATCATCATCTTTCGGGCGGCCTTATCGCCTGCAACCACTTTGCAGGCCAAGGACTTTTCTTCATCCGGGCTGAGCAACGGGTATCTCTTCAAGGCGTTGAAATACGCGGTTACCGAGTCGAGACCGGAGGTCTCATAATCCTTGGCCGCGCCTTCCTCGCGTTCATCTTCAAGGACACGGCTAACGCCTCGGCGGCGTATGGTCGTTAGGTTTGCGCCCCGCTTACGCATAACGCGCCTCAATCCGGCCAGGGAATAGCCGGGATAGTGTTGCACGAGCGCGATGAGTTGATCCTATACTATCTTTTACAACATTTTGCCACTTAAGGCAAGAAAAAAAGCGGGTTTCTGACCTTCTTGCCCTCCCTAACCTCGAAGTGCAGGTGGCATCCCTTTGCGTTGCCCGTGTCGCCGACAAGGGCTATAACGTCGCCCCTTGAAACCTTATCACCGTCTTTGACAAGATTTTTCCTGTTGTGTGCGTATACCGTGTAGAAATCATTCCTGTGCTTGATGATAATCATGTTGCCGTACCCGCGCATCGTGGAGACGTAGACGGCCCTGCCGTCGTCCGCCGCCTTGACGGGCGTGCCTTCCGGAGCCTTGATGTCAATGCCGTCGTGCCTCGTGCCGTTACGCATCCCGAACGGAGACTCCACAGGGCCGGATACGGGCCATGAGAACCGCTTCTTATCGACGACGATCCTGTCCTCGCGCGGGGGCGAGACCGCGTAGTTGAGGTCTTTTTTCTTCTCGACGGGTTGGGCCGCGTGGTTCGGAGGCAGGGGCTTAACCTTTTTCTTCTCCTTTGCCCCCGGTATGAAGAGCCTTGTCCCTGCCTTGAGCTCCTTGGGGTCTTTTATGTCGTTAGCCTCGGCAAGGTCCTGAGGGTCGACGCCATAAGCGGTTGCGATGCGGTATAGGGTCTCGCCCTTATCCACTGTATGCACTACGCCCTTGCCCACGGTCATGCAGGCGGAGACGAGAAAGAGGAATAAAACGCAGGTGAGGAGTATCTTCATATCGGCTATCGGTTACCCATTATCGATTATCGGTGAAGGTGAAAAAATAATTATCCTTAAACTGATAACCGATGACCGATAACGGTCTTCACTGCCACCCGTGTTTCCCGACGAGTTTTACGAACCTGCATCCCGCGAGCGTCTCGCGCCGGAGGGAAGCCCCGCTCTTAGTTATCCTGACGAGGCTTTGTTTATTCTCGCCGCCTACGGGCATCACAAGGGCGCCGCCCTCGGCAAGCTGCCGGGTCAGCGCCTCCGGCACCTCCGGCGAGGCCGCAGATACGATTATGGCGTCGAAGGGCGCCTCAGCCGGGAGTCCGAGCGTCCCGTCGCCTATCCTTATGACGACGTTCGAGGCATGGAGGCCGTCGAGTATCCTTCTGGCCTTGACCGCCATCCGGTTTATGCGCTCGACCGAGTAGACCTTCCACGCGACTATCGCCAGGACGGCGGTCTGGTAGCCCGACCCGCCGCCTATCTCCAGCACCCTCTCGGAGCCCGTAAGCCCAAGGGCCTCTATCATGGCCGCGACCATGTACGGCTGGGAGATGGTCTGCCCCTCGCCTATGGGTAAAGGGCTGTCGCCGTAAGCCTGGCCCGCGAACGCCTCGTCGACGAAGAGGTGCCTCGGCACGATGCGCATGGCGTCGAGCACGGCCTTGTTCTTTATCCCCCGGCCAACGAGTTGAGAGCCGACCATAGCCGTCCGCTGGCGTTCGTAGACGTCTTTTTTAGTAATCGTTATCGACAGTGGAAGACCTCCGTGATATTCTCCACCTCTCCATCTCCCTTATCGACGAGTAGTTCGTAAGGTCGAGGTGGAGCGGGGTTATGGAGATGCAGCCTATGTTCACGGCGTGAAAATCCGTATCTTCGCCAGGCTCCCACCTGAGCATCTCGCCGCCTATCCAGTAGTACTTTTTACCGCGCGGGTCGAGCTTCTCGACTATGTTGTCGCCGAAGTGGCGCTTGCCCTGCCGGGTTATCCTGTGGCCTTTTATCGCCGTGGCCGGGACGTTGACGTTCAGGAGCGTGTCCTTTGGCAGACCCTTGTTCAGGATGCGGCGGGCGAGCTTCGCGGCGAAGGTGGCGCTCTCCCTGAAGTCGAACGAGTCGCGGCCCGCAAGGGAGACGGCGAACGACGGTATGCCCATGAGCGTGCCTTCCATCGCCGCCGAGACCGTACCTGAGTAGGTTATATCCTCGCCGAGGTTCGCCCCCCTGTTTATACCGGAGACCACGATGTCCGGCCTCATTGGAAGGATGCGGTGGACCGCCATCGCCACGCAGTCCGTGGGCGTGCCGTCCACCGCGTATGCGCGAGGGCCGACCTCTTCGACCCGCAGCGGCCTGTGGAGCGTGAGCGAATGGCCTGCCGCGCTCCTCTCCCTGTCCGGGGCCACGACGTAGACCACCCCCACCCTTGCGAGCGCCGAGGCGAGCCTCGTTATCCCTTCCGAGCGGATGCCGTCGTCGTTCGATATGAGTATGGTCTTTTTCCCTTTGACTTTGTCCACAATAGAAATATAATAGAATACGCCGGAAAATACAATAGAAACCGTGACCGTGGGATGAATGTTTCACCTTTTACATATAACGCATAGCGAATATCCCTTCCCCCCGCTTTTGGGTTAGGATGGGGGGGGTATTGGCGACGCCCCCCCACCCCACCCTCCACCCAAAAGCAGGGGAAGGAAGGAAATAGCCGTATGGTGGGTACAGCCCGCCATACGGCCGATAACCCGGCCCAGAGGTGCCAAAGATGCCAGAAACCGTCATCCACGGCGGCACTCCGCTTACCGACCACGACGTATACTTTTTCAAGGAAGGCAGCCACGCCAAGCTCTACGGCAAGTTCGGGTCCCGGCTGACCACGGTTGACGGCGCGCCCGGCGTCCACTTCGCGGTCTGGGCGCCGAACGCCGAATGCGTCTCGGTCATAGGAGACTTCAACGGCTGGGACAACGCCGCCCATCCGTTGCGGGTCAGGAGCGACTGGTCGGGCGTCTGGGAGGGCTTCATCCCCGGCATCGGCATCGGCGCGGCCTACAAATACCATGTCGTATCGAGACACAACGGCCACGCCGCTGACAAGGGCGACCCGTTCGCCTGCCTATGGGAATGCCCGCCCAAGACCGCATCCATCGTGTGGGACATCGGCTACTCGTGGAACGACCTCGAATGGATGGAGAGGCGCCGCCATCACAACTCCCTCAAAGGCCCGATATCCATATACGAGGTGCACCTCGGCTCGTGGCGGAGGGTCCCGGAGGACGGCAACAGGCCGCTCAACTACCGCGAGACCGCGGCCCAGCTCGCCGAATACGTAAAGGAGATGGGGTTCACCCACGTCGAGTTCCTTCCCGTGACCGAGCACCCGTTCTACGGCTCATGGGGCTATCAAACGACCGGGTACTTCGCGCCCACCGCCCGTTACGGCACGCCCCAGGACTTCATGTATCTGGTGGAGCACCTCCACCGGAACGGCATCGGCGTCATACTCGACTGGGTGCCGTCACATTTTCCGGCCGACGAGCACGGCCTCGCCTACTTCGACGGCACGCACCTCTACGAACACGCCGATCCCCGGAAGGGCTACCACCCGGACTGGAAGAGCTACATATTCAACTACGGCAGGAACGAGGTAAGGTCTTTCCTGATATCGAGCGCGCTCTTCTGGCTCGACAAATACCACATAGACGGCATCCGGGTCGACGCCGTGGCCTCCATGCTCTACCTCGACTACTCCCGGAACGAAGGCGAGTGGATACCGAACGAGTTCGGCGGCAGGGAGAATATCGAGGCCATAAACTTCCTCAAAAGGCTCAACGAGGCGATATACAAGGAGTTCCCAGACGTGCAGACCATAGCCGAGGAGTCCACGGCATGGCCGATGGTATCGAAACCCACCTACGTCGGCGGCCTCGGCTTCGGCATGAAGTGGAACATGGGCTGGATGCACGACACGCTCAAGTACGTCTCGGTCGACCCGCTCTACAGGAAGTACCACCACGACCGGATAACCTTCAGCATCTGGTACGCCTTCACCGAGAACTTCGCCCTGCCGCTCTCGCACGACGAGGTGACGCACGGCAAGGGTTCGCTCGCCGGAAAGATGCCGGGCGGCGTCTGGCAGAGGTTCGCAAACCTGCGGCTTCTATACGGCTATATGTTCGGACACCCCGGCAAGAAACTCCTCTTCATGGGCTCGGAGTTCGGGCAGGTGCGCGAGTGGGCGCACGAGGAGTCGCTCGAATGGCACGTCCTCCGGTTCAGGGAGCACCACGGCGCGAGGCTCTGGGTGCGGGACTTGCTCCGCCTCTACAGGAACGAGCCGGCCATGCACGAACTCGACTTCGATAACGCGGGCTTCGAGTGGATAGACTTCTACGACTGGGAGCAGAGCCTGATAAGTTTCATCAGGCGCGGGCAATCCACGCGGGACACCCTGCTCGTGGTCTGCAACTTCACCCCGGAGCCGAGGAGGGACTACCGGGTCGGCGTGAGCGCTGACGGCTGGTGGCAGGAGATGCTCAACAGCGATGGGGCCGAATACGGCGGCGGCGGCATGGGCAACTCAGGCGGCCTAAACGCCGAGTGCGTCCCGCAGCACGGACGCCTCTATTCGCTCAGGATGACGATCCCCCCGCTCGCGTGCGTGATATTCAAGAAGTGGGGGTAGGAGGATGCGCTTACCCCCCTCTTGCCCGCGGCCAGGAGGGGGCTCTACAAAAAAATCAAGAGGCCGGGGAGACCCGGCCTCTTGATTGTTGCGGTTCGTTCCGCGTTGTTGCGTTGCGGAGACTTAGCAGTTTCCGCCCGCTGTCCAAGCGCAGGTGCCGTCGGCGCTCGCCGTGATCGGGCCAGTGTAGGTCGAGTCATCGCCGGCTGCGTTGGTTACCGTGATAGTCCACGTGAGATTGTCACCCGCCGTCACTGCCAACTGGTTGTCCTTTGATATCGCCACCTTGAAGGACGCGACTGAGTTCACGTTGCTGGTGCATGTAGCGGATGCTACGCCCAGAAGATCAACCTGCGCCGGGCCGGTGGTAGGACCTGCGGCGTTAGCCAGCGCTGGCGCATAGGTGCCGCACTCCTGGAAGAGGAGCTCCATAGGCATCTTTACGTTGCCGGCGTCCGAGACCATGCTGGCCCTTATCGCCCTTGCGCGGTAAGACGAAAACTGCGGGATGGCTATCGCGGCAAGTATCGCTATGATGGCCACGACGATGAGCAACTCTATAAGCGTGAAGCCTTCTTCGTTCTTCCTTGCCCTCTCAAGCATTTGTCTGATCATTTTCTTCCTCCTTTGGTTTGTGTTTCGAGTTATTTCCGGCTCTATCCCGGAAAGGTCGAACTCTCTTATGCTTATTGTATAATGCAATGGGTGTGCCAACTGATAAAAACCTTATAATTCAAGCGGTTACTCAAAAATCATGTTAGCCTCTGCCTTTCTCAGGTGACAATTTTTGTCACCTGAGTGACAACCATTGTCACTCAGGCACCGGTCTTTCCCCTCCCCTTGGTCAATGCGCGGGGCTTTTTCCCGCGTCTTGACCAAGGGGAGGACGGGTGGGGTTACGCCTTGACGATTTGCACCCTACGGCTAACTCCCCATGAAACAATCGTCGATTGTTTCATCCTCTTATCCCGCAAGAGACGCGCGGGCAAGAGGGGG
>JACRCM010000165.1 GCA_016219025.1 Deltaproteobacteria bacterium | reverse complement strand
TAACATATTGAATTGCCTAAGCGCGAGATTCTTCGCTGCGCTCTGAATGACACTCTTTAGAGGGTTTTTCAGGGGTCTCAAATTTGCTTTCTGCGATATATTCTGTCCGGAGAAACCCGAAACTTGATCGCACAAAGGCTTTTAGCTATTGTAAGAGCTCCCATTATCCATGTGCAAATATGCTATTATAGCCATTTTGAGGCCTATTGTAGGCTGTCCGGTTAAAAAGATGGGCGCAAATAAGACATAAATCTTTAAAGAATTTTCAGTTTTTACCGGACACTACTGATTGTGCTTAGGCAATTCAACAAGTTGCAGGATTTACAAAGTGAGAGCCCTGAAAAACCCTGTTTTTGTCATTGAGAGGAGCGCGATTTACAAAGTAGCTCTATTTGCGACGCGGCAAATAGAGCTACTTTGTAAATCCCGTAACTCATTGAATTATCAATAGACGAGATAGAGCTACGATTTACAAAGTAGCTCTATTTGTAAATCGCTGCGCTGCGCAATGACAGAAAATACCCCTTTTTCAGGGGTCTCAAAGTAGCTCTATTAGAGTTGCTTTGTACATAGCGCTCTTCAGGATGACAGAAAACAGGGTTTTGCAGGGCTCTCAAATTGACGGGCAGGCATGTCCAGCTCGGGATATAAGGCGTAAAAAGGAAGATGCGGCAGAAGCGCTTGCGCAATAGCATTGCGGGATTGACAGGGTCAAGGTCGCGCGTTGTGAAATGGCTAAACCATGCCGGCGGGTCAGGAAACGCATCTGACCGTAGCTCAACCGGCAGGCGGCCTTTTTTTTTATTAACATGCGTCTTTATTTGCGCGCTTCAGATGATTTTTCTGGCGTTGCCGCATCCCTCTCATGCCGCTGCCGGAGGTGAAAAGGCCGGGAGGATCACGGTAGCCAGGGGAAAGGTATTCATAAAACGTCCGGGTGCGCCGGGCGCAACGGCCGCCAGGGAAAAAGAAGACCTCATGGTGGGCGATCTACTGACCACCGGGAGACATTCCACGGCGCAGGTGGAATTTACGGACACGTCATTCGTCAATATCGCGCCTGAGTCCTCTATCCGCGTCAATCAATACTCTATCGCGCCAGACCGCGCGAGGCCGGAGATCAACAGGAGGAAGGCGACGGTCAGGGTTATCAGCGGGAAGGCGCGTTTTGTGGCTTACAAGGAATTGAGCTGGGATTCGGCGCTCACCGTGGAGACGGACACCGCGTCGGCCATTGCCACGGACTTAGTGGATTATGTAGTGCGCGCCGCGCCCGGCGAAACCGAGGTGCTGACGCTCGCGGGCGCGGTAACGGTCAGCAACGCGTCGCGTCTGATAGTAGGCGAGATATTCCTCGGTGAAAATCAGTTTACCAAAGTGTCGGAGCATAGCCTGCCCGCCAAACCCGCCGCGCTAACGCCACAACAAAGGGATGCCTACATCAGGGACGTGCGTCAAATCCGCTGACGGAACCTCAACCGGTATGATAAGAATAAACCTTTTGATATTGTTTTTGCTGGGCGTGTTTTGCCTGATCCTGCCCGGCGCTGACTGCTCGGCGGACGAGTATAAGATCGGGGAGGGGGACCTCCTCAAGATCACCGTCTACGACGCCCCCGACCTTACCACAGAGGCGAGGGTCAGCGGCGACGGCAAGATATCGTTCCCGCTCGTCGGAGAGGTCACGGTCAGCGGCCTTACGTCGAACGAGGTGGAAAGGAGGATCGCCCAGCTCCTTGACCCGGACTATATCAGAAAGCCGCAGGTCGCCGTCTTCATCGAGGAGTATAAGAGCAAGAAGGTCACCGTGCTCGGCGAGTTCATAAAGCCGGGGCTCGTGGAGCTTCGCGGCAATTCCACGCTCTTAGAGGTGATATCGGGCGCGGGCGGCATAACGCCCAACGCGGGGGACATGCTCTTCATACAGAGAAAACTCTTCAGGGGCGGCACGGACAAGAAGGAAGACATCACGGTGACGGTGGAACTGACGAAACTCCTCGAGGAAGGCAACGTGAGCGCCAACGTCCCGGTGCAGGACGGCGACAGCATATACGTGCCCAGGGCCGACTTCGTCTACGTCAGCGGCGAGGTGAGGACGCCTGGGGCGTATAAGATAACCAAGGGGCTGTCCGTGCTCAAGGCCATAACCATCGCGGGCGGCTTCACGCCCAAGGCGTGGCAGGGCAGGACGAAGATTATAAGGAAGACCGACAAGGGCGAGGTCACGATATCGGCGAATATGGAAGACCTTGTCAGGGTGGATGACGTAATAGTGGTGCCGGAGAGCTTTTTCTAACCGGTTGTTGAAGAACTATTTTATCTTGTCATTCAGAGCGCGTGAGCCGTAGCCATATTTACAAAGCAGCTCCATGACCGCAGTGAAGGGACTAAACGCATAGCGAGCGTAAACCCGCGGTCTTATGCGGGTGTGCGAGCGAATAGAAATAGGCGCTACCTTGGTTTTATTATTCAATGCGGCCTTATCGCATTGAATAATTCATCTCGTTCATAGGCAATTCAACTGCCTGCGAGATTCTATGGTCGCTGCGCTCTCTCAGAATGACAGAAAACTATATTTCTTCAGCAGCCTGCTGAGGAGAGGGCGGCCGGTTGACCTGCAACCGGGGAAAGGGCTGTGCCGCTGCGTGCCAGGCGCCCTTGCATCAGGATGGCGGCAGCAAAGAATAAGGAGCCGTTATGAAGTTTGGAACCGAAGAAGTCCATCTGCTGGATTATTGGCGAACCCTACTCAAGAGGAGGAACGCCGCGATAGCCTTTTTTGCGGTCGTCTTCGGCGCCACGGCAATATATAGCTTCCTTGCCACGCCGGTCTATCAGGGCTCCACGCAGATACTCGTCGACCTTGAGAAGAACGCCACCATGAGCTTCGCCGAAGGCGGCGGGGCTTACCTGCAGATGAAGGACTCCGGCGATTACTTCAGGACGCAAAAGGAGATACTCGCCTCCCGCGCCTTTGCCGACAGGGTCGTCAGGAAGATGCAGATCGACAAGAACCCGTATTACCTGAAGAAGAAGGACGACATCAACAGCGGTTTTTTCAGGTCCGTCCTCGATAAGGTCAAAGGCGCGATAAAGAGCTTGTTTCCCGACAGGGTCAAAAAGACTGACGGGTTTACCGAGGCGCAGCTCCAGCAGGAACTCGACCCGGACCTCACGGACATAATCCTCGACGAGATGGGCGTGGAGATCGGCAAGCAGAACAACCTGATGAAGATACAGTACAACTCCGAGGACCCGCTCGTGGCCGCGGTAATGGCCAACGGCGTGGCCGACGCGTATATAGAGCACAACCTCGAGATCCGCGTAAAGCCGTTCAGGGACGCGGTCGAATGGCTCTCGTCCAGAATGGTGGAACTGCGCGGCAGGGTCGAGACCTCGGAAAAGTCCCTCCAGAGATACAAGGAGGGCCAGGGCATAGTCTCCTTCGACGCTAAGGAGAACGTCATAACCCAGAAGCTAGGTGAGCTCGTCTCGCAGATGGTCGTGGCGCAGGGCGCGCGCGCCGAGGCCGAGGTCAGGTATAATCAGATAAAATCCGTCATCGACAACCCCGAGCTCCTCGCCACGGTGCCGGACGTGGCGAATAACCTCGTCATCCAGGGGTTGCGGAACGACGAATTGACCATAAAGAAGAACATCTCGGAACTCTCCGATAAATACGGCCCCAAGCATCCGCAGATGATCAAGAAGAAGAGCGAGCTCGAGATGACGCAGAGGAATCTCATCGCCGAGGCAAGAAAGATGCTGGACGCGGCCAAGATCTCCTACGAGATATCAAGGAGCAGGGAGACGTCGATCGGCAGGGAGATAGACGACCAGAAGAAAGAGGTGCTCCTGCTCAGCCAGAAGGCCATTGATTTCAACGTGCTCGCGGGCGAGTCGGACTCCAACAAGCAGTTCTACGAACTCCTCCTTAAAAAGCTCCAGGAGGCCTCGCTCTCCAGCGGCATCAATATCTCGAACTCTCAGGTCATAGACGGCGCGGTCGTGGCGAAGATGCCGTTGCGCCCCAGAAAGGCCCTTAATATGGCCCTTGCGGTCGTGGTGGGTCTTATAGGCGGCGTCATAGCGGCCATGTTCGTGGAATATATGGACGATTCCATCAAGAGCGCCGACGAGGTGGAAAAGATACTGGGCCTGCCGTTCCTCGGCATGGTCCCCGCGAGCAAGGAAGAGGGGCCGATCTACATGCAGCCCGATGCCAAGAACGCGGTCGCGGAATCCTACAGGGGCATACGCACGGGCATATTGCTCTCCTCGGTGGATGTCCAGCCCAAGGTGCTGCTTGTGACGTCGACCACGCCGGCGGAGGGCAAGACCACGACCGCCGCAAACCTCGCGGTCGCCATGTCGCAGATGGGCGAGAAGGTGCTGCTTATCGACGTTGACATGCGCCGCCACAACGTGCACGAACTCTTCAACCTCGATAACACCGTCGGGATAAGCGACATGATAGTCAACCACGGCGACCTCTCAGGCGCGATTAAGGCGGTGCCCGGCATCCCCGGCCTGAGCGTCATAACGGGCGGCACGCTCGCGCCGAACCCGGCGGAGCTCCTCGCCTCCTCCCGCATGAAGGATATCATCGTGGGGCTGCGCGGCAATTATGACAGGATCATACTCGACTCCCCGCCGCTTCTCATATTCTCCGACCCGTTGATACTCTCCAGACTGGCCGACGGGACGATACTTGTCGTCTGGGGCGGTGCCACGAGCAAGGACCTCATCACCAAGGTTAGCCAGAGTCTCAAGGGCGTGAACGTGAAGCTGCTGGGCGTCGTCCTCAACAAGGTAATGATGGCGAAGAGGAGCGGTTACGGATACGGTTACTCATACAGCTACTATCACTACTACGACAGTTATTACGGCAAAAAGCAGAAGAGGGGCGGGAGGTACCTTTCCCGCTGGTTCGGCAAGTAAGGCCTGGCCGGGGTTTTAACGCTGACGGTTCTCATTCTACTCCCCCGCAGGCAAGGGATGGGACATTAACGGGGGGCGGGTTGTGTACCGTATTTAGCAGGTTGCGGAAAAACTCAAAAGTCTGCCAATGCGAACAGGTTATCGGTTATCAGTTAAGGAACCTCTGATTTATTCACGGTCCGTCATTGTGAGCGCAAAATCGCAGTCTGTCATTCCCGCGCGCTTCTGGCGGGAATCCAGTCGTTTTTCCTTTATAAAGTGAAAAATACTGGATGCCCGACAGGGATTTACAAAGTAGCTCTATTTACAAAGTAGCTCTATATTCGGGCATGACAAATATTTACAATCGTAGCCATAAATGACAGATAATGGAATAAATCAGAGGTTCCTTAAGGATAAAGACATGTTTTTTACCATTCAACGATAACCGACCACCGACTCACAAAGTAGCTCTATTAACCGATAACGTCTTACCCTTCGCAATGACAAAAAAAGGGCTTTTCAGCAACTTGTTGGACGTCATGCCGCGCCATAATGAATGATAGACATCCATTGTCATATCCTGCCGGCCATTGACGATGGCCCGGCCGCCGTTGAAGAGTCCGTGGAGATGTGCCGCATGGCCGCCTCGGACGGCATAAACACGGTTGTCGCTACGCCTCACTTCAATTCCGTAAGCTCGAATGACGACCCCGCCAGGGTCATGGCGGCGGCGGCGGAGCTTGACGCGGCCTGCAGGAGGGAAGGCATCCCGCTGAAGGTGCTCGCCGGCGCCGATGTAAGCATCTCATCCGAACTGCCGACATATCTTAAAACCGTCCCGCACCTTACGATCAACCGCACCGGCAGGTATTTTCTGGCGGAGTTTCCGCATAATCACGTGCTGCCGAATTGGGAACGGTTTTTCCTGTCGCTCCTCGCCTCCGGCTTTGTGCCCATAATCACGCATCCTGAGAGGAATGCCTGGTTCATGAATAACCCGGACGCCCTTTTTCCGGTCGTTGCGAAGGGCGTAATGGTGCAGATAACCGCCATGAGTCTTACCGGCGAGTTCGGCGAGGACGCCCAGGAGGTGAGCCTCTATCTCCTGCGGCATAACCTCGCGCATGTAATCGCCACGGACGCGCATTCGGTCACCTACAGGCCGCCCGTGCTCTCGGAGGCGCTGTCGCTGGCGGCCGATCTTATCGGCCCGGAAAAGGCGCGGCGCCTTGTAGAGGACATCCCGTCGGCGATAATCGAGGGCAAGCCGATCGCCCTCGACGCGCCGCTCTCGCCGGGCGCGCGCAAGACGGGGCTCTTTTGAAGGATGGGCCGTGCAAGGCGGTATGGATTTTTCCACCGGTTAACCTGACGCGCATGATAATTCCACTATGAAACCATTGGACAGCAAGCCAGGCCAGATACCAGGCTCCAACGCGGCACCGGCCGGAAAGACCGGATACGCCCGTTACCTCGACGCGGTTATCGAAAACGGCGTCGTATTCCTCGTCTTATTCATGCCGCTTGCCTTCGGCGGCGTCCAGCAGTGGGCGATATCGGTCATGGAGACCGCCGCGTTCGTCATCTTCGGCGCATGGCTCCTGAAGATGTGCGCCGCTGGAAAGGCCGAGTTCTACAAGACGCCGATCCTCTACGCGCTTGCGGCCTTCATCGCGGTAGCGGCGGCACAGATGATCCCGATGCCCGTCTGGCTGCTCGCCTTTTTATCGTCATCTTCCGCGCGCATATTCAAGACGTTCTCCAACGACGCGCCGGGCGCATGGCGGACCATCAGCATAGACCCGCAGGCCACCATGGCCGAACTCTGGAAGTTACTGTCCTACGCCGCGGTCTTCATCGTCATAATCAATCATTACAGAAGCAAGGAGCAGGCGGTGTGGACGCTTAAGGTCATCGTCTGGCTCGGCGTGTTTCTCGCCGTCTTCGCCGTCGTTCAGAAGGTGGCATGGAACGGCAGGCTCTATTGGATATATCCCGTCAGGGAGGGGATTGAGTCCAATGTTTTCAGCGTCTGGGGGCCTTATATCAATCATAACCACTTCGCCGGGTACATGGAGCTGGCCATACCCGTCGCCCTGGGACTGCTTCTTTACAGGGCGACGGACATAAGGGTGCTGCCTGACCTGCCGTTCAAGAAGAAGCTCACCGTATGGGCGGACAGCAAGGCCCTCATCCCCATGACGGCGCTTTCCGCGGCCGTGCTGGTGATGGGCGGCGTGCTCTTTATGACGCTTTCGCGCGGCGGGATCATCGGCCTTGCCTCTGCGGTAGCCGTCTTCATCTGGATGGCGCTTAAAAGAAGGGCATTGAAGAAAAAGGCTGGCGTGCTGGCCCTGGTCGGCGCGGCGCTTATCGTCGTCGTCGTCCTTCTCAACTGGAGCCGCATGGAGGCCAGGTTCGGCGAGATCGGGCATGAGAATAGGGTGCAGAGGACGGACGTCTGGTCGGACGCCATGGGCATAGCAAAGGACTTCCCCATGCTGGGCTCGGGCCTTGGCACGTTCAAGGACGCATATCCGATGTATCAGACTAAATATTCCCTCCAGTACTTCGTCCACGCGGAGAGCGACTACGTGGAGACGCTGACCGAGACCGGAATCATCGGATTCGCCGCGGCTATGGTGATGGTATTCCATTTTTTCTATCCGGTCGTGCAGGTCTGGAGGGTCAGACAGAACACGTTTGTCAAATGCATGGCGGCCGCAGGGGTGGCGTCAATCGCGGCCCTGGCGGTGCACGGGCTGACGGATTTCAACATGCGCATCCCGGCGAACGCGATGACCGCCACCGTGGTGGCGGCGGTTACCTACGCGATAGTGTTCAACGTAAGCGACAGGGGCAAGCTCCGTGTTGTTAAAAGCGTATAATCTGACGGGCCGTTCCAGCAAGATATTCGCGCTCTCGGCGGCAGCGTTGACCATCCTCCTCGCGTCCTGGCCCGTAAGGACGTTCATCTCCGATTACCGTTATAACAAGGTCTCGTCCATCCTGGACGACAAGGGCACCGATATTCTGGACGTGGTCGGCATCTCGGAGGAGACCATGCCCTATTATCTTGAATCCGCCGGAACGCTAAAATCCGCGGCGGCCGTCAACCCGTCTATGCCGCTATACCACAAGGCCGTAGGGGATATCTATTTCAAGCTCGGCAGGTGGTCCGACGCGATGGAGGCCGGCAAGGCCGAACTGCCAGCCGGGGCGTTGCCGGGCAAGGACGCGTATGAGATTGCGTTGGGCGAGTTTAAGGAGGCGGTGCGGCTCGAACCGGCGAATCCGGACTACCATCTCGCGCTGGGCATGCTCTATGACTCCATGAAGGCCGATCCCGGCGCGTCGGAGAAGGAGCTTGAGCGCGCGGGCTACGCCTATCCGGTGGACTCGCAGCTGCGCCATGCGATAGCGCAGCACTACCTCGCCACGGGCCGGGCCGGGCTCGCGCTCGAACAGGCAAGGATGCTCGCCATGCATGACGACAGCTACATCCTGCCGGACCCCTACGTCAGCGGCGCGGCGAGGGAGCGCGACGTTCAGGCGTATCGCGTCTTCCTCGCGCAAAGTTATCTTTTCGCCGCGCTCGACATAGCGTGGAGGGCCACTAAGGACGTCCGCGTGGTCAAGGGCATCGTCCCCGACACGCCGGAGGCCAAGGACGTGGTGCGTCTGTTTATCGACCTCAAGGGGTTGGACGTAAGCGACGTGAAGAAGAAGCGTTAGCAGGCTGCTGTCTGGCAGTCCGCCAAAGGCGGACACTTTAAAATGGACTCTTCCTTACCAGCCAGAGCGAAGCTCTTCAAAACGCCCAATAGAGCTACGATTTACAAATAGGGCTACTTTGTAAATCGTAGCCCTATCTGTAAATCCGCGCTCCTCTATTTGACAGGGGCCTCGCATCTGGCTGGGTTCCCATTGCGTCTTTATCAATGCGATTTACAAAGTAGCTCGATTTACAAAGTAGCTCGATTTACAAAGTAGCTCTATGGGAAGATTGATGACTGCGTCAGGCTGGCAAGGAAGTTATCCTTTTATATTGCTCGCCTTTGGCGGGCGGCCAGAGGGCAGCCTGTCCAGATTTCGAGTTTTTCAGTAACCTGTTAGGCCTCGGCGCCGCCCGCATGTCAAGCCACATGCCTCGCCTTTGCCGATAACCGACAACCGATAACGGATAACTGAAATAATGAAGTCGTCTCTGCTTACCAGGCTTCCGTTTCTACGAGGCCGTCTTGACGGCCATATGCAGGAGATGGTCAGTGGGGCGGCGGTCGCCTTTGCGCTCAAGGTGCTCTCCGCCGGGCTGACGTTCGCGTTCAACGTCGTAATCGCGCGTCTCCTCGGCGCCTCCGGCGCGGGGGTTTACTTTCTGGCGCTTACCGTAGCCTCCATAGGCGGCGTATCCGGCAAGTGCGGCATCGACGTGTCCCTCCTCCGGTTCATCGCCTCCGGCGCGTCCAACGGCGACTGGGCGGGGGTCAAAGGCGCGTATGTCAAGGGCATTAAATTCGCGTTCATCTCATCGTCAGTCACCGCCATTGTCATTTTTTTCGCTGCCCCGTGGTTTTCAAAGGCGGCCTTCTCCGAGCCGGGTCTCGGCGCGCTCATGCGCTGGATGTCCCTTTCCATAGTCCCGTACGCGCTTTACATAATACACGCGGAGATACTCAAGGGGCTAAAGCGCATCGCCGAATCGATTACGGTTCTTGGGGTGCTGGCGCCGGCCATCTCGGTGGCGGGCGCGTTTGTTCTTGTCCCTGTCTGGGGCGTGGAAGGGGCCGTGGCCGCCTTTGTCGCGGCTTGCGCGCTCACGCTGCTCGCCGGCGCGGCCCTTTGGAGGCGGGCTACGCCGCAGCTCGCCGGCGTCAAAGGCCGTTTCGAGGCGTCTGAGCTCTGGAGGAGCGCCATGCCCATGTGGGGCGTGGCCATCGTGCAACTTGTCTTCCAGTGGTCGGCCACGCTCATGCTCGGCGTCTGGGCGACGCCAGCCGACGTCGGAGTCTTCGGGGCCGCTCAACGCACGGCCATGCTGACGAGTTTCGTCCTCATAGCCGTAAACAGCATCGCCGCCCCCAAGTTCGCGGCGCTATACGTCAAGGGCGACATGGCGGCGCTTAAAGCTACCGTGCGCGGCTCCACCAAACTCATAACGCTGATGGCGGCTCCCGTGCTCGTCATGTTTCTCGTAATGCCCCGCCATGTGATGGCGATATTCGGGCCGCAGTTCGCCTCCGAGGGCGCGTCCCTGCTCTCCATCATGGCCATAGGCCAGTTCGTGAACGCCGCAACCGGCTCGGTCGGCCACCTCCTTGCGATGTCCGGCCACGAGCGTCAGATGCGCAACGGCTACATCATATCGGCGGTGATAACCGTAGCCGTGAATATCGCGCTGATCCGGCAGTGGGGCACCCTTGGCGCCGCCGTTGCCACGGCCATAACGGTCGCCCTGCAAAATCTCATACTCGTATTCATCGCATGGCGCAAGCTCGGCATAATGACGATACCGGGCCTTGGAAGATGGCTGCGAGCGCGCTGAGTTTCGCGGTAAGACGGCGCAAACATGCGTAAAAGGGCGGTTTGTCTTGACGGTCGGCGCGAAACTCTGTAAAATGAAAGGTCTTAGGCGGTTCATTGGCATGTGTTGGGGCGAGTAGCCGCGAGATATGGCGAAAGGCTTATGCCGAAACCGGGAAGGTAGGATAAGTTATGCACTGGGCTGTCAAGGCGGCATTGCAGGCTTTTATCGCAAAGGTGCCTTATGGAGAAGACATAAATTACCGGCTGCAGGTGCTCAACGGCAGTTACAAGCAGGATAGGCCGGGCAGCTACGCCAGGCTCGATAATTATATAGATGTGGCCAACTCCATGGCCTTGCTGCTTCAGAAGAACGGGATGGAGATATCCGGTGCCCGTCTCGTAGAGGCCGGCACCGGCTGGCAGCCGTTCATGCCCATCTATTTCGCCCTGTTGGGCGCCTCCCGCGTATATACCTACGACCACGTCGCGCACGCGCGCCTTGAACGCGCCATGATCGTCCTTGACCGTCTCGACGAGAGGGCGCCGGACATAGCCGGGACGCTGGGCATCCCGCTTGACGGGCTCAAGCGCCGCAGGGCCGGCGCCGATGCGGCGAACGGGATGCGGGGGCTCTTCGATTCGCTGGGCATCGTCTATAAGGCGCCGGGAGACGCGGGGCAGACGGGCCTCGATGATAATTCGGCAGACCTTTTTTTCACGCACGCCGTGCTCGAGCACATGCCGACGGAGGTGGTCGTGAACGTCACGCGGGAGGCTTGCCGGACGCTGCGTCCGGGTGGTTTTTACTATAACGTCATCGGGTTGCATGACCATTACGTGACGTTTGACAGGAAGATAACCAAGGTCAACTTCCTCAAATATTCCGGCGCGGCATGGAGCGCGCTCGCCCAGAACAAGATAAGCTATCTCAACAGGCTCAGGTACCCCGACTACGTGAGGATAATCAAGGACGCCGGTTTCGAGATAGTAGACGCGGTCACCGAGGTGAACGGGCCTTCGCTTGCCGCTATAAAGGCGGGCATGAAGCTCGACGCGAGTTTCAAGGCGTATGCGCCGGAAGAGCTTGCTATCACGCGCGCAGAGGTGCTTGCGCGCAAACGCTGAGCGTTTTGCCGCCGCGTTGCGGCGAAGGCGCAAAGGCGCGCAAATATTGGGACCCGTCGATCCAACGACGGCATTTATTCAGGATTAAAAATGGGGGGGGCGTCAGGCAAGCGGCCCCTCGCGCGATTTGCGCGCCCGGACGTTTTTGACGGGGCGCGCGGGATAATAATGACCAATGGCAATACCAAGCGTGATCATCGCCGGCGCGCCAAAGGCCGGGACCACGTCGGTCTTTGAATGGCTGTCGGACCACCCGGAGGTCTGCGTCTCCAGCACCAAGGAGACGAGATATTTCCTCGACGAATGCCATCCCCTGTATAATGCGGGGTCCAACTGGAGGATTACCGGCATCAAGGGGTATGAGGCCTTTTTCGCGCATTGCGGAAAGGAGAAGCCCAAGGCGGTGCTCGAAGCCACCCCGGCGTATATAAATCAGGAGACGGCCCTGGAGTTCATCCCCGGCCTCAGCCCGCGCCCAAGGGTCGTCTTCATTCTCAGAAAACCATCCGAGAGGATATATTCCATGTACCAGTACGCCAGGAACGACATCGGCGTCCTGCCGCCCGATATGACGTTCAAGGAGTTTCTCGCCCTGGACGCGCCCGCGCACCGGCGGTCGCCGGAGGGCCTGGTGCTCCATCTTGCGATAGAGCAGTCGAGATACGCGCATTACATATCGAGATGGATCGATAGGTGCGGGCCGGAGTTCGTCCACGTATTCCTCTTCGATGCGATGAAAAAGGACGTGGCCGCGTTCATGCAGGCGCTATCGATGAAGATAGGCATAACGGGCGGGTTCTGGGAGACTTACTCCTTCGATAGGAAGAACGAAGGCCGCGCGATAAAATCTCACGGGGTGCACAGGGCGCTTAAAAAGGCCGCCTCGGCGCTGCCCACCGCCCTCAAGCCCGATCTGGTTAAAAGGCTCTACTTCTCCGTCAACGCGGCCGGGGCTTCCGGCAAGAGCGGCGAGGATAGGGATGCGCTGGCCGCGCTCGACCGGAGGTTTGCCCCGGAGGTGGAGGCCCTCGCCCGTCTTATTAAAGCGGATTTATCGGCATGGAAATGACCGGGAGGCGCTTGATAACCCCGAACGTGATAATAGCCGGCGCGCCCAAGTGCGGGACAACGTCGGTCTTCGAGTGGCTCTCCGACCATCCGGAGGTATGCGTATCGAGCAGGAAGGAGACGGGTTATTTCATCGACAGGGGAGACCCGCTCTTTGATGAAGGCGCGAACTACCACGTCCAGGGCATCGAGGGTTACGGCAGATTTTTCGCGCACTGCGCCCCGGGCCGGGCCGGGGTAATCCTCGAGGCCACGCCGGACTACATCAACCAGACCACGGCCATCGAGGTCATACCCACGCTTACCCCGCGTCCGTTGGTGGTATTCATCCTGAGGAGGCCCTCCGAGCGCATCTATTCCTCTTTCCAGTTTTCGAGGAACAACCTCTCGATACTCCCCAAGGAGATGACGTTTTCAGAGTTCATCGGTCTTGGCGCCGACTCCGGCAAAGACCCGGCCTCGGCCGCGGTTCTGCGTGTTGCGCTCGATCAGACGCGGTATGCGGAGCATATATCGAGGTGGATAGCGTCGGCTGGGGCCGCATCCGTATCGGTCTTTCTCTTTGAGTCCCTGAGAGACGGCCAGTCGGGCTTTATGAAGGCGTTCTCCGAGCGCATAGGCATAGACGCGGGGTTCTGGGACGGCTATGGGTTCAAGAGGATCAACGAGAGTTATCGGGTCAAGTCGCAGTTCATGCACAGGATGGTGCGCAAGGTCAGCACAAGCGTGCCGGGACTGACGAGGCAGGGTTTCCTTAAAAAGGCGTACGGCCTTGTGAACAAAGAGTCGCCGTCTCAGGCGAGCGCGGAGGACAAGGAGGCGATGCGCCGTCTCGATGAATCCTTCCGGACGCACAACGCCGCATTGGCCGGGCTGCTCAAGATGGATCTTTCCGCGTGGCGGTAGGGGCGCGGGAGAAATGCCTTATGAGAGAAGGGATAATGACGGGATATTCAGCCTATAACAAACCTGAGGGCGAACCCTCCGCGCGCAACAGGCCATCGCGCCTGCATACGCTGATAGCGGTGCTCCTCCTTGCGGTGATGAACTTCGGCAGCCACTTCGGCGCGAACCTCGGCGTAAAGATCATGCCCATTGACGTAGTCACCGCGGCGTTCCTGGGCTACGTCATCTTCACGAGGCATTTCTACTTCAGGCTGGACGGCTCCGGCATGGTGCTTTTCCTGCTGCTGTTTTTGAGCTTTTTTATCGAGATGTTCTCGGTCGTCGTCATAGACGGAGGCGCCACGGAGAACGTCACGCTCGGCGTGGCGGTGCTCAGGAACGCCGCGCTCATCTTCATCATCATGCAGATCAACTATGATCAAAGCAGGGTGCGCGCATGGCTCATGTACGTCGGCGTGTTTTTCTCGCTCGCCGCCATCGCCGGTTACCTATATGCACAGTCCATCTACAGCCAGATACTGTCCACCAGGTCGATGTGGGAGTCCGACGTGTTCTGGACGATGGAGGCCGGGCATTTGCGCCTGCAAGGGCTGCAGGCCGACCCGAACTTCTTCTTCATCGTGAACCTCATCCCTCTCTTTTTCGGCATTTCTCTCGTGCGCGATGAAAAATCCATCAGGGCGTTTGCGGGCACGGGCATAATACTGGCCGCGTCGGTGCTGACCTTTTCGCGCTCCGGCGCGGTCCTGCTCGCGCTTCTTCTGCTGGTTTTTTTCGCCGGGGATATAGCCAGGGTCAACGTAACGAAGCTCTTCGTGACGTTCGCCGTCCTCATCGCGTTGTTTATCGCCGCCCATTTCATAAGCGCCGCCTATAACCTGCCTTACGTCGAGGATATCATCGTCGAAAGATTCGAGAGGGGGACGGAGACGGGCGGCAGCGGGCGCCTGTACCTGTGGTCGGCGGCGTGGGATGGTTTCAAGGACGCGATGGTCTTTGGCAAAGGCGGCAGATACATCTTCAGGGAGTATGGGCAGTACGTGCACAACGATTTTCTTGAGATGCTCTCCTCGCACGGGCTTGCCGGGTTCATCAGCATGATGTCCATGTGGATATACATTGCCTTTCACGTAATGTCAAATTATTTTCAGAGGCGCGGGAACGTGCTGTTTCTCTACGCCAGCCTCCTGTTCTTCTTTCTCTTCGTGGTCTCGTTCTTTTTTACGATGTATTATCAGCCCTTTATCTGGTTCGTAGTCGCGTTGATATTCACCGCAAGAGGCGTTGCCGGGGGAAAGGCGGCATCAGGCAAAGAGGGGGAGAGCCCGCGGCAATGAACCCACTCCCCCCACGGGCGCGCGGGAACGCGGTTATGCCAAAGATATCGGTCATAATAATCTGCTATAACCGCGGGGGCGAGCTCAGGGACTGCATCCAGTCCATCTTGAAGCAGACCCTTTTGCCGGACGAGATAATCGTCGTCGACAACGCCTCGACCGACGGCACCGAGGCGCTTTTCATAAACGGCGGCGAATGCGCCCTTCCTTATGTCAGATACGAGAGGCTCGCGCGCAACCTCGGGGTGGCCGGGGGCAGGAACCACGGCATCCGCATGGCGAAGGGGGACATCCTCATATTCATCGACGACGATGCCTTGCTCGAACCGGCTGACGCGTTCGCAAAGACCGTCGAGAGGTTCGAGGGGGACTCCCGGCTCGGCATCCTCGCGTATAAGATAATCAACTATTACGACAAGACGATCAAGCGGGAGGAGTTTCCGCACCGCGACAAGACGCTCGACGCGGACAGGGAATTCGAGACGACCTATTTCGTCGGGGCCGGGCACGCCATTAGGAAGAAGCTCTTCGACGGCTGCGGGGTCTACCCGGAGGATTATTTCTACGGCATGGAGGAGATGGACCTGAGCTTCAGGGCGCTGGCCGCGGGATGGAGGATATTTTTCTTCCCTTCCGCCGTGGTCTGGCACAAGAAGTCGCCTAAGGGCAGGGTCGCCGACTCCGAGAAATGGATATTCGTCTACCGCAACAGGCTCGCCATATCGTATAAGTATCTCAGGATGCGGCACTTCTACGTCCTGGGGTTTATATGGTTTTTCAAGGTATGGAAGGAGTCCGGCAGTCCCGCGACGGCCATAAAAGGGTTGTTTGCCTTCAGCGGATACAGGAAGGGGCTTTCAAGGTCGTACGTCGGCGACGCCGCCGTCAGGACGATTCATGGGCTTTGCGGGCGCATCTGGTGGTAGAGGGTTGAGCCGACGACGGGCCGGGAGGTTATGCGATGAAAGACGAGGCGACTGAGGCGTACTTCAACGAGTATACGCCTGAATACGGGGTCTACAGGTTCGAGTATGCCGTGGGCGCGATACGGAGGCTGTGCAAGCCGGGGTCTTCCTTCGTGGACGTGGGTTGCGGCGTGGGCAACATCCTTGAGTTCATAAGGAATGAGACGCCTATAGAAAACCTCTGCGGGATAGACGTGAGCGAGAATTGTCTGCGGGAGGCCAGGGCCAGGGTAAACTGCGAGACGTACGCCGGCAGCATCGTCGATGCCCGATTCGTATCCGGGATAAAGAAACGGTTCGACTTCGTGATGCTTGCCGCGGTGCTCCATCACCTCATCGGCCCGGCAAAGCGCGAGTGCAGGCGGATGTGCGAGGCGGCCGTGGCGAACAGCCTCTCGCTCGTAAAGGACGGCGGATACCTCATAGTGCTTGAGCCTACCATAAACCCGGCCTTCTCCACCGACCTTATCTATCACGTGAAAAGGCTCGTCACGCGGGTGACGACAAGGCGCGTGGGCATATTCGACAAATGGAACAACATAGGCGCGCCGGTCGTCGCGTATTTCACCGATTACGAGCTGGTGGACATGCTCAAGGCGGCCAAGGGGTGCAAGGTGGAGGACGTGGACGTGAATGAGCGGCAGATGAACCTCATGTACCGCCTCGCCCTTATGACAAAGAGGGCTGAGACGACGGTACTGGTCAGGAAGACCGCGGCGCGTTGAGGCGCGCGGCGCATTCGCCCTATTTCACTATAACCCATAACCGGAAATAAGGAGGGGAGAATGAAGTCTTGGAATGCGTTCAGGCGTCCATGCGTCGCGTTTGGCTCTATCGTATTCACCGTTATCATCTGCATGGTCTCGGCCTTCGCGCCGGTTAAGGCGGGCGCGGAGGAGTTGATGCTCGGCTTCTACTCTTTCGCCGACAAGGCCGCAATAGACGCGCTGTCCGGCACGTCCATCCAGTACGTCATGCCTTACGGCACGGACGGGACAAAGGAAGAGAAATATCTGAGGGAATACCTCGATTACGCCGCCGGGAAGAAGGTCAAGGTGATATTCTCGCTCAAGGACGTCTATCTGGAATCCCAGTGGCACCCGGCCATAACCTGGTGCCCCACCGGAGATGAAAAGGCCTTTATCGACTGCATAATCGGAAAGTTCGGCGGACACGAGGCGGTGGCGGGCTGGTATTTCTGCGACGAGCCTACCAACCTGTTCGGCAGGCTGAAGGCGGGCAAGCTCGACGCCAACTCGCGTTTCATCCGCGCGAATTCGGCCAAACCCATCTTCGCTGAGGAGGTGAACCCTCCGAAAGGCAAATACTGGGACCGCCTCGCCGGAGACGCCGATTTTTTTATGACCGCCGTATATCCGGTGCCGGATAAGCCGCTCTCAAGCGTCTATCCGCCCATACGAGATTTGAAGGAAAAATACGACAGACCAGTGATAGCGGTCCTGCAGGTCTTCGCCAAGAAGAACGTCCCGTATTTCAAGATGGATGGGGACGCGGGCAGGCCGCCGTCCTACGAGGAGGAACGCGCCATGAGCTATCTGGCGCTTCTCGCCGGCGCGAAGGGCATATTCTATTATTCCATGTTCCAGTTGAAGAAACTCGACGACTGGCAGGAGCGGATGAAAAGGCTCTCGGAACTCGGAGACGAGCTCAAGGGGAACTGGCCCGTCATCGCCTCCACGGCGAAGACGCTGGGGAGCTACGGCGTAAGGCCCGATGAGGGCGCATACGCGGAGCTCCGCAACAGCGGCGGCAAGGACTATCTCTTTGCGGTGAATTCGACCCAGTCCGCCGCGAGGGTCCGGCTCGAGGGCCGGGACGCGGGAGGAAAGCCGGTCAACAAGACCGTAACCCTCGACAAGTTCGGGGTGAAACTCATGCCAATAGCGGAGATCAACTGAGGTATTTTTTATGGGAGGCGCCCCGCTCATATCTTTCGTAATGCTTACGTGGAATTCCTCCCGCGCCATCGGCGAGACCATGGACGGAATCGAGCGCGCCATGCCGGATAACCGCGCCGCCGGCTACGAGGTCATCGTCGTTGACAACGGCTCCACGGACGCCACGCTCCGTATACTCGAAGACTACGTGAAGCGGATGCCGTTAGAGGTCATCCGGCTCGCCGGAAACATGGGCACCACCTACCCGCGCAATCTGGCGCTCAAGAAGGCGCGCGGCAGGTATATCTGCGTTATGGATTCGGACGTGGTCATCAAGAAATGGCCGGTGGAGGCGTCGCTCAGGTTCGTGGACGAAAATGCCTGCCTGCTCGCGCCCAGACTCGTCTATCCCGGCGGCGCGGTGCAGAACTCGGTCAAGCGTTTCCCGACGCTTACCGCCAAGCTCCTCAAACTGACAAAGATATTCTTAGGGGTAAAGAGGCTGGCGTATCTTGATTTCTACGAGGATATGCCGTTTGCGGAGACAAGGGCGGTCGATTGCGCTATCTCGGCGTTCTGGCTCTTTCCAGCCTCGCTCCTTGACGCGGTGGGGATGCTCGATGAGAAGATATTCTATTCCCCTGAGGACGTTGACTGGTGCATCAGGGTCTGGAAGGCCGGACACAGGGTATATTATTATCCGCTCATCGAGGCGGTGCATTATACTCAACAGATTTCTCATAAAAATCCGCTCAGCAAGGTTGCGTTTTCGCATCTCTTCGGGTTATTATATTATTTCAGGAAGCACGGCTATTATTTCCGTGCGCCAAGGTTTTGACCGGATATATGCCCATGGCCGTCTTAGTGCGGCGCTACTGGCATATTTTGTTTGACTTTATGACGCGCCGCGTGATTTTATAATCTATTTTTGTTTTGATGCCTTTGAGGAGGGTATGGATGCACGTATTGGTTACCGGCAACGCTGGCTTTATAGGGGGGCATCTTACGGCCGCGCTCCTCAAGAGGGGACATGCCGTAACCGGCATTGACATCCGGCCCGACAATCCGCAAGCCGGCGTATGCGATTGCATAACCGGCGATATCCGCGACGTTGCCGCCATGCGGTTGGCCTTCTCGAAAAATGGCGCGGTTGACATGGTGGTACACCTTGCGGCCAAACACCACGACTTTGGCATAATGCGGGACGAATATTTCTCGGTCAACGAGGGCGGCATGCGCACTATACTGAACGCCGCCGCCGAGGCCGGGGTCAAGAAGATGATATTTTATTCCTCCGTGGCGGTATATGGAGCGACCGAGGCCGATGACGATACCGCGCCCGCGCCCATAAACGATTATGGACAGTCCAAACTCGCGGCTGAGGCCGTTATAAGGGATTGGACGGCCAAGGGCGCGTCGAGGAGCGCCGTGGCCCTGCGCCCGGCGGTCGTATTCGGCGTCAACAATTACGCCAACATGTATAACCTGATGGACAAGGTCATCAGGCGCAAATTCGTCTGGGTGGGCGACGGGTCGAACGTCAAGTCCGTGGTCTACGTGGAGAATATAATCGAGGCGACTCTTTTTCTCATGGACGGCATGAGGCCCGGCTTTGTAACGTACAACTACTCGGATGAGCCGCAGCCTACGACCCGTTCGACCGTGGAGCTTATCGCCAGACACGGCGGGGTGAGCGTGCCGAGGCTCCGAATACCCCGTTTCGCCGCCAGGGGCACCGGGGCCGTGCTTGACGCCGTGGCGCGGGTGTCCGGCGTAAACCTACCCATCACCGGCGCCAGGATAACCAAGTTCTGCACGCGGACGCTCTTCAAGTCGGACAAGATACGCAGGGCAGGCTTTCGCCAGCCATATACGCTCGATGAGGGGTTCAAGAGGACGGTTGAGTGGTACCTGTCGCTTCGCGGCGGCCCTCCGGCCTGAGACTATATACCCATGCGCCTTGACAGAAAAGAGAAGACGGCGTCCATGGCGGCGTGCGACGTCGCGGCGCTCCTTATAGCCTTTGCGTTTGCCCTGGCCGCGGGCCACAGGAGAGATTTGTCCGCCGGGCTCTACTGGAATTACGGGTGGAGCGTCCTCGTCCTCGTCGTCACCGTGCTTGGGTATTTCGTCGTCATCGACGCCTACGCGCTCAGAGGACACACGGCCCAGCGGTTCCTCCAGCAGACCCTCCTCGTATTCCTCGGGCTGGTCTTTAGCGGCATAACCTCCACGTTGATATTTTTCTTCCTGCGCGCGCTCGTCGTGCCGCGCGGCGTTTTCCTGCTCTTTCTGGCGGGCTCGTTCGTCCTCATTTCGTTATTCAGGTTCATCAATATTAAGCTCTTCAGCGCCTTTACGGCATGGCGCGTGCTCTTTGTGGGCGACATGAAGGCCAGCATGGAAATGGCGCAGGTCATAAGCGGCAAGGAGTATCTGCGCTACCATATCGCGGGTTATCTCTCGGATGACAAGGTGGCCGTGTCCCGCCCTGGGATGCCGTTTCTCGGAAGGGTGAGCGCTGTCTCCAGAGTGGTCGAGAACGAGGACATCGACCAGGTCATAGTAACGATAAGGAAGATAGACAAAGAACTTATAAAACTCCTCCTCGAGTGCATGCAGAGGAAGGTCGAGGTCAGCGACTTGAAAAAAGTGACCGAGGAGATAACCGGCAAGGTCCCCATAGAGTATCTCGACGAGTACTGGTTCATCATGGAGCTCCTGATACTCAACAAGAAGTACTTCTGGTACGCCAAGAGGACCATCGACCTGATAATATCCGCCATAGGCATCGCCGTCACGCTCCCGCTCCTCCCCCTGGCCGCCCTGGCGATCAAGCTCGACTCCCCGGGTCCGGTCTTCTATTCCCAGACCCGCGTTGGCAGGGGGGGCAAGCCATTCAGGGTCTGGAAGCTCCGCACCATGGTGCGGGACGCCGATAAGAACAACGTCCACTGGACGACGGCCAACGATTCGAGGGTCACAAGGATGGGGAGCTTCCTCAGAAAGGTCAGGGTGGACGAGTTCCCCCAGTTCTTAAACATCCTCAAGGGAGAGATGACCCTGATAGGCCCGAGGCCCGAGGCCGCAAGCCTCGTCGAGCTATATACCAGGGAGATACCGTTCTACGCGGAGCGCCACATGGTCACCCCAGGGGCCACGGGCTGGGCGCAGATAAATTACCGCTACGGCAACTCCATCGAGGACGCGAGGGAAAAACTCAAGTATGACCTCTACTACATAAAGCACAGAAACCTGGTCCTCGACCTCGTGATCCTGCTCAAGACCATCAGAACGGTCGCCACCGGCAGGGGCGCGATATAACGTCCCTGCCCACGCCGTTCTCAGTCCTCGTTACCAAGCAGAGCTTGGGAGCGGGAGAACGGGGCGCTGGAGCGTCCAAGGCTTCGTTCCCACGCAGGAGAGGCTGTCTCGCAATTGTATTTGTAAAAAAACAGGCTCTCCACGATGCCCTACAAGCGATTTCTTTTAAATTTTAGTGGTAAAACCCCTCCGAAAAAAGAGGTTTTTTCTCCGATTCTTGCATTGCGACACAGCCTCGGAGCGTGGGAACGATAACAATGATTAGGAGGCTTCTGAGGTGGAGAAAAAGACGTGTGATGGACACGCACGATACCCCGGAGCGTCTCCTGATGCCTTCCATCGCTGTGGCGTCGGAACGCTAATATTTTTGTATATCGTATCACTACTGTCCGGTTAAATTCCAAGGCTCGCAGATAATACCTTGCCGAGAAAAATAAATCCTTTATTTTTCAAGAAATTAGCTTTCGGCGATATATGCTGTCCGGAGAAACCCGAATCTTGATCGCACAAAGGCTTTT
>JACRCM010000169.1 GCA_016219025.1 Deltaproteobacteria bacterium | reverse complement strand
AGGCCGAGACCTCTTTTATGGTGTCCCTGCCGGAGGTTATCCCGTCCCAGAATACAGCGAGACCAGCCCCGGAGTCCATCGGGGTGATGATTCCTATGCCCGTGGCCACGACGCTTCTCAACGCTTCGTCTCCGGCGCCCTCTATATTCGGGCATGACAAATATTTACAATCGCAGCCATAAATGACAGACAACGGAATAAATCAGAGGTTCCTTAATCGAATGAAACTCCCGCTCCGCGCATTATTGTCCCTCCCCGTCCTCTTCCTTCTTTGCGCCTGTTCAAAATCTGGCAAGCCGGAGGATACGCTTGCCACGGTCAACGACGCGCCGATATTTGTAAAGGACCTTCAGGAGGAGCTTGCAAGGTCGGCGGGGCGCGGCCTCAAGGGCAGGCCCGGGCCTGACGACCTCGACTCCCGCCTCTTAGCCATGATAGACCGCAAGCTCATGGTTCAGGAGGCGGTGCGGATGGGGCTTTCAAACGACGAGAGGTTTTTGAAGACCATAAAGACCTTCTGGGAGCAGACCCTCGTGCGCGAGCTCGTGGCCGCCAAGACCAGGGAGTGGAGCGATAGCCTCAAGGTCAGCGACGCTGAGATAAAGGCGCTCTATGACAGGATGCGCTACAAGGCATGGGTGCTGGAGGCCCACACGCCCGACCCGTTGAGGGCCGAGCGGATAAAGGCCATGATGCTCGGCGGCAAGCGCGCGCGGGGGGCGAAGACGAGGGGGCCGCTCTATGCCGAGAACATGGGCGCAGACGACCCTCTCTATAACGCCTTCGAGATGCGCCAGGGAGAGGCCGCGATATGGCCTGAGCCCGGCGGCTATCTGATAATCATGGTCACGAGGAAGGAGAGGCTGCCCCTGCCCCCGCTCGCCGCGGTCTACGATGAGACGAAGGGGTATATATTCGAGCAGAAGAAGGAAAGGGCGATGGAGGAGTGGGTCGCCGGATTGAAGAAGACCGCTCGCATGGAGATAGACCGGGAAGGGCTGAAGAAGGTGAAAAGCGGCAGGTAAATGGGACGCGGAGATGCCGATGCCGAATAACAAGCGCAAGACCGTTTATATCAGAAAGAGGTTTCAGGCGGACTTCGCGGTGAAGTTTCTGGCCCTCATCGTCGTGGAGGCCGTCCTTGCCGTAGGCGTCCTGGGCTATCTGGCGATGGGCACGGTGGTGACGGGCTATAGCGGAGGAGAGGTGGTCGTCGCGGGCGGCAGGGATTATTTCCTGCCCGCGGCGCTGCTCGCCAACCTCGTCATCATAGGCGTTACGGCGGTCGCCGGGTTCATCGTGCTCCTCTTCGTATCGCACAAGCTCGCCGGGCCGCTCTACCGTTTCGAGAAGAGCCTCGAGGAGATTGCGAAGGGAGACCTTACCCACAGGTTCAGGCTGAGAGAGGGCGACGAGATGAACAGCCTCGCCGAGAGGCTCAACGAATTCAATTCAAAGATGGAGGAGCTGGTGGGACGCATCCAGCGCGAGTCCGACGCGCTCGGAGGCATGGTCGCCGAGATGCGCGCCCTCCTCGACGCGCCTGAGCCGGATAAGACGGCGATGGAATGCCTTATGACGGACGCCAGAGAGAGACTCGACGCCCTTGACAGGGCCGCGAAGTATTTCAAGACCTCGAAGCGGTAAGCCGTTTGTCCGCCGCAAGCAGCCCGCATCACGATACTCACCCGCCGTAGACGTCCTTTAGCATAGAGCCTGCCCCCTCGACCATGCGCCATAACCCCCGGCCGGAGGCCGAGTGTCTGGAGCGAAAACCTTAATAGCGCTGACGGCCATGTTCGCGTGCGCCGTCCTGAGCGCGCGCTGCTATGGCGCGGAGCCAGGCGGCGACAAGGCGGTGGAGACGCGGTATGCCACGGTCTATGCGCCCGACCGCGGGGCCTTGATATCATTCGGCAGGAAGATAGGCGCCATAACGTTCTTCAACAGGGAGGACGGCAAGTCCGAGGAGTTGATAGGTGAGAGGATTGACGAGATAGTGGGCCGCGTCAGGACGCGCCTCGATATGTACCCGGGCGGCCTCAGCTTCAGCATCCGGATATTCCCGACGTACGTGGAGATACAGGCGGCCTACGCCGCGTTCGGCGGCGTGCAGAAGCCGCCGATAGCGTTTTATTCGCATAAGGTGAAGGGCATCTACGTCTCGCTCCCGGACCTGACCGACGGAGTGCTCGCGCACGAGATAGCGCACGCCGTGATATGCTTCTACTTCGTCACCCCGCCGCCCGGAAAGATGCAGGAGATACTCGCCCAATACGTCGACCGCCACCTGTGGGATAATTGATGGGAGGCGGGAAAAGGATGTGAAGGGGGGGGGCGGGAAAAGATTTTTTGCCCCTCATTTTTTTGCTTGACAAATTTTTTCAATGCGAGTATAAAATATATATAACCATCAGAGATGCTGATGGCGTGCATTTCGATGAGCGTATGCCCCTTTTATAAAGATGCGGGTCTTCGCGCCTTCGTATCAAACAGCCCTGGGAGGTAATGACATGGACGGAAGAACAATCCCCTCAACAGTTTGCGGGAATAATACCGGAGGAAGGCGGACGCGCAAAGGCGTCCTCCATCTCCTCCTCGCCGTTGCGATGGTTGCCATCCTCGCCGACGCCTCATGGGCGGATACGGCGGGCACCATCGCCTACGTCCAGGGCAAGGTCGGCATAATGAAGGAGGGCATGCGCGGGGCCTTTACCGAGGCCAAGGTCGGCGACGACGTGACCGCCGGAGACGTTATAAAGACCGGATTGGGCGCCAAGGCGCAGATAAACCTCAACGACGCATCCACCATATACATAGCCCCGGGCACGCAGATGCAGGTCAAGCAGTTCATCGTAGACCGCGAGCACGACCAGAGGACAGTCAAGCTCGCCGGGACCGAGGGCAGGCTCAGGCTCGTGGTCTCCAAGGTCGTAAAGGCGTCCATGACCGGGGAAGAGGGCAAGTGGAAGGACTCCAACTTCACTATAGAGACCCCGACCGCGGTCGCCGGGATACAGGGCACAGTGGTAGTCTTTACGTTCAGCAAGTCGCACACCACCGCCTCGGTCATAGAGGGCCTCGTGAAGTTCGCACCTATCGGAAAGCTATCGCAGAACTTTGTAGTGCTCAGCGCGAACAACGCTTCGACCATATTCAACGACAAGAAGCCGACGACGCCGACCAACCTGACGCCGGATATTAAGAACTACCTCATATACGACACCATGCCGATCTTTGAGGTTGAAAAGGTTGAAAAGGGCGAGGAGACAGTTACCAAGGAGCAGATAGACGCGGATACGCAGAAGACCGAGGCCGCGCTCAAGGTCATCAGCGAGTCGCTCACAAAGGACAAGGCCCAAGGCGAGGCGGCCGACGCGCTCGTGGGGAAGGCGATCGAGTCTGGTCTTGACACCGGCGAGACCGTAAAGGCGCTTATAGACGCGGGCGTGGACCCCAAGTCGGTCGTCTTCGCGGCCATCGACAAGGGCCTTAGCCCCAAGGGGGTCAACAAGGCGGCGCTCGAAAAAGGCGTGCCTGTCAAGGATGTAGTCAAGGCCGCCAAGAAGGTCGGCGCATCCGATGAGGATATACAAGAAGCGGCAAAGGATGCCGGTGTGCCACCGGAAATCGTGGCGAAGTATATAGCCGATACGTCTGCTGATACTAAGCCGTTTACGCCGGCTGAGAAGCCGCCGGTGGATAGTGCTGTTACGAAGCCGATAGTAGGCATTCCTGTCGGTGGCGGAGCTGCGTCGAAGAAGTGCGCGGCCTCCGAGGTATCGCCGGATTGCGAGTGATTGCTCGGCTGGTTGGCGGCTGGTAGTTGGCAGGGCAGGTTAGCGTAGCCCAATGAACACTTCAAATTCTCCTCCCCCGCTGGGAGGAGGTTTTTTCTCCGATTTTTGCATTGCGACACAGCCTCCGGGAGGGGAGGCAGAGCCTGCATCCGCATAAGGCTACTTTGAGACCCCTGAAAAAGCCTGTTTTTTGTCATTCTGAGGAGCGCCTTTGCGACGAAGAATCTCGTAACATATTGAATTGCCTAAGCGCGAGATTCTTCGCTGCGCTCAGAATGACACTCTTTCGAGGGTTTTTCAGGGGTTTCACTTTGTAAATCGTTTAGGTGGGGGGTGGGGGCTGTTGGTGCATCCCCCCACATCCTCCTACGAACCCCCCTTCCCCCCGATTTTGCGGGGAAGCAAGGGATAGGGGGGGATGTACGCGCCGTTTTAGGATATATGATCACTACTGTCCGGTTAAATTCCAAGGCTCGCAGATAATACCTTGCCGAGAAAAATAAATCCTTTATTTTTCAAGAAATTAGCTTTCGGCGATATATGCTGTCCGGAGAAACCCGAATCTTGATCGCACAAAGGCTTTT
>JACRCM010000167.1 GCA_016219025.1 Deltaproteobacteria bacterium | reverse complement strand
GTAGTCGGCGGTGGCCGTGTCCATCGCCTTCGCGCTCGCCGTGACGCGGCGGAAGATGTTGCGGCCGCGGTTGACGATGGCCACCTCCACGCTGAGGTTGTTGACCTCTTTTATCTCGTCGGCGATCTCGTTTACGACGCCGGTGTCAACGCCGTAGTCCCTGGCGCCCATGAGCGCCTCGCCGGAGAGCTTAAGGAGGATGCGTTTATATCTATTACCCGCCATGTCCCCGCGCCGCGTTAAAAAAAGGGGGCGCAAAGCGGCCCCCGCGTCATTAACCCTTTACCGCCGCCACCTCGGCGGCGAAGTCCTGCGCCTTCTTCTCTATGCCCTCTCCGACCTTGAACCGCGCGAAGCGCCTTACCGTGACGTTCTCTCCGAGCTTGGCTATCGCGTCTATGACGAGCTTTTCCACGGTGATGCCGGGGTTCTTTACGAAGGGCTGCTCAAGGAGACAGGCTTCCTTGAAGAACTTCTCGACCTTCCCGTCCACCATCTTCGCTATCACGTGGTCGGGCTTGCCGGACTCCCTGGCCTGAACCCGGTATATCTCGCGTTCCTTCTCCACGGCGTCCGCCGGCATCTCGTCCCTTCTCACGTAGAGCGGGCTCATGGCCGCTATGTGCATGGCGATGTCCTTGACCAGCGCCGAGAACCCGTCGGTCTTTGCGACGAAATCCGTCTCGCAGTTGACCTCAAGCAGCACGCCAACCTTGCCGCCGCCGTGTATGTACGCCGTGATAAGCCCGTCGGAGGCGGCCCTGGCCGACCTCTTCTGCGCGGCGGCAAGCCCCTTCTCGCGCAGATGCGTGATCGCCTTCTCCATGTCGCCCTTTGCCTCGGCGAGCGCCTTCTTGCAATCCATCATCCCCGCGCCGGTCTTCTCGCGGAGTTCCTTTACCGCTCCAGATGAAATCTCCATCGCTGCAACGCCCCCCGTGCCTTATACCTGCAATATCAACCGCGCCTCCGGCGCCTCAGTCACGCCATCCTTGCGCCCAAGCCTCAGCCCTGCGCCGGCTGTGCGGCCGGGGCCGGCGGAACGGGCACGACCACGGTAGGCTGGGCCGCGGCCGCCTTCTTGTCAGAGGCGGCCTGAAGGTTCTCGGCGCGTATCGCCTTGCCCTCGGTGACCGCGTCCGCGACGGAAGACGAGAAGAGCTTTATCGCGCGTATGGCGTCGTCGTTGCCCGGTATGATGTAGTCGACCTCGTCCGGGTCGCAGTTGGTATCCACTATGGCCACGACCTTTATGCCCATCCTCTTCGCCTCTTTTATGGCGATAGATTCCTTTCTGGAGTCTATTACGAATATCACCTGCGGCAGGCCGCCCAGTTCGCGCACGCCGCCCAGATACTTCTCAAGACGCTCGCGTTCCCTCTCGAGCATCAGGGCCTCTTTCTTGGTCACGGCGGCGTGGGTCGGGTTGGCCTTGATGTTGTCGAGTGCCTTGAGCCTGTCTATGCTCTTCTTAACGGTGGCGTAATTCGTAAGGAAGCCGCCTATCCACCTGTTCGCAATGTAGCCGCAGCCCGCGCGCTTGGCCTCCTCGGCGACCGCGGCCTGGGCCTGTTTCTTGGTGCCGACGAAGAGCACTCCGCCGCCCTTGGACGAAGCGGTCTTTATGTAGTCGTAAGCCTCCTTGAACATCTTCACGGTCTGCTGGAGGTCTATGATATATATGCCGTTGCGCGCCCCGTAGATATACGGCTTCATCTTGGGATTCCACCTCTTGGTCTGGTGGCCAAAATGCACTCCTGATTCCAGCAGCTGCTTCATCGTCAAATACGCCATCTCTACATCCTCCCTTTCTTTGGTTTTTTCCTCCGCGCGGACGATACCCCGGAGCCTCCCGCGCAAACAGGAGGCACCGCCGGGGCCAAACCCGCGCGTGTGTATTATGGACGCGGCTTATCCGCGCCCTTGTTACGCCGATGATAACCGAATATTTGTATCACGATATGGTTGATGGTTGCAAGGAATTTTTGATTACAGAGGGCGCAGGGCGGATAAGGACAGCGTGGAGGACGTCCGTCAGACGATGCCGAACCGCGCCTCGGTAATCTCCTCCGCCTTGCAGACCGGGCACCGGGACGGAGTCCTGAACCTCTCCCGCTTCCTGAATACGAAGCCGCAGCCCATGCACTCGGAAGGCTCCACGCTGAGCCTCTTGCCCTTGGCCTCCACCGACGTCGCCACGTGAGGCAGGTGGTCTATGACCTCCTTCTCCCTTATGCCGAGGGCGCGAGATATGTCCTTCGCCGTAAACATGCCGCCTTCGAGGAGTTCCGCCATATTCTGGCGGATGGTATGTGTGGGGTCTGTCATGATTATCGAAAAAGGCCGCGGTGCGTGGGAAAAAGCATTTCCCCTCCACTTAACCATGAAGAGGGTTCAATAGAGCTGCTTTGCAAGTCCTTAACCCTCTTGCCGATAAAACTACTCCGCAACCATCGTCACCTTGGCCACTATCATGCCGTCTATCTCAAGCCTGCCCTCCTGCGCGTCGGCTATGGCGGTCTTTGTCCATGCCTCGCCGTCCTTGCGCCAGATGCCGTTGACGACTATTGCCTGGCCGGGCTCGGCGAGCGTCTCCACCGGGGGCTTCTTGGCCTTGTAGCGCGGGGTGAAGAGGATGCTCTTGAACCTCATGCCCTTGAAATCCACCTGGGGGCAGTTCGCCACGAACCAGTACTCGACGAGCTTTTCCACCGGGTTTTCCCCGGCGGCGGCGTTGACCAGCGTGGCGGCCCTCGCCTGCACCTCGACCTCCTGCTGGCCGCTCACTGCCTCATCCACCGCGCCGATGATGACGTTCGTCCCGTCCCCCGCGTCAAACCCGCGCGGCTCGCCTACTTCTATCTTTACCTTCATGTATAAAAACTCCTTTTAGGGTTCCATCTCCCTTTCTTCCGTTCCCCGCCCGCCGGGGGCGCCCTGATCAAAGCCGTCGAGGATATAGAGCGAAGCAAACGGCCTGACTATGACGGGCCGCGGGCGCAGCCCCCTGTCAAACCCCGCGAGCTTGTCAGCGAACTGATAGCCGGTCGTAACGACGCAGCCGCCGGGGCTTATGCGCTCCGCTATCTCCTTTCTGTCTATCTCGCCGGCGAACGAATTGAATACGCCATTTCTCGCGCGATAGAACCTCTCTTGCGGATAGCGCTCAAAGGGCTTATCCAACGCATCATGCGTCATCTCTTGATTTCTCATGGCGGGCATTTGGTTCAATCCACGCCACTTGCCATGGAAAGGCCAGGTTGGAGTGGGCGAAGGAAAGGGAACGGCTCAGGATTTACAAAGCAGCCCTGTATACAAGGCAGCTTCATTTTACAAAGCAGTTCTATTGGAGCGGGTGAAGGGAATCGAACCCTCGTCTAAAGCTTGGGAAGCTTTCATTCTGCCATTGAACTACACCCGCGCAACCGTTCACGCCTATAGTTTTATACTACAATCAGCCGCCTCAGTCAATGCAAAAGCAGAGGCGTCAGCCCTTGAGCCTCTTCGTGAAATACTCTATCGTCCGCTTGAGTCCATCCTCTATATCCACAGCCGGAGACCAGCCGAGGTCCCGCCGGGCTATTGTTATGTCCGGCCGCCTCCTCGCCGGGTCGTCCTGCGGGAGCGGCTTGTTGACTATCGCGGAGGCGCTGTTGGTAAGCCTCTTTATCAGCAGCGCGAGATCAAGCACGGTGAACTCCTCCGGGTTCCCGAGGTTCACCGGGCCTGGCGCGGAGTCGGCGTCCATCATGCGCGTCATGCCGTCAACGAGGTCGTCTATGTAGCAGAAGGCCCGCGTCTGGCCGCCGTCCCCGTAGATGGTGATATCCTCGCCGCGGAGGGCCTGAACGATGAAGTTGCTCACGACCCTGCCGTCGTCCGGGAGCATCCTCGGGCCGTAGGTGTTGAATATCCTCACCACCCGTATATCCACGTTGTTCTGCCTGTGGTACGCGAACATGAGCGACTCGGCGCACCGCTTTCCCTCGTCATAGCACGCGCGCGGGCCTATGGGGTTGACGTGCCCCCAGTATGCCTCGGTCTGCGGATGCACCTCCGGGTCCCCGTAGACCTCGGACGTGGACGCCTGCAATATCCGCGCGCCCACCCGCTTGGCGAGCCCGAGCATGTTGAGCGCGCCCATGACGTTCGTCTTTATCGTCTTTACCGGGTTGTGCTGATAGTGGACCGGAGAGGCCGGACAGGCAAGGTTGTATATCTCGTCCACCTCAAGGAGGATCGGCTCTATCACGTCGTGCCTGACGAGTTCAAAGGAAGGGTTTCTGAGGAGATGCGCGATATTCCGTCTGCGTCCGGTAAAAAAGTTGTCGAGACAGATGACCTCGCGGCCCTCTTTCAGGAGCCGCTCGCAAAGATGCGAGCCTATGAACCCGGCCCCGCCGGTGACGAGGGTCCTCTCGACGTTCATCGGCTGTTCCTCGCGTAGAACCCGGTTATGGTCTCCACCACGTATTTCTGCTCCGCAGGCTTGAGTTCGGGATATATTGGCAAGGCCAGCACCTCTTTGGCGGCCTGTTCCGAGACCGGGAACGCGCCCTTTTTGCAGCCGAGGTACTTGAAGCATTTCTGAAGATGGAGCGGCACCGGGTAGTATATCTCGCTGCCCACGCCCGCCGCGCCGAGATGGGCCCTCAGTTCATCCCGCCTCTTTGCGCGTATGACGTACTGGTTGTAGACCATGCGGCGGCCCGGGGCTACGAACGGCGTCGTGACGTTACCGGCGAGGCCGGCCTTCGCAAAGAGCGCGCCGTATCTCCCGGCATTCTTTATCCTTGCATCGGCCCATGCGTCGAGGCGCTTGAGCTTCACGCGCAGGACAGCGGCCTGTATCTCGTCGAGCCTCGAATTCAGGCCGACCTCATCGTGGTAATACCTCACCCGGCTGCCGTGCACGCGGAGCATCCGCAGGCGCTCGGCGGTCTTTTCATTGTCCGTGGTTATCATGCCGCCGTCGCCTATGCCGCCGAGATTTTTGGTGGGATAGAAAGAGAGGCAGGCCATATCGCCGAACGAACAGGCGCGCTTGCCGTCATACTCTGCCCCTATGGCCTGTGCCGCGTCCTCTATGACCTTTACGCCGTGCCTCTCGGCCGTCCTGTTTATCCGTCCCATGTCCGCGCACTGTCCGTAGAGATGGATAGGTATGACGGCCTTTATCCCCTTCGCGCCTTTTTTAAGGAGGGCGTCAAATGCGCCGGGGTCGAGGTTGTATGTATCAGGGTCTATATCGACGAATACCGGGACCGCCCCGAGCCTTGCGATGGAGCCCGCGGTGGCGAAGAAGGTGAACGGCGTGGTGACGACCTTGTCTCCCGGCCCGACGTTGGCGGCCATGAGCGCGAGGAGGAGCGCGTCCGTGCCTGAGGCCACGCCGACTGCGAACCTGGCGCCGCAATAGGCCGCGACCTCGGTCTCAAGGGCCGAGACGTTCCTGCCGAGTATGTAATGCTGCGAATCGCAGACCTTCTTTACTTCCTCGAGGACTTCTTTCCTTATCTTCCTGTACTGGGCCGAGAGGTCTAATAGCTGGACTTTCAAAAGGTTGCTCCTTTCCGGTGTTGTGGCATGTCATGCAAATCACGCATCGCGCATCGGCGCCTTGCCTTCCTCTGCGGCCTTTCTCGCGTTGTCGAGGATGCCGTTTACGAACGCGCCGGAGTCGTCCGAGCCGTACCGCTTGGCGAGTTCCACGGCCTCGTCTATGACCACCTTGAAGGGCACGTCAGCCGAGCGCCTGAGTTCATAGACCGCGATCCTGAGGATGTTCCTGTCAACGGGCGGCATCCGGTCGATCGTCCAGTTCTCGGAGGCGTCTTCGATAACCCCGTCTATCGATTTTCTCTCGGCGAGGACGCCGGATACGAGGCGTTCGCAATAGAGCCGCGCGTCGCTTCCGGGACGCATGGCCTCAAGGTGCGCCTCCATCGCCTCCGAGGGGTCGCACTCCGAGATGTCGACGCTGTATAGTATCTGGAGCGCCGTTTCCCTTGCCTTGCGTCTGCTGTTCATAATGATGCCGCGCGGATAATGAGGAGGGAGAGGCCCGGCCTCCTACTTCCCGCCCCCCAATTTTTTGAGGAGGTTCGCCATCTCCATCGCGTTCGTGGCCGCGTCGCGTCCCTTGTTGCCTGACTTGGTCCCGGCGCGCTCGATGGCCTGCTCTATATTGTCGGACGTGATGACGCCGAAGGCTACCGGGCAGTCGTAGTCGAGCGAGACCTTGGCTATGCCCTTGGCCGCCTCGCCCGCGACGTAGTCGAAGTGCGGGGTGGACCCGCGTATCACGCACCCCAGGCAGATGATGGCGTCGTAGGTCTTTGCCTTTGCGAGACCCTTGGCCACGACCGGCATCTCGAACGCGCCCGGCACCTTTATCACGTCGATGGCGTCGTCCGCCGCCCCGCTCCTCATGAGCGTGTCTACCGCGCCCTCAAGGAGCCGCTCTCCTATGAAGTCGTTGAACCTGCTCACGATGAGCGCGAACCTGAGGCCCTTGGCCGTAAGATCCCCTTCGATGATTTTTGGCATGAAAGCCTCCGTATTGGTTATCGGTGAACGGTTACCGGTTATCGGTGAACTATAACGGATAACCGATAACTGAGAACCGTCTCACTTATTCCCCGTCCCGTCGTCCTTGAAGCCGTCGAGGTTGGTTATGAGGTGGCCCATCTTCTCCTTCTTCACGCGCAGGTACTTGACGTTTTTACCATGAGGTGCCGTCTCTATCGGCACCCTGTCCACTATCTCGAGGCCGTAGCCCTCAAGCCCGACTATCTTCTTGGGGTTGTTCGTTATGATGCGCATCTTCCTTATGCCGAGGTCGAGGAGTATCTGCGCGCCTATGCCGTAATCCCGCAGGTCCGCCTTGAACCCGAGCCGCTCGTTAGCCTCCACGGTGTCGAGGCCGGCGTCCTGCAGGGCATACGCCTTGAGCTTGTTGACGAGGCCGATGCCCCTGCCCTCCTGGTGCATGTATAGGAGCACGCCCTTGCCCGCCTTCTCTATCATCTTCATCGCGCCGCGAAGCTGCTCCCCGCAGTCGCACCTGAGAGAGCCGAGCACGTCTCCGGTGAGGCACTCGGAGTGGACGCGGACGAGCGCCGGTTCATCCGGGTTTATCTCGCCCTTTACCAGCGCGAGGTGCTCGTGCGCGTCTATAGCGTTCGTGTATGCGATGGCCCTGAACTCTCCGCCGTGCCTCGTGGGCACCACGGCCTCGGCGGCGCGCTGGACGAGCCGGTCCTTGTTCAGCCTGTACTTTATGATGTCCGCTATGGTGACTATCAGCAGGCCGTGGACGCGGGCGAAGACCTCAAGGTCGGGCATCCTCGCCATGCTGCCGTCCTCGTTCATTATCTCGCATATCACGCCTGCGGGCTTGAGCCCGGCAAGCCTTGCGAGGTCTACCGAGCCTTCGGTCTGTCCGGTGCGGACAAGAACGCCGCCGTTCCTGGCGCGGAGCGGGAATATATGCCCCGGACGGGCCAGGTCGTCCGGCCTCGCCCCGTCCCTTACCGCCTCCAGTATGGTCGCGGCCCTGTCAGAGGCCGATATGCCCGTAGTGGCGCCGCGCTTGACGTCGATGGATACGGTAAAGGCCGTCCTGTGGAGCGAGGTGTTGTCATCGACCATCGGCTTCAGGTCGAGTGCGTCGGCCATCGCCTCGGTGAGGGTAAGGCAGATAAGCCCGCGTCCGTGCCTGGCCATGAAGTTTACGGCCTCCGGCGTGGCACGCTCCGCGGCCATGCACAGGTCGCCTTCGTTCTCCCTGTCCTCGTCGTCCACGAGTATGACTATGCGGCCCTCGCGTATCTGGTTGAGGGCATCTTCTATCTTCCGTATCGCCACTGTCCTCTATCCCTTCCTTAAAAAACCGTGCTCCGCCAGAAAAGATTCCGTGACGCCGCCGGGTTTGCCCTTTGAGAGGAACCTCTCCACGTATTTGCCTATGATATCCGTCTCGATGTTGACCGCCGCGCCCAGCCCAGCCGCCCTGAGCGTGGTATTCGCCAGCGTGTGCGGTATGACCGCCGCGACAAAGTGGTCTTCCTTCAATCCGGCGACGGTAAGGCTTATGCCGTCGACCGCCACCGAGCCTTTCTTTACAAGCTGCGCCATCAACTCAGGCGGGCAGCCTATTTCGACATCCAGATATCCGCCGTTAGGGTTCACGCCCCTTATAGCACCCACCCCGTCCACGTGGCCCGTGACGAGGTGTCCGCCAAGCGGCTTGGAGAGCGTGAGCGCGCGCTCCACGTTCACGAGACTGCCTGCGGCCAACGCGCCGAGCGTCGTCGCCCTGAGCGTCTCCGCGCTCATGTCGGCGGTAAAAGAGCCGCCCGCGACCGCCACGACCGTAAGGCACGCCCCTGACACGGCGATGCTCTCGCCGATGGCCGTGCCTGAAAGGTCAAGCCCCGCCTCAATTTTTATTCTACCAGATGCGCCCCTTTTTTCAATAGATTTTACCGCGCCGACCGCCTCGATTATTCCGGTAAACATGGCTGCCTCGTCTTTTTTCCCTTTTCCATCCGCCTCGCAAGCGCCGCTATCTCGTCCACCATCATGGCAAATACCAGCTCTCCTTTCTCAGCCGCCGCCCTAGCCGGATTGCCCCATACCGCGCCGGGCCAGCATTTGACCTTATCGGCCGCTATGACCGGCCTCGTGAACCTGGGGTACTCCTCCTTTGCCCTGCCCTTTACGAGACGCGGCGCAAGGTGGAGCATGAGTGAGGTCTCCAACTCCCCGGCGTGCGAGTCGCCCTCTGTCTCGATTATATCAAAGACCTTCTTCGGGAGGATTTCGTAGAGACACGCGACCGCTACCTTCGCGCCCTTCAGCTCAATAGCGAGCGTCTCGCCCGCGTCCTTTAGCGCCTGCATGTGAGAGCCGCCGCCGTGACCTGAAATCAGGATGAAGTTGCGCAGGCCCTTTGTGTATGCGTCCCTTACGATGTCGAGCGCGAGCAGCCTGAGCGTCGGCGGGGTTATCCCGACGGTGCCGGGATGCTGGCCCGTGGAGGTGCATACGCCGTATTGCACGGGCGGGGCCATGAAGACCCCCGCCTTATCCGCGGCCTTCTTAACGGCCTCCCTTATTATAAAAGTATCGGTATTCAACGGCAGGTGCGTGCCGTGCGCCTCTATGGTGCCGAACGGGATTATCAGGGTCTTTGTCCGGCCAAGCGCCCGCTTGAACCCGGTCATGGTGCATTCGCCGATGAGCATATTCAACCCTCCCTTACGGCATTGAGCCGCCTGTATAAAAACGAACCGGCCACCGCCCCGGCCCCGTTGGCCAGGGCGTCCATGACCGACGCCTCGCGGTACGTGGTAAAGGACTGGCAGACCTCGATAAACGCGCCGAATACAAAGCCGATGACGGAAGCCGCGACAACTACGTTAAGCGTCTTGCCCTGCCTGCCCGTCAGCGCCCTCACGAGCAGGCCGCCCATTATGGCGTAGGCAAAAGTGATAGACCTTGTCTATCTCCCATAACCTCGGCAGCGCCTCCGGCGCGGGCATGAGCGAGAAATAAGCTATGAAGGCCATGTACGCTATGGCCGGGAGGCGTTTTGTAATGAACCTCCTCATCCTCCTTTCCTGAGTCCGTGGCTGAACGCCCTGTCGTAGAGCCTTGAAGCCTCCTCGCCGCCTTGCCCAAGCGCGTCTCCTACGATGATGAGCGCGTGGCGCGATATCCCGGCGGACTTGACCTTATCCGCTATGTCCGCGAGCGTGCCGGTGAAGACCCGCTCGTCCTCCCACGTGGCCCTGTAAACCACTGAGGCTGGAGTGGAGGATGAATACCCTTTCGATAGTTCAGCGGCCACGTCGTCAATAGACGCGGCGGAGAGGAAGACGCAGATCGTCGCGCCGTGCGAGGCGAGAGAGGAGAGCGACTCCCTGGCCGGGACCGGCGTCCTGCCTGAGAGCCTCGTGAATATGACGGTCTGAGAGCCGCCGGGCGCGGTCAGCTCCCGCTTCAATACGGCCGCCGAGGCAAAGGCCGAGGAGACCCCTGGGCATATCTCATAGGGGATGCCTTCGGCCTCCAATGCCCTGGTCTGCTCCCTTAACGCGCCGTATAGCGACGGGTCGCCGGTCGAGAGCCGCACACACTTCTTGCCGGCCTTGGCCGCGCCTATGATTACATCCATTATTTCGTCAAGGTTCATCTGGGCGCTGTCGCGCATCTCGGCGCCATTGCGGCAATACTTCAACACGGCGGCCTGCACGAGCGAGCCCGCGTATACGACCACGTCCGCGCCGGACAGGAGCCGCATCCCCTTTACGGTTATCAGCTCAGGGTCGCCGGGGCCCGCGCCTACGAAATACACGGTTGACATCCGCGCCGTCATGACGACCTCCCCTTCCTGACTATTATAAGCGAAAAGTAATCGAGCGTTGCGCCTTTTAATTCGGAGATGTCCGTGACGACCTGCTCTCCCGGCCAACCGGCCCTTGATACGAAGACCGCCCTGTCCGCGACCCCCACCTCCTCCAACAACGCGGTTATGCGGTCTATCGCCCTGTTGACCTTCATGAAGACGACCGTGTCGAACGCCGCGAGCGCGCCCCTCGCCTCCTCCATGTCATAAGCCGCCGGTATTACGGCAAGCCTCTCGCCGGATTCCGCAAGCGGCATCCCGCTCAAGGCCGCCGCCGCTGAAAACGAGGTAATGCCCGGCACGTAATCGACCCTTGCATCGGGCAGGAGTTCCTTGACGAACGGGACGATATAGCCGAAGGTCGAGTATAAGAGCGCGTCCCCAAGCGTTATGAAGGCCGCGTCACGGCCTGCGGCAAGGTGCCCGGCTACGACGGAAGCGGCGGCGGCCCTCGACGCGCGGAGCCTCTCCTTGTCCCTGGTCATGGGAAAGGGAAGCTCCACCACGGTCTTGCCGGTCATGTCCACCACGGCCCCGGCTATCGATAAAGCCTTGCTCAACCCGTCGGCGGACGCCTCAGCAGACTTGGGCACGGCTATGACCTGCGCCTCGCCGAGTATCCGGACGGCCTTGCGCGTCATAAGTTCCGCGTCCCCGGGCCCCACGCCCACGCCGTATAAGACCCCGGTCTTTCCCATTAAGGTTTAACCCCGCTTATGATGAATATTGGATTGTGCGCCGCGAGGATGCTCAAGACGCCGGCGTCTCGCGCCTTTGCGAGGCTCACGAGCGCGGCATCGCGGGCCTCGTAGCCCTCGTCCTTTAAAAATGCCGTCACGCCGTGGGCGGTCTCGATGGTCACGGCGGACGCAACAAGTCTTCCTCCCCGCTTCAGCCTGCCGGATACGTCCCTGAGTATGCCGGTTATCCCGGCCCCGCCGCCTCCGACAAAGACCGCATCCGGCTCCAGCATATCCGCCCTGAGACAACCCGGCGCAACCCCGCGTATCACCTCAAGGTTGGACGCGCCGAAGCGCTTCCTGTTGGCGCGTATGTCGGCGCAGCGCCGGGCGTCTTTTTCCACGGCCCAGACCCTGCCGTTGACCGCGAGACGCGCCGACTCGATGGCCACGGAGCCTGAGCACGAGCCGATGTCCCAGACCATGCTCTCTGTCCTTACGTCCATCTTGGCAAGGACGATGACGCGAAGCTCTTCCTTCGTTATCATCCCGGGCCTGTGCCTGAACCCGGCGTCAGGGATGCCGATACGGCGTTGTCCGCCGGACTCCGCGGGACTCGTCCTTATGAGTATCATAGTATTGAGCGGATTAAACCTCTTTTTCCTTGAAACCGATTCGAGCGTGCCCTTTGTTATGCGCTCCTCCGCGCTGCCTATGGCCTCGCAGACGTATGCGTCAAACCCGCCCGCCTTCGCCTCCAGAAGCGCCTTTGCTATCACCGAGGGCGAATTCTCCGCATCCGTGAATATGGCGGTCTTATCGTGCCGCATTACGTCGCTGATGACGGAACTAAGGCCGCGATGACCGTGGCCGCTCGTCACGAATACGCCGTTGGCGGACTCCTTTATCCGGGCAAACGCCTCCTGCACGACGCTGACGTTCGGAATAATCTCGACCCTCTCCTTGCCGAACCTCTTGGTCAGAAAACCGGCTATGCCGTAGAGCGTCGGGTCGCCGGTGGCAAGCACCGCCACGCCGCCCTTTTTCGCGCAAGCGGCTATCCCGGTTGCGACGCCTTCGAGGTCTTTGCCTATCGGGGTCTTCTTCGCCTCTATATCGTTAAATTCGGCAAGGTGGCGCGCCCCACCGACGAGGAGCCTCGCGTTCCTTATTATATCGAGCGGACGGCCGGTCAACGACGCCCTGCCGGTTACGCCTATGCCTATTATGTAAATCATCGGTTATTAACACCCGCATACTATATCATTATCATACCCAACGAGGATACAGCGCACGTCGATGGACTTGCCTGCAATGGATACGGCGTTCGCCTTTGCCTTGCGGCATACGGCTCTAAAGACGGAGTCATGTCCGGCGTCCCTCAGGAGAAAAAAGACCTGCCTCGCCGTATTCGCGGCGAGGCACTTTTCCACCAACCCTTGCGTCCCGCCGCCCTTGCGGATTATCGACGCGAGGAGATCGAAGTCCACGCTCGCGTCCGCGCAATGCGTCTCGAAGCGCCCTGCCGCGAGCTTCGTCAGCTTGCCGAACTGCGCGGCGACCGTCACCTTTTTAAGCCCCTTCCTCCCGGCGGCGTCCCGAAGCGCGTATCCCATGTGGTCTCCGGTCAAAACGAACGCGGTCTGGGGGAGCTTCATGCGCGTCATGGCCGCCCGCTCGCTCGTCCTGCCGGTGGCATAGACGGCCTCGGAGCCGCCTTCGGCGAGCGCCACGTCCACGGCGCACGTTATCGAATGCCTGTACGCGGCCAAGGACATCGGCTCGACTATGCCCGTGGTGCCGAGTATCGAGATGCCCCCAACAATGCCCAGGCGCGGGTTCATGGTCTTCTCCGCCAGGGCCGCGCCCTTGGGCGCCGAGACCGTGACTACGACCGAAGGGGTCAGACCGAACTCACGGGCGGCCTCGGCAACGGAGCGCCTTATCATGGAGAGGGGCACAGGGTTTATGGCCGGACGCCCGATCCTGACCTTCAGCCCCGGCCTCGTGACCACGCCCACGCCGACCCCGCCCTTAACGGCCACGGAGACGCGCCTTTTGTTCTCTCCGCGATACTCCACCGTTGTGACGAACTCGGCCCCGTTCGTCACGTCAGGGTCGTCTCCCGCGTCCTTTACGATGACCGCCGTGGCGGTCTTGCCGGAGACGGAAACGGACTTTACTGGGATGTCCAACCGGGTTTTAATCGGAAGCGTGACTGAAACGGAGTTGACGGCGTTGCAGGGCGCGCCTTTGTCAAGGGCGGCGAATAGCGCGAGGGCCGCGGCCTTAGCCCCGGCCGCCGCGCATGTGCCGGTGGTAAAACCTTTTTTTAGATGCCTTCTTCTACCGGACGGCTCCATAGTCACCCGTGTCCAACCTATCGCGCCGCGTCAGGGAGTCCGTCTTTTGCGTCCGTTGCCTTGCGGACGGCGGCTATGACCAGGCCGAGGAGAATAGCAAGGAAGAACCCCTGTATGCTCTGGCCGTTCACAGCGTGGTATCTCTCCGGGTCGATATTCGAGAGCATCATGGCCCCGGCGCGCAGGACCAGCCATAACGCGGTGGAAGTGAGCGCCGCCTTCAGGGCGTTCGACTTGAACGGCAGACGCGCCCCGGCAAGCGAAAGCAGGCCGCCCGCGACGAACCCGTTGACGCCTCCGGCGACGGTGAATGCCGCAAGGTCGTGGATAAAGCCGCCTTCAAAGACGAATGCGCCGGTCACGGAATTCGTGACCAATGACAGCCACCCCCATGCGACGCCTGAGAGGAGGTCGGCGGCGATCGTTTGACGTGAGAACATCGGATAAGCCTCCTTTGCCCGCGTGGATGCGAGCGGCGCCGCGTCGGCGCCGCTCGTTATCAGGGACATCCGGCGCCGCTCAGTGACACGGCATCCCTATCACGTGCCTGAAGTCGTGGAATGCGTCGTGCACGCCCGGCGCCACCGAATCCATGCCGTAGACTATGACGCAGAGCGTGAACGCCAGTCCGGCGACCGCCAGCGCCCCTGCAAACGCCTTCAGCATAACGTCTCTTTCGAGCATCCTTTCCATTTTTCCGTCCTCCCTTTTGTGTTTTGCCTTATTTGAAACGCCGCGCATCAACTTCAACGGGTAAGAATCCCCACCATCCAAACATTACTCGTGTTCGTCGTGCATGCCGAACGGGCCGTGGCTGTGGATGTGCACCACGTCCCCGTGCCTGTGCGTATGCTCGTGGATGAGGTTGGCCGCGAGGAGGAGGTCTTTGTTCCGCAGCACCTCCCGCGCCGCTCCGTCCGCGACGAGTCTGTGGGATTCGTCTATCACGAGCGCCCGCTCGGCCAGGTCCTCCACAAGGCTGAGATCATGCGTAGACATTATACACGTCTTTTTCAAGCCTTTCAAAGACTCGATGAGCTCGAAGAGCCAGACCTGCGTGCGCGGGTCGAGTCCGTTCGTAGGCTCGTCGAGCAGGAGCACGTCCGGGTTTACGGCCAGCACCGCCGCTATGGCGACCTTCTTCTTCTCGCCCGTGGACAGCGTCCACGGCGGCCTCTGGCTCAAGGCCGTTATACCGAGCATGGAGAGGAGTTCCTCGACCCTCGATGCGGCCTCCTTCGCTGGAAGCTCAAGCTGCAACGGGCCGAAGGCCACCTCGTCGGATACCGTCGGGCAGAATAGCTGCACGTCAGGCTCGGCGAATACGAAACCCACGCGCTCCCTGAAACACCGCAGGAGATTCCCCTTCAGCCCGGCCTCGGTCAGCGGCGCGCCCATGAACCTCACCCCGCCGCCGGAGGGGAATACGAGGCCGTTCAATATCTTGAGGAGCGTGGACTTGCCGCTGCCGTTGGCCCCGAGTATGGCGAGGGACTCGCCGCCTCCGACCGTGAAGGTCACATCGCGCAGCGCCCAACCCGGCCCATACCTGTAGCTGACGCCGTCCACCGAATAGAGCGGCTCATCCATCATCATGCCCTCAGAGGCCGAACGAAAGGAAGAGGACGAAAGACGCCGCCCCTATCCACAGATAATCCCTTGGCCGGATCCGGCCCGGGTCCGCCGTCCTTATCCGGCCTCCGTTAAACCCCCTCGACGCCATAGCCATGAACACGTCCTCGGCCATGCAGAGGGACTTGTGCAGCAGGAGCGCCATGCGCGAGGCGAACCACGACCGCGCCTCCGCGGAGCTGCCCTTGCCTATGGCCCTCGATTTGCGCGCGAAGGCCGCGTCCTCCGCTATCTTGAGGAGTATGAAGACGTAGCGGAACGTCATAAAGAGCGCCGCCGTGAAGACCGGCGGCAGGGGCATGCGCCCGATGCCCTTGAAAAAACCGGTCTGAGTCGTGGTAAGGGCAAGGATGGACGCGAACGAGACCATGACGGCCGCCCTCGCGATGAAAAAGGCCCCGGCGGCCGCCGCATGGCCCCTGCCCCCGTTCATCCCGATGCCAAAGAAGACCGGGGCCGCGATTACCGCGGTGAACGCCAAAGACGGCGCGACGCGCCCGGCAAGCGCCCTCATGCTCACGCGCGAGGCTATCGCCGTCATGACGCAGAGGAGACCGAGCGCGGCGAGCATCCATGCGCTCGCCGTAATCGCGGCGGCGATTATCATTAGGAGCATCCCGGCCATGCGCGCCCGGACGTCGAGAGCCTGCAGGAGTCCGCGCTTCCCTGCCGTCTCATCCGGGGAAGCGGCCTCCCTCGCATACGCGGCTATCGTCCGCAGGCTCTTCTCCACGAAGCCTTCCTGACGATAGGAGCCGCCGGTCATGCACGGCGCGCCTCTCGCCTCCTTGAACCACTCCGGCACTTGTCCTATCGGCGCCATAACCTGCCCCATAGATATACGGCAAAGACAACGGCCCCGCTCCCGACGAGGGCCGATAAGGCGTAATATAACGAGCGATGCAGGCCGTTGGACGCGCCCGCGCCATAGCCCGGCATGATGCCCTTCCATTGCCCGGAGAGCGCGTTCATCCCGGAGGGGACGTAGCCGATGAGGGTCTTGAACTCCGCGGGCGCCCACTCGCCCCACGGAGCGCCCGGCGCCAAGAGACCGAGCGGCGCAAAAAAAGCGAGGATGATAATGGCCGCCCACAACGGACGGAGGCCCTTGCGCCCCGTCTCCTTCATATCGGCGCTGACGGACGCCATGCCCGTCTTCCTGATATAGGATACCACAAGCGCGGTGCCAAGGCCCTCCACCAGACCGAAGAACAGGAGGTGGGGCGTCAACATCGCCGGCAGCGTGACCGAGAGCGGGTACGGCGCATACAGGGGCGCGCCGTCGGCGCCGCGCGCGATGGCGGGCGCTATGCCCAGCTCAAGAGCCGCGCATAGCGCCGCCGCGTTGACCGAGACGTAGGCCGCGATGAACGAGGCCAGCCAGACCCGGGCCCGGCCCGGCCCTCCAGCCGCGATTACCCTGTAGACGTAATAACCCGCGAAGCTCATGACGAACGCCATGTTGAAGGAGTTCGCGCCGATGGCCGTTATCCCGCCGTCTCCGAAGAGAAACGCCTGGAGCGCGACAGTAAGCGTCATCGCCACGACCGCGGCCCACGGCCCAAGGGCTATGGCCACGACCGCCGCCCCTGTCATGTGGCCGGTGGAGCCGCCGGGCACCGGCAGATTGAACATCATCACGACGAAGGCAAAGGCCGCTCCGAGCGCCAGCAACGGCAACCCCTTCACCCCGGCCGCCGCCTCCACCTTCTTCGAGGCGGCATACCAGACCGGCGCCATCGCGGCGTAGAAGACCACGCAGGTCCTGGGGCTGAGATATCCGTCGGGTATGTGCATGTCCGGTTATTGGTTATCGGCAAAGACGATTTTTATAACCACCTCAGCGGCTGGCTCCCGCCTCGAGGGCCATGATGGCGAGGGCGTTCACTATGGCCGCGGCCACCGTGCTGCCGCCTTTTCTGCCGGCGGTGGCTATATGCTCGCGGCCTGAGCGCATAAGCGCGTCCTTGGCCTCGACCGCGCCCACGAACCCTACCGGCACGCCTATCACCAGAGCCGGACGCGCCTCGCCGGTTGATACGAGCCTGAGCGCCTCGGCAAGCGCCGTGGGCGCGTTGCCTATGGCTACGATCCCGCCTTCCATATACGGCGCGGCCTTGCGCATCGCCGCGGCGGTCTTCGTCATGCCCTCCCTGAGCGCGAGGGCGCATACGTCTTTGTCCGCGGAGAAACAATGCACGGACGCGCCGAATGGACGGAGCCTCTCAAGGCTTATCCCTGCCTCCGCCATCCTTACGTCGGTTATTATGTTGCGGCCCGACGTTATGGCGGCGACCCCGGCCCCTACCGCCCCGGTTGAGAGGCGGAGTATCTCCCTGTACTCGAAGTCCGCGGTGGTATGTATAACCCTCGTTATTATCGGGACGTGTTCCGCCGGGACCCCCGCGAAATCCGCCTCCTCCCCGATGACGCGGAAACTCTCGGCCTCTATGGGGTGCTGGGCAAAGACGGCGGACGCCGGGGCCTGCGGCGCGATCGCCTCCTCTATCCGCTCGACCGTTATGTCAACGAGCCGCCCGTGAAAACCCAGATGCCTCGCAAGGGTGAAGGAAAGCCCATCGTGCCTTGCCAGAGCCGCGTCCATCTCCCCGGGCAGGTCTTTGGTCACATGAAGGCCGGGGTAGAGAAAATAGGGCATGACGATAATCTCGCGGAAACCCTTTGCCGCCATCGCGGCGGCCGCCTCCTGAAACCCCGGCCTCTCCATCTGGAGGAAGGCCGACATGACCATGCCGTAGCCTCCGCGCTCCTTCACGGAGGCCGCGACCTTCCTCAGAGTCTCGTTCGCCTCAGCCGCCTTGCTGCCGTGTCCGAGGAGCAGGACCGCCTTCTTTGAATTCTCCCTGGCCGCGCTCATGAACGCCTCCGTTGACGCAAAGAATTACCGTCTTGGCGGTATGGAAAAGACTAACCCCGCCCCGAAAAAACAAAAACCCCTCTTCGCGCAATGGAAGAGAGGCTTGAGATGGATAAACATATCCCGAACCCCCACCTTCTTTACCGTCGAAGAATGCGTGAGGCGCACCAAGGCAGGTCTCCTGACTCACGGCGTAGCCTACTTTCCGCGCCTTCCCGGCCAAGAGGCCAGTGGCTTGAACGCGGGGTTCGTGCCGTTTACAGTGGCGGGTCCGTTCCCGGTTCCGGCCAAGGCCGTCACGGGATTCCCTTTTACCCCCCCATTCCGGCAAGGGGGTTACCCTGATGCTCTTATTTGATTTGCGTGCGGCTACAGGTCAAATCTTTGCATCTTTTCCGGCCCGTGTCAAGGCCATAAAGCTGTTTTGCGCTTCGCGGGCATCGTTAGAATCCGCCCTTCACCTCCGGCATCCTCATCGCCTTTTTTCTGTAGGCGACGTTCATGGCTATCCTGTAGGCCAGCCCCTTAGGGCTCTTGAAACACCTCTTGGCGATGTTTTTTATGGCGTAGGTATTGCGGAATATCCAGTAATAGCCGTTTTGCAGATCCTCGACGCTCATGCCCTTGGGCTGGAAGACGACCTCTCCGGTGTGATATTTAGCCCAGTCCCTGTCGATTATCCTGCCTTCCTTCTCAAGGACGCCGTAGGTAACGGTGCCGGGCAGGGGCGTGAGTATGTGAAACTGCGCCGCGGCGAGCCCGGTCTCCATTATGAAGTCGAAGGTATTCCTGAATACCGTCTTGTCGTCCTCGTCGAGGCCGAAGACGAAACTGCCGAGTATGTTTATCCCGGCGGCGTGAATCTTTTCTATCGCCTCCTTGTAGCCCTTTGCCGAGTTCCAGCCCTTGTGCATCTTCTCAAGGTTCTTCTGCGAGAGACTCTCGAAGCCTATGAAGACGTACCTGCCGCCGCTCCTCGCGTAGAGGTCGAGGAACTCCTGGTCCTTCGCCATGGTTATCGACGCCTGGGAGCCCCATGTGCGCTTGAGCGGCTCAAGGGCCCTGAAGAGCTCCTTCGCGTAAGCGGGCCTGCCCGCCATGTTATCGTCCACGAAGAAGAAGTTGCGCGTGTCGAACCCCTTTATCTCGTCGATGACCTCGGCGACCGGCCTCGTCCTGAACTCCTTGCCGAAGAACGCCGTCACGGCGCAGTAGTCGCAGTTGAACGGGCAGCCCCTGGTGGCCTGAATGGTATTGAAGCCTGAGACGTACATCCGCCTGTCGAGGAGGTCTCTCCTCGGAACGGCCATGCCTTCCATCCCGCACAGGCCAGGGGCCTTGTATCTGGGCTTCAACTCCCCCTTTTTGAAGTCCTCCAGCGCCTTATGCCATACCTGCTCGGCCTCGCCTATTACGACGGCGTCGGCATGGGCAAGGGCCTCGTCCGGGAGCGCGGACACGTGCACCCCGCCCATGACGACCTTGACGCCCCTTTTTCTGAAGTTATCGGCTATCTCGTAGGCGCTCGGCATCTCGGCCGTGAACCCGGTTATGCCGACGATATCCACGGGCGCGTTATAATCCACCGGCCTTGCCCTGGCGTCCAGTATCTCCACGTCCCACTCCATGGGCGTCAAGGCCGCTATGGTCGGCAGGTTCAGGCGGACGAAGCCGGTCTTGCCGGTCTTCGAGACCTTGCCCCAGAAGCCGCGTTCGTTTCTCGGAAGGACGAGGAGTAATTTCATAAGATACACTAACAGGTCTTGGCGCCAATAGCAACCCCGCTTGACTGCCGTAAATCCCGTGCAATAATCTATAGACAACGGACTGTCCATTCCATCGAAACCCGCAACGATTTGCCGCGCGCCTACGGGTAAGCCCCCGGCGGCGCAAAACGGTCTTTCATTATGCGGGTTTTTTTATTCAGGCGTAAGCGCGCCGCCGTTGAACCGGCGGCGCCTTATGAACGGTCTTTATGAAGATGCCCACCTTTTCCCTCTTTCAGAAGGCGCTCATCGCCGTTGCGGCCATGCTTGTGCCGATCTTCATAATCTTCCTCTACGGCTACCGCGCCAATGAGAGGTTCCTCAGGGCGAACTCCCTGTCCAGCCTGACCGTCATCGCCGACGCCTACGAGGGCCAGGTCTACCTCTTCCTCGAGATGTCCAAGCGGAGGGCCATGGACTTCTCAAGCGACGGCTTCATAAGGGACGAGCTTGAAAAGGCCGCGTCCGGCTCCGCCTCGGCCGCCGGGCCGCTCAACCGCCACCTCATAAGGAACAAGCTCCCACTCGACAGGTCCATAGACCGCATATACGTCATCGCCTCGAACGGCCGCGTCGTTGCCGCCACCAACGAGGCCGCCATCGGCAAAGACGCATCGGACGAGCAGTTCTTCCTGAGGGGGAGGGAGGGGGTTGCCATTTACGAAAGGCATACGGCCTACGGAGACTCCGAGATTGCCGTGGCCGCCCCGGTCACGGATAAGCGCACGGGAGGACGGATCGGGGTCATCGTCAACTTCATCTCGTTCGGCGAGGTCGGCAAGCTGCTATCCGGCGCGTTCAGCGAGGAGCTCGGCGCGGTCTCGTGGAACAAGGGCAGGCACAAGAGCATGGATATATACCTCGTCAACCGCGACATGACGATGATAACCGGCAACGAACGGTCCGCGGCCGGCGGCATCAAGCAACGGGTCGACACCGCCTCGGTCCGGGCGTGCATCGCGTCAGGCACGGAGTTTTCGGGTTTCTACAAGGGCTATAAGGGAGCAACCGTCGCGGGCGCGTCCATGTGCCTGCCTCAGATGAACTGGACGCTCCTCGTGGAGGTCGCGGAGGACGAGATAGTCTCCCCGCTCAACGAGATGAAAAGGAACGTGCTTGCGGCGGCAGGCATAGTCGTAATACTGATTGCCGCCGTCTTCTTCTCATTCTTCGAGGTGGTGGTCATGAGGCTCCGGGCGCTCGCCGTTGCCGCCGGGCGCGTAGCCGACGGTGATTACGGCGCGTCCGTGCCGATAATGGCTTACGACGAGATAGGCGCGCTGGCCGGGACGTTCAACCGCATGGCCTCGGAGGTCTGGAGGCGCGACGCCATGCTGAGGCAGAGCGAGGAGAGGCTGCGCGCCATAATAGACAACTCCACCGCCGTGATATACCTCAAGGGCCTCGACGGCAGATTCCTGCTCGTAAACAGACGGTTCGAGGAGCTCTCCGGCCTTGCCCCTGGCGGCGCGCTGGGCAAGACCGACTATGACATTTTCCCGGACGACGATGCGTCCATGCTCCGCGCCAACGACATGACGGTAGTCCATACGCGGATGCCGCACGAGTTCGAGGAGACGGTCACCGAGGGCGGCGTAGTCCGCAACTATCTCTCGATGAAGGTGCCCATCTACGACTCGTCCGGCGCGCCGTTCGCGGTCTGCGGCATCTCGACGGACATTACCGAGCGCAAGCGCATGGTGGACGAACTCAGGCTCCTCCAGACCCTCTCGACCGCCCTGGGCGAGGCGCGCGACTTCAACGGCGCGCTCAAGACCGCCATAGGCAAGGTCTGCGAGGTGACTGGCTGGGCGTTCGGCGAGGCGTGGGCGCCGTCGAAGGACGGCATCGTCCTTGAATACTGCAGCGAATGCATTGATGAGGCCGCCGACAATGGCCTCGCCGAATGCGCCAGGGGGATGAAACTCCCGCCGGACAAGGGGCTTGCGGGCCGGGTCTGGGCGTCCAAAAAGACCGAGTGGGTAAAGGACGTGTCGATGAACGGCGAGACGTTCATCCGCGCCGAGGCCGCGAGCAGACAGAAACTCCATGCCGCCGTGGGCATCCCTATCGTCTCCGAAAATAACGTAATGGCGGTATTGCTCTTCTTCACCCGGTCATCCGCGGCCACGCGGGACGAGCGGTTCGCCGTCCTGCTCTCGACGGTCTCGGCGCAGCTCGGGGCCATAGTCAGCCGGAAGCTCGCGGAAGAGGCGCGCCGGGAGATGGCCGAACGCTACGAAAGCCTCGTGAACAACCTCTCCATCGGGGTATCCAGGAACACCCCCGGACTGGACGGGCGGTTCATCGAGGTGAATCAGACGCTCCTTGACATGCTTGAGTGCCCGTCAAGGGAGGAGCTTCTCAAACACGGCGTAGCGGAGTTCTACGCGGACCCGGCCGAGAGGGCCGCGTTCAGCGAAAGACTCATCCGCGAGGGCTTCGTGAAGAACGTGGTCGTGGAAGTCGTCACCCTGAAGGGCAAGAGACGCTGGGCGTCCATATCGGCGGTCAAGAAAGCGGACAGGGACGGCAACGTCTTCTTCGACTGCATGGTCGAGGACATAACCGAGAGAAAGTCGCTTGAGGAACAGCTTCGCCACTCGCAAAAACTCGAGGCCATAGGCAGGCTCTCCGGCGGCATAGCCCACGACTTCAACAACATCCTCGCGGCCGTCATCGGCTACGCGAATCTCCTCAAGATGAAAAAAGACGGCGACGAGACCGTAGTCTCCTACTCCGGCCACATACTTACGCTCGCCGAGAGGGCCGCCCGGCTCACGAGCGGACTCCTCGCGTTCAGCAGGAAACAGGTCATCACGCCCCAACCTGTCGAACTCAACGGCCTTGTGCGGCACGTCGGGGAGATACTGCAAAGGATCATCGGCGAAGACATAGAGTTCAGAACCGTCCTCCATGACGGGGAACTCGTCATCATGGCGGATGCGGCGCAGATAGAGCAGGCGCTTACGAACCTCGTCACGAACGCGGTCGACGCCATGCCCCGCGGCGGCGCCCTCACCATAGCCACGCAGCCGGTCGAGCTCGACTCCGAGTTCATCAACCCGCACGGATACGGCGCCCCCGGGCGATACGCGCTCCTCACCGTCACGGACACGGGCACGGGCATGGACGCCGAGACCGTCAAACGCATATTCGAGCCTTTCTTCACCACCAAGGAGGTCGGCAAGGGCACGGGCCTCGGCCTCTCCATGGTCTACGGGACGGTCAAGCAGCACGAGGGCTACATAAACGTCTACAGCGAGCCGGGCGCCGGCACGTCTATCAAGGTATACCTCCCCCTTGCATCGGGCGAGGCCGCCGGGGCGGACGCGGTCGAGCCCCGGCCGGTTACCGGCGGGACTGAACATATCCTCGTCGTCGAGGACGAGCCGGACGTCCGCGCGATAACGCGCACGGTGCTTGAGGAATACGGATACCGCGTGACCGAGGCCGCGAACGGCGAGGAGGCCGTCCTTAGGTTCCGGGAGGCCGCGGACTCCATCGGCCTCGTGATACTCGACGTGATAATGCCCAGGATGGGCGGGAAAGAGGCTTACGAGGAGCTGCGCCGCATTCGGCCCGGCGTAAAGGTCCTGTTCACGAGCGGATACGCCGAGGACTTCATAAAGGCGAAGTCAGGGGGTGAGATGGCGTTCGCGTTCCTCATCAAGCCCGCGGCCCCGGGCGCGCTCCTGCGCAAAATAAGAGAGGCGCTGGACAGATGAACGAAGACGCAAAAAAGGCCGGGGCGCGGGTGCTCGTCGTGGACGACAACCCCTTCGTCCTCGACACGGTCACGCTCCTCCTGGCGGAGAGCGGCTATGACACCGCGCCCTGCAAGGACGCGGGCGCGGCCCTCGAAAGACTAAAGGCGGAACGGTTCGACGCGGTGCTCACGGACATAAAGATGCCGGGGCTTACGGGCATAGACCTGCTTGAGAGGATACGCGCCCTGGACCGCGGCCTGCCGGTGATTTTAATGACCGCCTACGCGGAACTCGACGTCGCGGTGAGCGCGATAAAGCAGGGGGCGTTCGACTTCATCATAAAGCCGTACAAACCCGATTACCTCATCCACGCGGTGGGAAAGGCCGTTGAGCACCGCAGGCTCACGGCAATGGAGAAGGCGTACAAGGCCCGGCTCGAGGAGGACGTGGAGAGGCGCACCCAAGAGCTTGCCAACGCGCTCCGGATGGTGGAGGACGCGGGCAAGGAGATGATCATGCGCCTGAGCGTCGTCGCCGAATTCAGGGACACGGACACCGGGGCGCACATAAGGCGCATAGGCGAGTATTCCGGCCTCCTCGCGGCCGGCCTCGGACTCCCCGGCGCGTTCGCCGGGACGATAACCTTCTCCGCCTCCATGCACGACATCGGCAAGGTCGGCATCCCGGACGGCATACTATTAAAAAAAGGCCCGCTCACCGCCGAGGAGTGGGACGTGATGAAGACGCACACGACCATCGGCCAAAGGATGCTCGCCGGGTCGAGGTACCCGGGCATAAATCTGGCCGAGTCCATAGCCCTCAACCACCACGAGAGGTTTGACGGAGGCGGGTATCCGAGGGGGATAAAAGGGGCGGAGATACCCATCGAGGGCAGGATAGTAATGCTCGCGGACCAGTACGACGCGCTCGTGAGCAAGCGCCCTTACAAACGCGCCTTCACGCATGAGGAGGCGTTCAGGATAATCACGGCGGGCGACGGCAGGACCATGCCCGGCCACTTCGACCCGGACGTCCTCGCCAAGTTCATCGAACTGGCCCCGGAGTTCGACAGGATTTACAAGACGCATCAGGACTGATGCAAGGCTGCCGATATCGCAAATGGGCATTTCAGATTCCCCTCCCCCCGTCTTTGGGGGGATACTTTGTAAATCGTAGCTCTATGAGTGGGGGGGTGCCCCAACTGCCCCCGCCCTCCTCTAATCCCGCTTTAATCATACCTGCCATAAAATGACCTTATAAGAGCGCTTGCAACCGCCGTCAGATGCGATATTATTAGGACAAAGACCCAAACCAGGATGCCCATGCGGATATTGGTCGTTGAAGACGAAAAAGACCTCGCCCTGATAATAAAGCAGGGGCTGGAGGAAGAGGGCTACGTCGTGGACGTCGCGCACGACGGGGAGGAGGGCCTCTACATGGCCGAGAACTACCCCATCGACGCGGTCATCCTCGACATCATGCTCCCGGCGCTCGACGGCCTCGCCGTATTGAGCCGCATGAGGAAGAAGGGCCTGATGACGCCGGTGATACTCCTTACCGCAAGGGACGCGCTCCTCGACAAGATAAAGGGTCTCGACACCGGCGCTGACGACTACCTCACCAAACCGTTCGTCTTCCAGGAGCTGCTGGCGCGCGTGCGCTCGCTCCTCAGACGCAAGGGCGAGGTCAAGCAGGCCGTCATCCAGATAGCCGGCCTTGAGATAAACACCGCCTCGCACGAGGTCAAGCGCAACGGCAAACAGATAAGCCTCTCGGCGCGCGAATACGCCCTCCTTGAATTCCTCGCCTACAAGAAGGGGAACGTCGTGAGCCGCTCTGACATCGTGGAACACATCTACAACGAAGACTCGGAGATGGACTCGAACGTGGTCGACGTATACGTCAACTACCTGCGCAACAAGATCGACAAGGGGTTTCCCGCCAAACTCATACACACCGTGCGCGGGGCGGGTTACATGCTTAAAGAAGAGGAGTAGCGGATCAGCTATCGCCCTGATGTTCAATTCCATCAAGCTAAAACTCGTCGTCTGGTACCTTGCGGTCTTCCTCATCGTCTTCGCCGGTCTTGAGATGTTCCTCTACCTCAAGCTCGAATACCTCATTGTAAACCTCGCGGACGAGCACCTTACCTCGGAGCTTGAGACCCTCGGCAACCTCATGACCGTCGAGGAGGCGCACGGACAGCTTGAGACCGAACTTGCCGAGCTCTCCACCGCGGCCACCGGCATGTACGCCGAAAAACTCTCCGGCCACTACTATCAGATAATCTCCGATGACGGGACCATACTCGTCCGTTCCCCGTCGCTCGCGCTCGGCAACGCCTCGCTCCCGGTCGTACATGGCACATCCAACGCGGACTACCGCACCGTGGCCGGGCCCGGCGGAATCCCCGTCCGGCTCGTAACGCAGGCGTTCAGGTTCTCCATCGGGACGCTCACGTTCCAGGCCGGGGACTCGATCGAGGAGACCTACGAGCTGCTCTCGTCGTTCCGCAACATCGTCCTCGTGATATTCCCGCTCATATTCATCTTATGCGGCATCGGCGTATTCGTCATCACCGGATGGGCGCTGCGGTCGCTCAGGACGTTCACCGCCAAGATCGGCCAGACAACCGAGGAGAACCTCAACGAGCGCATCATGGAAGACGGTCTGGCGGATGAGCTCAGGCCGCTGGCCGCAAGCTTCAACGTCATGCTCGGCAGGCTCGAATCCTCCTTCGCCAAACAGAAGCAGTTCCTCTCGGACGCCTCGCATGAGCTCCGCACCCCGACCTCCATCATCAAGGGTTTCTGCGACGTGACCCTCGGCAGGGACAGGAGCGCGCCCGACTACAAGGAGACGATAAGGAAGATCGGCGAGACCGTCAACCGGATGTGCGACATCATCAACCGCATCCTCGTCATATCAAGGCTCGACAACAAGGCCATACAGTTCAAGCCCGTCAGGATTGACCTCATGGACGTGATGAGGGACGTTGTGATGCTCATAGAGCCGGCTGCGGCCAGCAAGGAGGCCGCCATCAGGCTCTCCGGCACCGGCGCGGCGGTAAGGGGCGACCGCGAGGGGCTCACCGAGGTCTTCACCAACATCGTCGAGAACGCGATAAAATACAACAGGCCAAGGGGCAGCGTGGACATCCGCGTCTCCGAAGAGACAGATGGCGCGGCCGTCTTCATCGAGGACACCGGCATCGGCATCCCCAGGGAAGAACAGGATAAGATATTCGACAGGTTCTACCGCGTGGACGCCTCGCGCGGCCTCACGGTCGGCAGCGGCCTCGGCCTCTCCATAGTCCGCACCATAGTCGAGGCGCACGGCGGCAGGATAGAAGTCGAAAGCGAGGCCGGCAAAGGCTCTATCTTCCGGGTATTCCTGCCGTCGAACCCGGAGCAGAAGAACGGCTGGACAAAGTAACGGCGCAACGGCCTGCCCGCGCTTTTCCCGCTTCACACCCGCCCGGTTTTCCGGTATAATCCCTCCATGAAAAAAGAAGGCGTAATACCAAAGAGAAGACTCGGCAAGACCGGCGTTGACGTATCGATCCTCGGACTCGGCGGGGAAGGCATCCTGCGCACCTACGGCAATGAGAAGGAGGCCGACCGCCTCATAAACACCGCCATAGACCTCGGCATAAACTACCTCGAATCCGCCAGGGCTTACGAAGGGAGCGAAGGCTACTACGGCGCGGCGCTCAAGGGAAGACGCGACAGCGTATTCCTCGCAAGCAAGAGCCACGCGAGGGACAAAAAAGGCGCGCTCGCCCACCTCCACGAGACGCTTGCGCGGATGAAGGCCGGACACCTCGACCTATGGCAGGTTCACGACGTGAGGACCGAGGCTGAAATAAACGAGATATTCGGCCCCGGCGGGGCCATCGAGGCGTTCGTCGAGGCGCGGGACAAGGGGCTCGTCAGGTTCATAGGCGTAACCGGACACCACGACCCCGCCGTCCTGAAAAAATGCCTTGAGCGGTTCGATTTCGACACGGTGCTTATGCCCGTAAACCCGGCTGAACCCGCGTACAAGTGCTTCCTCGAGGAGATAGTCCCGATAGCCGGGGCAAAGGACATCGGCGTCATCGGCATGAAGACGTATCTCCGGGGACGGCTCGACATGCCCAAAAAACTCCTCTTCTGCTACGCCCTCACCCAGGCCATATCCACGGCCGTCATAGGCTGCGACACGGTCGAGCAGTTGAAGGAGAACGCCGAGGCCGCCGCCGGATTCTTCCCTTTAAAATACAAGGAACTCCAGCACGTAAACAACCTCGTCGCGCCTTACGCGAGGGAGTTGATGTATTATAAGTTGTAGGCTGGGTTAGCGCCTGCCCCCGAACATAGAGCTACGATTTACAATAGAGCTACTTTGAGACCCCTGAAAAAGGGGTATTTTCCGTCATTGCGATCACTACTGTCCGGTTAAATTCCAAGGCTCGCAGATAATACCTTGCCGAGAAAAATAAATCCTTTATTTTTCAAGAAATTAGCTTTCGGCGATATATGCTGTCCGGAGAAACCCGAATCTTGATCGCACAAAGGCTTTT
>JACRCM010000168.1 GCA_016219025.1 Deltaproteobacteria bacterium | reverse complement strand
GAACATCATCAGAGGCTCGTAGCCCGGTCTGCCGTTGTCAGCGCAATACAAACCCTCGCACGCCATATTCACAAAACCAAAGTCCACGGCCTCCGCAAGACGTTTGAGCAGATGATCCCTCGGTATCACTTCGTCGTAGATATGAGTATAAAAACTCCTCTGCCCATGACCCTTTTTTATCATCCGCTTATCCCTCCGACGTTTTCACGATTATATCAAAAACACGATTCAACAGGGGGGGGGGTCAGGGGTCTCACTTTGCCTAAGCGCCAAGATTTACAAAGCAGCTCTATTTCTCGCTACGCTCGAAATGACGGGAAGAAAGAATAAATCAGGGCTTCCCTATAAATATATGGCAACGCCGGGACGCCTGTCAAGTCCTCGCGTGGGCCGCGCCTCCCCTGCTCAAACGTCCGGGGCCGACGAGGTCGAGGATCGCCTGCCTCACCTCTTCGATGGCGACTCCGGTCTCCATGCAGTAGCCGCGCGGGCGTTTATTCACTATGGCGATAACCGGCAGCGGGTATGCGTCCTGAAGCCCGCTCGTAAGGTCGCGCTCGCACGCGACCGCTATGACCGCGTCGGGCCGCTCTTCATAGACCTTGCGCCTGGCCACCGTGCCGCCGGTCGAGATAAAAAGCGTTATGCCGAATTCGTCGGAGAGCGTCAGGAGGCCGCCTATCTCGCACCTGCCGCACCCCGCGCAGTTTTTGACGTCCCGCGTGACCTTTATCCTGCAGTTGTCGTACTGGATGCAGTGCGGCATGAGTATGAGGAGTTTCTCCGGCCTGAACCTCCTGCCCATGAGCCTGACCATCTGGTTGTTTATATCGATGAACGCCTGTTCTATCTTTATCCTCGGTATCTTCAAAAACCCGCCCACCATCAGCATGATCGGCAGGAAGAACTTTACGAGGAGGCCGCGAAACGACGACCTGAAGATGAACGCGCCCCTGAGCGCGGCAACGGTGATGAAGACCGCGCCAAGCACGATAAAGAGCGCGACGCCGAGCAGGAGTGCGCCAAGCACGTATGGGAGCGCCGGGTGTATGTTCCCAAGACCGATGGTCGGCACGTACCAGAAGAAAAACCCGGCGGCCACCATCACGAACGAGGTTACCCCGAGGAGGCCGAGGAATACGCCCTTGCCGGGCTTATACTGTATCGACTCCGCGCTGCCCCGCCACTTTTCCTCTGTGTCAGCCAAGCCTCGCTCCTTCCCTGACCCTGTAGCCCGATACGAACTCCACGGCCTTCATGCGCCGCTTGCCCTCCGGCTGAACCTCCGTCACCACGAATACGCCCGCCCCGCAACTCACCTGAATGCCTTCCTTTGCAATCCCAGCTATCGTGCCAGGCTCTCCTTGCCCGGCCCCTTCCCTTGCAGAACCTCCGTGCACCTTCAACACCTTGCCACGCCAGTGCGTATACGCGCCGGGCCACGGGACCGTCCCTGCAACAAGGTTTCGTATCTCTACCGCCCCCCTCGACCAGTCTATCAGGCCGTCCGTCTTTTTAAGCGGCGGGGCATTGGTCGCCGATGCGTTATCCTGCGGCGCCGGTCTTATCTTATCAATGCTTATGAGGCCGAGCGTCTTTACGAGAAGGGACGCTCCTATGGTTGAGAGCCTCTCGCCCAGCGTGACCGCGTCGTCCGACGCCTCTATCGCGGTCTTCTCGCACAAATAGACCGGGCCGGTGTCCATGCCCCTGTCCATGAGCATCGTGCACACGCCGGTCTCCCTGTCGCCGTTCATTATGGCGCGGTTTACGGGAGAGGCGCCCCTGTAGAACGGCAGGATCGAGGCATGGAGATTGACGCAGCCTTTTCCCGGTATATCGAGCACGGTCTGCGGCAGTATCTTACCATAAGCCACGACCACGATAAAGTCCGGCGCGATTGCGCGCAACTCAGCCGCGACCGCCGCGTCGCGCATGGACGCGGGTTCAAGACACCTGATGCCCCGCTCAAGGGCCGCGAGCTTTACGGCCGAAGACTGCACCTTCATGCCCCTGCCAACGGGTTTGTCAGGTTGCGTTACGCACAGCGCGGCCTCGTATCCGGCGTCGATAACGGCGGCAAGCGAAGGGACGGCAAACCGCGGCGTCCCCATGAAGACGATTCGCGCCTGAGCTTGATGGGTCATAGGAGATGGTGAGTGGGGGCGGGGGGGTGAGGAAATTTACAGCGCCCCGCCCCGCCTACAGTTCCTTCTGTCTCGCCTCGGCGGCCTTTATGAGTCTGCGTTTTATGAACTCGCGTTTGAGGCGCGAAATCCTGTCGATGAAGAGTATGCCCTCGAGGTGGTCTATCTCGTGCTGGAGCGCGATGCCGAAGAGTCCCGTTGCGCCAAACTCCATCCGCTTGCCGAACTTGTCCAGGCCGGCCACCCGCACGTTGGAGGCGCGCTCGACGTTCGCGGTCTCTCCGGGGAGAGATAGGCACCCCTCCTCGAATACAACCGAGCCGTCGGACGAAAGTATCTCTGGGTTTACGATGGCGACGAGGTTCTTGCCCTTTACGCGCTTCTTCGCCCTCTCGCCCGGCCCAGCCTCAGCGCCCTCCTCCGCCTCGTCAGGCACGTCGAGGACGACAACCCGTTTGCCGACTCCTATCTGCACGGCCGCAAGCCCGATGCCGTTGGCGTCGTACATGGTCTCCACCATGTCGGCGATGAGGGTCTTAACGGCGTCATCGACCCGCTCGACCTTCTCAGCCTTGGTCTTGAGGAACGGGTCTGGATATTTCAATATGTGCATCAGTGACATATATTTAGAATGGCAGGCTGAAGGCGGCAAGGGCTTTGCCAATCCCGCCTCCAATGCCATACTATTCATTATAACGTAATTCGGCCCGTTATTTAAGCTGATTTTTAGCCCCCTACATTATCGCCGCCGGGTCCATGTCGATGACGAGCGCCACGCCGTTATTCGCGCCCGCCTCGAACGCCGCCTTCAGGCCGGTGACAAAGGCGCGCATCGGCCCGAGGTTCTGCCTGCCCACGGCCTTGACGAGCATCTGGTGCCTGTAGCGCCCCTTGAGCCTGTGGAGCGGCGCGGGCGCTGGGCCAAGAAACCTTATCCCGGCCCCGGCCTTGGCAAGAAGCCTTTCGGCGGCAACCCTCAGCCCGTCCGCCGCCCGCATGACGCGCTCCTCTTTTACGCCCTCCAGACGTATTGAGCAAAGCCTGGCAAATGGCGGGTACACGGCGTCGCGCCGCTCCGCTATTTCGTCCTCGAAAAATCCGTCATAGTCGTGCGTCCGGGCGCGCGTGAAGCAATAATGTCCGGGGTTCAAGGTCTGGATTATGACCGTGCCGGGGTCCGCTCCCCTGCCCGCCCTGCCCGCGGCCTGCGTTATCACCTGAAACGTCCGCTCCGCCGCGCGGAAGTCCGGCATGTTGAGCGAGGTGTCGCCGGATATCACGCCGACGAGCGTTATACCCGGAAAGTGGTGGCCTTTCGAGACCATCTGCGTGCCGATGAGACAGTCTATCCGTTTGGCCTCGACCGCGTCTATTATCGCCTTTGCCGAGCCTCGCTGCCGCGTGGTGTCCCTGTCCATGCGCCCGATGCGGGCGTCCGGGAAGAGCGTCCGTATCTCCTCCTCCACCCGCTCAGTGCCGAGTCCGGGCTGCACAAGGCGGCTGCCCTTGCAGACAGGACACTCGTCCGGCAGGGGCATGGCAAGGTCGCAGTAGTGGCACCTGAGCTCCCCGGCGCGCTTGTGCATGGTCATGGTGACCGAGCAATTGACGCACTGAAAGGTATTGCCGCAGTCCTTGCAGATGATGAAGTTTGAAAACCCGCGCCTGTTGAGGAAGAGGAGCGCCTGCGCCCCGGATGCCAGCGCGGCGCCGAGCGCGCCCTTGAGCCGGTCTCCGAGCGCGGCGGACTTCGCGCCGCCCTTCATGTCCACCACCTCTATGGCCGGAAGCGGCCTCTCCTCCACCCGCTTTCTCAGATAGAGGGGCGTAAGCCTCCCGGTCTTCGCGTTGTGGAAGGTCTCGACCGAGGGCGTGGCCGAGCCGAGCACGACCGTTATGCCGAGGCTCTTGCCCAGCATGAGGGCCGCGTCTCTGGCGTGATAACGGACGCCGTCCTCCTGTTTGTAACTCGTCTCGTGCTCCTCGTCCACTATGATGACGCCGAGGTCCGGCAAGGGCGTAAAGAGCGCGGAGCGCGCGCCCACGACTATATCGACCTTGCCGGAGAGTATGCGCTCCCACTCGTCCATGCGCTCGCCGGAGGCAAGCCCGCTGTGTGCCACGGCCACCCGGCCCGGAAACCGGGCCGCGAGATAGGCCGCGGGCCACGGGGTCAGGGCTATCTCAGGCGTAAGAAAGACCGCCTTCTTCCCAAGCCTCACCGCCTCTTCGAGACAGTGCAGATAAACGAGGGTCTTGCCGCTGCCGGTGACGCCGTAGAGCAGGAACGGGTTATAGCCGCCTTTATTCAGCGCGGCCTTGACCGCGTCTATGGCCGCCGCCTGCTCCGCGTTAGGCGCGAACGACGCGTCCTTAGGCACAAGCTCCGCGAGCGGGTCGCGCATGAGGCGTTCCTCGCGGAAGGTCACAAGCCCCTTTGCCTCCAGCGCCTTGAGCGCCGGGGCGGCGCTGGCGAATACATCTTTGAGAACTGCCACTGAGGTCTCGCCGTTGTCGATGAGGTATATTAAAACCCTTGCCTGAACCGGCGACTTTTTAGTCAGTTTATCGAGCGCCCCGGCGTCCGGCGAAGCCGCCTTTACATACCGCTCGAACGCGGCCTTTGCCCCGCTCTTTTGCGACTCTTCTACTGCAAGGAGCCCGTCCCCTCTGAGCCTCTCGACCGTCGCGTAGACCGAGCGCCCCTTGAACCGGCGTAGTAACGCCGAGAGCGTGGAGCGCGGCTGGGCCGCGAGGAGCACCTCCCTCGCAAGCCCGTTCGCCCTGGCCGCGGCAAGGATGCCGGCAGGCGTGGCGCATACGGCCTTGCGGCTCTTTACGTCAACCGGGGCCGGGCAGATGAGGCCGAACGCCTCGCCGATGGGCGCGAAGTAATACGAGGCGAGCCACTTATAAAAACCGAGGCGGGCGTGGTCGAAGAGCGGGAGGGGGTCTATCACGTCGATGATGGGCTTTATCTTAGCCGCGTCGACTCCGGCGGGCGGGGTATGTCCTATTGACACTATGAATCCCGCGAGCGTCCTCCTGCCGAAGGACGCGAGACAGCGCTTGCCGACAACGGCCATCGGCGCGAGGTCCGGCGGGACCGCGTATGTGAACGTCCTGTCGAGCGGCGCCTTGACCGCGACCTCGGCGTAGACCTGCTTCATCCCGCCTCTTCGCCGTCCCTGCGTATCGCGGCGATGAATATTATGAAGAGCAGGGCCGAGAGCAGCGCGGTCGCGCCGCCGAAAAAGAAGGTCGCCGAAGGAGAGACCTTATCCCAGAGCAGGCCGCCGACGAGGGACGCCGGAAACATGGCAAGGCCCACGACGGTATTGTATACGCCGAACGCCGTGGCCCTGAACTCGGCCGGTATTATCGTCGCAAGGAACGCCTTCTGTATGCCCTCTGTCAGGCCCATGAAGAGTCCGTAGAACCCGAAGAACGCCCATACCGCGCCCGCGCTCGACGCAACGCCGAATCCATAGTAGAGTATTGCGAAGAGCAGAAAACCCGCGAGTATGAGCCTCTTCTTGCCGAACCTGTCGGCGGCTATTCCGGCGGGTATGGCCGAGGCCGAGTAGACGGCGTTGAAGACGAGATAGACGACGGGTATCATCAGCGCGGATATGCCGAGCTGCTGCGCCCTGAGTATGAGAAAAACGTCGCTTGAGTTGCCGAGCGCGAAGATGGCAGCTATGACCACGAAGAACTTGAACCGCCAGTCGAAGTGGCGCATGGTCAGCCTGGGCCGCTGTCCCGCTGGAACGCGGGGCCTCGTCTTCTCCTTTATGAAAAAGGCTATGAGCAGGACGGCGACGACCCCGGGTATCATGGAGAGCCAGAATACCGGCCTGTACCCGTCGGCGAAGAGGGCGAGGATGGAGAATGCGAGCGCCGGGCCTATGACCGCGCCCACCGTGTCCATGGAGCGGTGAAAGCTGAAGGCCCGTCCGAGATGCCCGGCGCCGGTTGACTCCGCGATTATCGCGTCCCTCGGCGAGGTGCGAACGCCTTTGCCGAACCTGTCCATGAACCTGTAGCCCAGCACCTGATGCCAGTTCGGGGCAAGGGCGAGCACGGGCCGCGAGAGCGTCGATATCCCGTAGCCCGCGAACATCAGCCACTTCCTGTTGCCGACCCTGTCCGAGATGTAGCCTGAGAAGACCTTGAGCATCGAGGCCGTTGACTCGGCCGCGCCCTCGATAAGCCCGATGACCGACTTGTTCACCCCGAGGACGTTCGCCAGAAATAACGGCATGACCGGATAGATCATCTCGGAGCTAACGTCCATGCACAGGCTCACAAGCCCGGCCACGAAGACGTTCCTCGTCAACCCGAATATCTCAAACCTTTTTTTTGGCATGATGGAATTATGCGCCGCGCACCCGGCTCAGGATAAATATATCATAAGTGCAGGGGAATAGGGTGGGGTTTGAGGGAGAATGTTGGAGACGCTAAACAGGGTTATTTGCGCGGCGGGACGGTGGAGCGTCATGGGGATATGCTCCCCGCGGGGGTATGGGAAGGAGAAGATTGCCGGAAGCAGAGCTTCCAGACAAAACGTTCCCAAGCGGAGAGGCTGTGTCGTAATGCAAGAATCGGCGAAAAAACCTCTTTTTTCGGAGGGGTTTTACCCCTAAAATCCAAAAGAAATCGCTTGTAGGCCCTCGTGGAGAGCCTGTTTTTTTACAAATACAATTGCGACACAGTCTCGGAGCTTGGGAACGAGGTGGACTAGGCGCACTTCGCAAGCCGCAGGTCGTCCTCGGCATAGTCCACCCATTGCCGCACCCATTTGACGGTCGCCGGGTCAGAGGCGCTCATATAGCGTCTTTCCCTCCTGCGAAACATATCTCCCTATGGTGCCGGGAATCCTCCGTTCCTCCTCGAATTCATCGGCGGTCAGTATCACGATGTCAAAGGCCGCGTCGACGCCCTGGATCGCCCTGTCCATCTCCACCATCATCCTGCGGCGGCTTCCCTTGATCGCGGTAATTATGAGCAGATCAACGTCGCTGCGGTCGTACGCGGTGCCGCGCGCCTGAGAGCCGAAAAGTATAATCTTCTCAGGATGAAACTTTTCCGCCAACTGTTTCGCGGCCTCGTAGATTACGCCTTTGTCGATCATTGCTCCACCTTTTTGTCGCACCTGCCTGCGGCGCCAGCCTTTGCCTCGCCGCCCGCTTGTGGCTTGCGGCGGCGCTTTCGAGCCTTGCCCTATCTAACCCCCCTCACTCTTTTTCAAAGAGGCGGGGCTTCCCCTACTCCACCCACTCCACTCCGCCCTCCGCGCCCTGTGTCTGGTTTTCAAATCTGGTGAACTCGTAGAGGAAGGTGAGTTTTACGGTGTCGGTGGGGCCGTTGCGCTGTTTGGCGATTATTATTTCGGTGCCGCGCCTCACGCCGCAGGTGCAAAGCTCCTTGGGGCATTCGCAGGGTTTGTACATCGCCTCCCTGTAGACGAACATGACCACGTCCGCGTCCTGCTCGATGGCCCCGGACTCTCTCAGGTCGGAGAGCTGCGGCTTCTTGCTCTCGCCCCTGCGCTCGGTCATGCGGGACAACTGCGACAGCGCGATGACCGGCACGTGCAACTCCTTGGCGAGCGCCTTCAGAGACCGCGATATCTCAGATATCTCCTGCTCGCGGTTGTCGGACGAACGTCTGCCGCGCATGAGCTGGAGGTAATCCACGATGATAAGCTGCAACCCGAGTTCGTTCTTCCATCGCCGCGCCTTTGCGCGCATGTCGAGGACGGTCTGCGCCGGGGTGTCGTCGATGTAGATAGGCGCCTCGCTCAGCGACCCCACCGCCGTGGTCAGCCTGCCCCAGTCGTCGTCGCGCAGGCGGCCGTTCCTGATGTCCTGCAACCCGACCTTGGCGCGGGAGGCGAGCATCCTCTGGGCAAGCTGTTCCTTGCTCATTTCCAGAGAAAAAACGGCTGACGGGACGCCGGAGTCTATGGCCGCGTTCTCCGCGATGTTGAGCGCGAACGACGTCTTGCCCATGCCCGGACGCCCGGCTATGATGATGAGGTCTGACGATTGAAGCCCGGAGGTCAGCTTGTCGAGGTCCGTGTAGCCGGTCGCCACGCCGGTTACGTGCGTCTTTCTTGCGTAGAGCCCTTCGATAGTCTCGAAGGTCGGCTTCATCAGGTCTTTGAGGGAATAGAACGACCTGCGCGCCCTGTCCTGCGAGACCTCGAATATCATCCGCTCCGCGTCGTCTATGAACTCGTCGGTGGATTCCGCCCCTTCGTACGCGCGCTCGACAACGCTCGTGGAGGCGCTTATTATCTTCCTCAGAAGCGACTTTTCCTTGACGATGCGGGCGTAGTAGCCGATGTTTGCGGCTGTGGGCGTGGCCTCGACTATCTCTCCTACGTAGGAGATGCCGCCGACCGAGGCGAGGTCGTCGGTGTTCTTGAAGAGGTCGGCGAGCGTGACGATGTCCACCGGCGTGTTGCCGTCGAAGAGCTTTATCATCGCCCGGAATAGCTTCGCGTGAACCGGGTGATAAAAGTCGGAACCGTCCGGAGAGAGCGTCTCCATGACGCGCGCGAGCGCGTCCGGGTCGAGGAGCACGCCGCCGAGTATGGCCTGTTCCGCCTCGATGTTATTTGGGGGAGCCTTGAGGGTAAGTTCTTTCGGGGGGCGTATAGCCATAGCAACACCGGGAAGGAAAGGAAAAAGGTTATCGGTTACCGGTTATACGTTATCAGTAAAGGATAAAGACGTGTCTCTTACCATTCACCGATAACCGATAGCTGATAACCGATAACCTGCTTGCCGTGCCCGCCTTTGACGGCTTTTTGCGTTTCTCGGCGGCGAGACGGCGCGCTACGGCTGCTCCGCGGCGACCGTCACCTTGATCGACGCCTGCACGTCCGGGTGGAGCTTGACCGCGACAGTGAATTCGCCGACGGTCTTTATCGGCTCGGCAAGCGCGAGGTCGCGCCTTTCTATCTCGTAGCCCTCGGCCTTTATAGCGCCTTCGATGTCGTGCGTGGTGACCGAGCCGAAGAGCTTGCCGTCCTCGCCCGCCTTCCTCGTAAAGCGGAGGGAGAGCGTCTCGATGCGCGACTTTACCTCGTCCGCGGCCGCGCGTCTCGCCTCGGCCTTTTTAAGATACGCGGAGCGCTCCGCCTCGAGCTGGCGGAGGTTGCCGACGGTGGCGGGCATGGCCAGTCCCTTGGGGATGAGGTAGTTCCTTCCGTAACCCGGGGCCACCTTGACGGTGTCGCCGTAGCGTCCGAGGTTTTCAACGTCGTTTCTGAGTATCAGCTTCATGGCATAGGCTCCTTATGGATAAATCGCTCTCTCTTAATTATGGATGGGGCCGCGCCAGATGGTCGCGTTAATTATACGCGGCCCGGCAATCGAGTCAAGTCCGTCCTTACATGCTTATCGTCGTAAAGGGCACTATGGCGAGCGTCCTTGCTCGCTTTATCGCAATGGCCACCATGCGCTGGTGCTTGGCGCAGGTGCCGGATATCCTGCGCGGGACTATCCTGCCCCTCTCGGTCAGGTATCCGCGGAGCGCCTTCGCGTCCTTGTAGTCTATGGTCAGCTTCGGGTCCTGGCAGAAGCGGCAGACCTTCTTCTTCATGTACGGTCTTCTGTCCGGCCCGCCTGAGCGCTCGCCCTGGGGCCTGTCGCTCCTCTCGCGCCTGTCGTTCCTATCCATTCTGTCCTCCTTCCGCGCCCTGTTCTGCCGCCGGCGCCGGCGCAACCGCCGCAAGAGCCGCCTTCACGGACGCCTTGGTCTCTATTATGGCCACCGTCTGGAGCCTGATCACGTTTTCGTTGAGCTTGAGGAGCCTTTCGATCTCCTTGCTGACGGCCGGGACGCTCGTGTAATCCATGACGAAGTAATAACCCTCGGACTTCTTGGCTATCGGATAGGCGAGCCTGCGCCTGCCCCATTCGTCGAGCTTGTTGAGCTTGCCCTTGCCGGCCTCGAGCGCGTCAGTGGCCTTCTTGACGACGCCCTTCGTGACATCTTCGCCCACGTCGGGCTTTACGATGCAGACGGTCTCGTAATGCTTCTCCATTCTCCCTCCTTGTGGTTGCCGTCAAAGACGGTTCGTCCCGTTTTTACGGGACAAGGATGATCGTATTCGCCCGCGCCCCATGCGCGGACGGCCCCGTGGCGGGCCGAGCCCGCCCCGTGGAATATTATTTTATACTACTTATCGCCGCCGATATCAAGCATTTTATTCCGAGACCCCGCAAAGGCCGTCAGGCCATGCCCGCGCCGCCGCGCCTGCCGTTGACAATCATGGGCGGGCGTGTTATACAATAATATGACGTTTAAACCCCGGGCGAGGGCGCAGACGCGCCCCGTCACGGTCATATAACGGACGCCGCACCGGATTAACAAGATGCTCTTCAACAGCTTTGCGTTCGTCATCTTCGTCATCGTGACGATGGCGCTCTACTACATGCCGTTCACCAGACGCTTTCAGGTCTGGCTGCTCATCCTCTCCAGCTTCTTCTTCTACGCCTACAACAACCCTACGCTCCTGCTGCTCCTGCTGGCCTCCACGCTGGTTACCGCCTTGTTGAGCCACGCCGTCTTCTACGACTACAAATCGAAACAATATCTATGGATGGTCTGCGGCGTCGCGGTCAGCCTCGGCATCCTGGCATTTTTCAAATACAGCCCGCTCATCGCAAAGACGCTCCTGCCGCGGCAAAACGCCGCGGCGCGCTTCATCATGCTCATCCCCCTGCCCATCGGCATATCCTTCTTCACCTTCGAAGGCGTGAGTCTCATCGTCGACGCGTTCAGGGCGCGAAGAGAGGGCGCCCACCCGCTCGTCCTGCCGCCCGGACACGCTACCCACATCAGGAACACGGCCTTTTTCGTATCATTCTTCCCGCACCTAATAGCCGGGCCGATAATAAAGGCGCATCAGTTCTTCCCTCAGATAGAGACGAAGCGCTTCAGGGACATCGACTGGGAGCGCGCCTTCAAATGCCTCGTCATGGGATACTTCCTAAAGATGGTCGTAGCGGACAACTTGAAGGACCAGACCTTCTGGATCGACAATCAGGTCTTTCAAATCAAATTCTCGTCCCTTACGCTGATATTTCTGGTCTACGGCTATTCCATGCAGATATTCGCCGACTTCGCGGGTTATTCCCTTATCGCCATAGGCGTGGCCGAGCTCTTCGGGTACGAGCTTATGACCAACTTCAACTTCCCGTACATAGCGAGGTCGTTCGGCGAATTCTGGCAGCGCTGGCACATATCGCTCTCCACGTGGCTCAAGGAGTACCTCTACGTCCCGCTCGGGGGCAACCGCAAGGGCAACGCAAGGACATACGCCCATCTGCTCGTCGTCATGTTCCTCGGCGGTCTGTGGCACGGCGCGGCATGGAGCTACGCGGTATGGGGGACGTGGCACGGCATGTTATTGCTAATAGAACGCGGCCTCAAAAAGAGGTTCACGTTCAAGGAGGGCCTCGCCACCAACGCCCTCTCCATGGCCGTCGTCTTCTTCTTCGTGACGGTGGGGTGGCTTTTTTTCAAGCTCCCGGAGTTCGGCAACGTGATATTCTACTTCCGCAAGATAACGACGAACCTCCATCTCGCGCACGACTGGCCCAAGATCATCGTCGTGTGCACATATTCCGCGCCGGTTATCCTCTATCACGCTTACTACCTGCTGAAGAAAAAGGAGGGGATAAGCCGCGTCCTCGGCAGGTTCGACTATATCCTCTACGCGATCGCGCTATTCCTGATACTGACCAACAGCGGCTCATCGAATGAATTCATCTACTTCCAATTCTAAGACAGGGCTGATAGGCAAGGCCGCCGCCGCCTGCCTCGCCGTGCTGATCCTATTCCTGTTTTCGGCCCCTTATCTCTACCAAGAAGGGTGGTCGGCCCCGCAGAGCCAGTGGCAGTTCAACGTGATCAAGGCTCAACGCTACGTCTATCAGGACAAGGCCGCGCCGTTCGTCATCATAGGCTCGTCGCTGTCACAAAGGCTGTCCTCGTTGTCCGGGGACTACTATAATCTGGCCCTCGGCGGCGGGAGCCCCATTACAGGCATGAAAGTGCTGCTGAGGGGCGGAAAGTTCCCGTCAACGGTCTTGGTGGAGATAAACATGATCATCAAGCCGTCCGACGAGAATTTCCTCGACGGCCTGTTCATGCCTGTCCTATACGATCTGCGGCGCTACGTCCCCGGCCTCAGAGAGGAATACCAGCCCCTTGCCCTGTTGAGCGGAAAGATATTGAATATATGGCAGACAGGAAGGTTGACCAACGCGCCCGCCAGACCGCAGCCCGCCGCAAACGCGACCAAGGCCGCCGCGGAGGCCGAGGCCGCGTTAAAGCGGATTACCGCATCGAGGCACGCGGGAGAAGCGGCGTTCAAGATAGCCCTCGCGGATCATCAGAAAAAGCAATCCGCGCTCTGGGACGATAGACTGAAAAAAAACAAAAACATCCTGTACTTAAAGGAAGCCGTAGACGCCTTGAGCCAACATGGCGTAAGGGTAATCTTCTATGAAATGCCGACCGACCCGTCGCTCATTGGTTTGCCCAAGACGGTCTCGATAAGAGAACGGATGCATCAGGAGTTCCCTGATGCCTCGTATTGGCTCCCGCAGGTAGACGCCAACGAATACGCGACCACGGACGGGATGCACCTCGATGGCGAAAGCGCTAGGAAATACGCGGCGTTCCTCCAATCCGAGATGAAGGCGCGCTTCCCGGACGTGAAATAATTCAACTACCGCCCCTTCCCTTTCCTGAAAAATTCCACGGCCGCCGATACAACCCGTATGAGACTCCCCTGCCGCTCCACGTAGACCGGCCTCTGACCCTCCACCGCGGCGCCCCTTTCGACTTCAAGGGACGGCGACTTGGCGACGTCGATCCTCTGCGTGGGATACGCGCTCCTATGGCCGCTAATCACATAGCTTATGACGCAGGCCACTGCGGCGTAAGGCGCTATGCCCGGCCCGAATAGCTCCGCCGCCATGATGGAGGCGGCTATGGGCGTATTGGCCGCGCCCGCGAGGAGCGCAACGAAGCCGATGGACGAGAGCAGGGCCGTATCGAGGCCGATGAACGGGCTTAGCGCGCTCCCGGACGCCGCGCCCACGAAGAATATCGGCGTGCCGATGCCGCCGTGGCCTCCGAAACCGAGCGTTACGGCCGTCGCCAGCGACTTCCATAGGAAGACGGACGGGAAGACGAAGCTGCCCTCAAGCGCCGCCCGTATGACATCCACCCCGAGGCCGAGGGACGTCCCGCCTGAGAGAAAGGCTATGCCCACGAGCGCGGCGCCTCCGAGCGCGGCCTTTGCGTAGACCTGCGGCGCCAGACGCCCGGATATCCTTGAGAGCGCGGCGAGCGTCTCGATGAATATGATGGATACGACGCCGAAGCAGACGCCCGCGAAGAGTATCTTCATAAAGAAGACGCCTGAAAACGCGGGCGCGAACCCGAGCGTCCGGCGCAGGTAGGTAAGCCCCAGCCATGACGAGACCTGGTAGCTTACCACGCCGGTCACGAACGACGGCAGGAGCGCGTCGTATCTCATGGAGCCGACGAATAGGCATTCCATCCCGAAGACCGCGCCCGCTATGGGCGTGCCGAAGACCGAGGCAAAGCCGCCGGATACGCCGCAGATGACGGCCTTTCTCCTGTCTCCGTCGTTGAGCCTGAGACCGTCCGCGAATATCGACGCGAGCCCCGCGCCTATCTGAGCGCTTGGGCCTTCCTTTCCGGCTGACCCACCGGAGACTATCGTCAGAAACGTCCTTGCGAACTCGACCGGGACTTGAATGGGCCTTATCCTGCCGGAGCGGCGGTGTATCGCGTCGATGACGCCCGCCGCGCCGTGCCCGGCGGCCCGCGGCGCGAGATATTTTATTATAAGGCCGCTTGCGAGGAGCCCGGCCGGCATGAGGAGGAAATAATAATTCCACCAGCGTTCCGCCTCCGCCGCGCCCCGATCAAGCGTCCACACGAGGAGCCAGGTCGACGCGCCGGTTATCAGGCCGACGCACAGCGCGAGCGCGGTCCACTTGACGACGCTCACGAATATTACGGCATCCTCGCCCGGTCTCTCACGCGCCATTCAATCACCCTCGCCCCTTGACGATGGGCAGCACCCTGTCCTTGAGATACGCTATATCCCGGTCCACGGCCTTGCGCTCCTCTTCGCCGATAGAGACGCCCGGCAACGGCTCATCGCGGAGCCTCGCGTCCCTGAAGAGGTCTTTGTGCCTCAGCACAAACTCCGGCGGCATGGCCTCCGGGGCGGGAGCGCCGTTCATTATGGCCCATGCGAGCGTCCACGCCCTTGCGACGTTGCCTATGTCGTACCCGCCGCCCCCCAGCGCCACCCACGGGATGCCGAACGCCTTGAACCGCCTGACCATCTCCTCGAATCCGTTGGTCGTAAGACGAAGATGCGTTATCGGGTCGGTGGCGAAGGTGTCCACCCCGAGCTGGGTCACGAGCACGTCGGGCCGGAACGCCTCGATGAAGGCCGGGACTATCTCGTTGAAGCCGTGGACAAAGACCTCGTCGCCCGCACCCGGAGGCAGCGGCAGATTCACTGAATAGCCCGCGCCCTCCCCTATGCCGATATCCGGCGCAAAGCCCGTGCCCGGGAACAGCCACATGCCGCCCTCATGGATGGAGATGGTAAGTACTTCTTTTGAATCGTAGAACGCGTACTCGACCCCGTCGCCGTGGTGCGCGTCCACGTCAACGTAGGCCACGCGCTTGCCGAGGCCGGCGAGATGCCTTATACAAAGCGCCGCGTCGTTTATATAACAGAACCCGGACGCCCTCGACGGCATGGCGTGGTGGAGTCCGCCAGCGATATTGAACGCGATATCCGCCTCCCCTTTCGCCACGAGTTCAGCCGCCTGAATGGACGCCCCTGCCGGCCAGCGCGACCAGTCGTATACGCCCGTGAAGACCGGGTTGTCGCCGAGACCCAGACCATGCTCAGCCCCCCTGGCCGGCATAATGCCGCCGTTGGCCTCTTTGAGGACTCTCAGGTATTCCGGCGTATGGAAGGGCAGGAGTTCCGCCTCGTTGGCCCCGCGGGCCTCCACGAGCCTCGCGCCGGGGAGGTTCAAAAGCCCAAGGGAGGAGATAAGTTCGTAGGTAAGCGTGAGCCTTGCCGACCTCATGGGGTGGTCCGGCCCGTAGTAGAACGAGCCGGATTTCTCGGAATAGATGAAGGCGGTGGTCATTGCAGGTTGCCGGTCATCGGCGTAAAAAACGTATAAGACCGTGATGCGCGTGCGTGATACGTTATGCGCGAGAGGAATATCTGATGAAGGGCGCCTTTCTTTATGACCTTGTGAACCGGGACGACCGCGCGCGCCCTTGGCGGCTCCCCGAGCAGGATGACGTGGCTGCCCTTGTGACGGTCAACATGAAAGCCCGCGCGCTTCAAGGCCCTTATGCACGCCTCTCCCGTCATCTGCGGGAGTTTCGTCATACGGCGAGCGAGAAGACTTCTACGTCCGGCGGGACTTCCTCGCTATGCGCTTCGAGACTCTCGATATAAAGTTCGATGGCCTCCCGGATGTTGGCTATAGCCTCCTCAAGCGTCTCTCCCTGGCTTACGCAGCCTGGCAGCGACGGACAGTAAACCACATAACCGCCCTCCTCGGCCCGCTCCATGACAACGTGTCTCATGTTCCATCTCCTTATTCTACGCGCGCCTTGCCCGGCTAATCCCCCGTCTTTTTCCGGCCAGCCCCGGCCGCCCCGGCCGGGTTTCTGAGGATTACGTTCCTGGGCCTGACGCCTATGGAATGGTCTTTGGGCGGCGCGATCTTCATCATCAGGTGGAGCCTGCCCTGCTTCTTGAGGCGCCTGTATATCCGCACCCACGCGCAGTCGTTCTCGACGTTGACCTCGCACTTTCCGCCGGCGACCCCGCCGCACGGGCCGTTGAGCAGCCCCTTGGGGCACTCGGTATGCGGGCATATCCCCCCGGTCTCGATGAGCACGCACTCGCCGCAAAGCGAACACCCCTCGAAGAACCTCCCCTGCCTCTCGACCGTGGCGAGGAATATCGAATCGTTGGCAGGAAGGACCGGCTGGGACTCGTCCGCGGCGTCGGCCACCGTCCGCGCGCCCGCGCCGCAGGCAAGGACGAGCACCGCGTCGGCCTTGCCTATCGCCTCCACCTTGCGGTATTCCTTCAGGACATGCTGCCTGTAGCAGGTCTCAGGCACCAATGACGAGCCGAGCACGCGGAGGCCGTGGGACTCAAGCGTTGCGGTCATCTCCTTCAACTCCGCCTCGCCCCCGGTCTGGCACTGCTGGGCGCAGGAGTTGCAGCCGAAGAGGTATACGGTCTTCTTGCCTTCGAGGGCCGCGAGGATGCCGGCCATCGCCTTTTTCTTCGAGATGATCATACGTTGCCTTTCATGGAGAGCCTTGCCGCCTTGACGGTGTTTTCAAGGAGCATGGCGATGGTCATCGGGCCGACCCCGCCCGGCACCGGCGTTATCCACGAGGCACGCGAGGCGGCCCCCTCGAAGTCCACGTCCCCGGCGAGGCCGCCGGAGGTGGTGCGGTTTATGCCGACGTCCATCACGACCGCGCCTTCCTTTATCCAATCGCCCTTTATGAAGCGCTCTTTGCCTATGGCGGCGACCACCACGTCAGCCGCCCTCACCTTGTCCGCCAGGTCTTTGGTGCGCGAGTGGCACACGGTTACGGTCGCGTTCTTGTGGAGGAGCATCAGGGCCATGGGTTTGCCTACGATGTTGCTCCTGCCGACGATGACCGCGTCCTTCCCGCCGAGGTCGTAGCCTATCGTCTCTATAAGCCGCATAATGCCGTAAGGCGTGCACGGCGCAAGGAGCGGAGCGCCGGCAACGAGTCTGCCCATATTGCAGGGATGGAAGCCGTCAACGTCCTTTTGCGGAGAGATCGCCTCGAGCACCGTCCCCTCGTCGATGTGTGCCGGCACAGGGAGCTGCACGAGGATGCCGTGCACGTCCGGGGAGTTGTTGAGCTTGTCGATAAGGGAGAGGAGTTCGGCCTGAGGCGTATCGGCGCCGAGCGTGAACTGCATGGAGCGGATGCCCGCCTCCTCGCAGGCGCGTCCCTTGTTCCTGACGTAGACCTTCGAGGCAGGATTCTCCCCTACGAGTATGACGGCGAGGGCCGGGTCTATCCCTCGGCCGTCTCTCAACGCGCTGACCTCCTGCCTGAGCCTGTCGCGCACCGCAAGCGCCGCTGCCTTTCCGTCTATGATAGATGCCTTGTGCTTGGTATCCATGACCATCTAACAGTATACTTTACCGCCGGGGATATTTCAAATGCAAAAGCCGGGGCGCGGCCCAACTACTGCCTTGACACGGCCATGCGGTGCGGATATCATCAGGATGTCGATAGATACGGAGGCGGCATGGGCTTCTGGGACAAGGCCGGCAGGGAGTTCAAAAACGCGGTTGAGGAAGGTTGCAGGGCCGTGCGCGATGGCGTGGAGACCGCGAACCTGCGCCTGCGCCTCCATGCCCTCCAGAAGAAGACGCGCGGCCTCATGGCCGAACTCGGCGCCGTAGTATACGGGATGGGCAACACGCCCTGGGAGAACCCGCTCGCAAGGCCGGACGTCCAAAGGCTCATAGCCGAGATAAAGAAGACCGAGGCCGACTCCGAGATCATCGCCGCCGAGATAAAACAGACCGGCAAAAAATGAACGGATAAAGACGGCGAGTCGATGCGACGCATCCATGCCGTCAGGAAAACTCCTGACGGCGCATAAATCTTTTTCCCTGCGCGTTCACGGCCACGTATCACGGTATTTAATTGGAAACCATCCCCCTGCTCAAAGATATAGTCATACTCATGGCGGTATCCGTGCCGGTCATCTTCCTGATCGCGCGCCTCGGACTGCCCACGATAATCGGCTTTCTCCTCACCGGGGTCGTCATCGGGCCGTCCGGCTTCGCCCTCGTCACCGAGACGCAGACCGTCGACACCCTCGCCCAGATAGGCGTGGTGCTCCTCCTCTTCACCATCGGCCTCGAGTTCTCGGTCACGCGCATCCTCAACATCCGGCGCGAAGGAGTCCTCGGCGGCGGGCTCCAGATATCCCTGACCGTCCTCATCGTCATGGCCGCCGGCATGATCTGGCGCCTCCCCGCGCCGGTCTCGCTCCTCCTCGGCTTCGTCATCACGCTCTCGTCGACGGCCATCGTATTGAAGCTCCTCATGGACAAGGGCGAGGTGAACTCGCCCCACGGCAGCCTCTCGCTCGGCATCCTCTTATTTCAGGACGTCTCGGTCGTCCTGATGGTCATGGTCATCCAATCCATCGGCGCGGGGAACGGCGCGGAGTTCCGGGATATCGCAAAGGGACTCGGGGTATCGCTCCTCGCCTTCGCGGCCATAGTGGCGGCGGTGGCCGTAGTGATACCGCGCATATTCAACCGCGTCGTGGCCCTCAGAAACCGCGAGATATTCATACTGACCATCGTCCTCGTCTGTCTCGGCACCGCGTATCTCACGTCTCTTTTCGGCCTCTCGCTGGCCCTCGGGGCGTTCATCGCCGGACTCGCCATCTCGGAATCCGAGTACAGCCACCAGATAGTCGCCGAGGTCATCCCCTTCAGGGACATATTCTCCGCGCTCTTCTTCATCTCCATAGGACTGCTCCTTGACATCAGGTGGTTTGCCGCCGAGGCCGGATGGATAATCCTGCTGGTGGCCTGCATCTTCGGCGTCAAGACGCTGGCGCTCGTATGCGTGGGCCGCATCCTCAGGTATCCTCTGCGCCTCTCGATAATGGTCGGGCTCAACCTCGCCCAGATAGGCGAATTCTCATTCATATTGATAAAGATGGGCAGGGATTACTCGCTCCTCGACAACGGCATGTATCAATCGCTCCTCGCGGCGTCCGTCCTCAGCATGGCCACGACACCGCTCATATACAGGTACTCGTCGCGCATCGCATTTGAAGCGGCCTCCCGCCTCGTCAAGGGCGGAGGCCGCGAGGGCGTCGAGAAGACCACGCTCTCCAACCACGTGATAATAGCCGGGTACGGGCTCAACGGACGCAACCTCGCGCGCGTGCTCAAGGAAACGTCTATCCATCACCTCGTCATAGACGTGAACATGGACAGGGTGAACGAGGCGAAGAAGGACGGACACATCGCCTACTTCGGAGACCCCTCCCACCCCGAGATACTCCACAAGATGGGCATCGACAGGGCCAAGATGATAGTCGTGGCCATATCCGACCCGATAAGCACGAGGCGGATAGTCAAATCCGCGGGCGACGCAAACCCGGCGGCATCCATACTCGTGCGCACGCGCTACATCAGGGAGGTCGAAGACCTCTACCGCCTCGGCGCCAAGCAGGTCATCCCGGAGGAGTTCGAGACCTCCGTGGAGATATTCGCCAGGGTGCTGAGAGACTACCGCGTGCCCGGCAACATCATACAGAACCAGATAGACCTGGTCCGCCAGGAGGGCTACGCCATGTTCAGACACCCGTCCATGGCCGAGGGCCGCGACAGGCTCGCCTCCCTCTCGGCCATACTGGAGGCGTCGCTGACCGACACCTTCTATGTCGACGCGGGCTGCCGCGTGGCGGGCATGACGCTTGAGGCGCTCGGCGTCAGGAAAAAATCCGGGGCCACGGTCATCGCGGTGGTAAGAAAGGGCGAGGCAAGGACGAACCCGGCGGCGGGATTCCTCATAGAGACCGGGGACATATTGGTCATATTCGGCTCTCACGCCGAGCTTAATGCCGCCTTGACCCTCCTCGCCGGCAAGTGCCCCGCGCATGAAGGGCCTGAAAACATGCGTGATTAGCCGACCCGCGCGGCATAGCCTTATTTTGCCGTTGATATCTTCCTGAATGGACGGTATCATATCGGGATAAAGTTGTTGCTTAGGCCGCGCGCGCATAAACCAATGGACATCAACTCCGAACGATACAGGGCGATCCTCAACGCCGCGGTGCTGGATTATATCCGCACGGCGGAACCGGTAGGCTCCAGGGCCGTGGCCGCGAACTGCCGCCTCGGCGTGAGCCCGGCAACGGTGCGCGGCGTGATGGCCGAGCTCGAGGAGGACGGGTATCTCGCGCAGCCGCACACCTCGGCCGGACGCATACCCACTGAGAAGGGCTTCCGTTTCTACGTGGACGCCCTGCTCGAATTTGAAGACCTCTCGCCCGGCGAGAAGGGCTTTCTAAGACGCAGCCTCAACGGCCCTTTCGCCATGGACGCGGCGCTCACCGGGACCGCAAGGGCGCTTGCCGCCATTACGTCCTGCGCCGGTATCATGTTCGTGCCGGGGCGGTGCAACTTCACCATACGCCGCATCAGCGTCATCAAGACCGACAAGACCGGCGTCATGGTGATAACGGTCCCGTGCGCCGGGCCGGCGCGGACCGCGTTCGTGCGGATGGGCGTCGAGATAAGCGCGCATGAAATCGACGGGATAACAAACTACCTCAACTCGTTCGCGGGCGGGCTTACCATGCGGGAACTGCGCGACAGGGTCGTGGATGAAATGAAAAAGGAGAAGAACCTCTACGACGCGCTCATGTCGAAGGCGCTCTCCATCTGCGCGCTCTCGATGGAGGGCGCGGACAAGGACAGGGCCACGGCGCTTTGCGTGGAAGGCAAGATGAACGTCCTCGACCAGCCGGAGTTCAGGGACGACCTCGAACGGATGAAGACGCTCGTGCGCGCGTTCGAGGAGAAGGGACTGCTCGTAAAGATCCTCGACAAGGGCATGGACGAGAGGGGGTTGCGCGTCTACCTCGGAAGCGAGTCGAGCATAAAGGAGTTCGAGGGCCTTGGCTTCGTCACCGCCCCTTACGGAAGGGACGGAGAGACGCTCGGCACCCTCGGCGTCATAGGCCCCCTCAGGATGAACTACGGCCGTGTCATCCCGCTGGTAGGCTATACCGCCGGGCTTTTGAGCGCCGTATTCTAAGAGGTTATCGGTTACCCCTCGTTCCCAAGCTCCGGCCCCCGACAGATACCCCCGGCAGATACGCTCGGGGGCAGGCTGTTCGAGGGCAGGCTTAGGGAACGGGTTTGCGCTGGAAGCTCGGCTTCCCGCGAAGCGGCAAAATCATTGCGCCACGCTGACGCCCCCTGAAAGCGGAGCTTTCAGGGCAATTGCATTGCCAAACGGAGCTTTGGCAACGAGGACGAAAACGGGAGAAGATGAAAAAAAACGAGGAAGAATTGAACGAAGACGCCGGGACCGAGGCCCAAACGGTGGAAGGCGAAGAGATACAGGAGCTTCCGGACGAGGAGATAAGCCGCCTCAAGGCCGAGCTCGCGGCCAGAACCATGGAGGCCGCGGACAACTACGACAGGTTCCTGCGCGCCGTTGCCGACCTTGAGAACTTCAAAAAAAGGGCCGAGCGCGAAAAAACCGACTGCGTGACCTTCGCCAACGAGGCCCTCCTTGCCGACGTGCTGCCGGTCATCGACAACTTCGATCGCGCGCTCGCGCACGCCGCGGGCACGGAGACGCTCGACTCCCTCAAGGAAGGCGTCAGGCTCACCATAGGTCAGGTATGGGGCGTCCTTAAAAAATACGGGCTGCAGGAGATACCCGCCTTAGGCGAAAGGTTCGACCCGGCGCTCCACCACGCCATCAGCCACGAAGAGGCCGCCGACGCGCGTCCCGACACGGTCGTGAAGGAATTCCAGAAGGGATACATGCTCAAGGGCAGACTCCTGCGGCCCTCTATGGTCGCGGTGGCAAAGGCTCCCCAAGGGCCTCAAAAGGACGAAGATTAAAACAATGGACGAGAGAGACTACTACAGGATACTCGGCGTGGAACGGGGCGCGAGCGATGAGGAGATCAAGCGCGCCTACCGCAGAATGGCGCAGGAACTCCACCCGGACAAGCACTCAGGCGACAAGGAAAAGGAAGAACGCTTCAAGCTGATAAACGAGGCGTACGAGCACCTTAAAGACCCTGAAAAGAGGGCGCAGTACGACCGTTTCGGCCGCGCGGGCGCCGGGGCGGGCGGGGCGGGCGGGGCGGGCGGGGCGGGCGGGGCGCGCGACGCTGGGTTCGGCGCGGATTTTCAAGACCTCTTCGGCGAGGTCTTCTCGGACTTCTTCGGCCAGGGCAGGAGGCCGGGGCCGCAGCGCGGGGACGACCTCAGGCACGACCTTGAGATATCCTTCGACGAGGCCGCATTCGGCTCCGAAAAGACCATAAAGGTGCCCAGGACCGTCAACTGCGCGACCTGCTCCGGCACAGGGGCGAAGCCGGGCACTCAGCCGACGGTCTGCGGCGCCTGCAAGGGCAGCGGTCAGGTGCGCTATCAGCAGGGTTTTTTCAGCATCGCAAGGCCGTGCGGCACGTGCGGAGGCGTGGGCCGCGTCATAAAAGACCCATGCGCCGAGTGCCGGGGCATGGGCAGGCTCAGGACGGCGCACACCCTTACCGTAAAGATACCGCCGGGCGTGGACACCGGCTCAAGGCTCAGGATAGTCAATGAAGGCGAACAGGGCCCGCGCAACGGCCCTTCCGGCGACCTCTACATATTTTTATCGGTCAAGCCCCATCCGATATTCACGAGGGAAAACGACGACGTCATCTGCGAGGTGCCCATCAGCTTCCCGCAGGCCGCGCTCGGCGCGGAAATAGACGTGCCGACGCTCGACGGCCCGGTAAAGCTCAAGATACCGGCGGGCACGCAGTCCGGCAAGACCTTCAGGCTCAAGGGCAAGGGCATCGCCTCCGTGCACACCGGCAGACGCGCAGACGCGCGGGTGATGGTCAACGTAGAGACGCCGACGAAACTCAACAAGAGGCAACGCGAACTCTTAGAGGAGTTCGCGGCCCTGAGCGGAGACGAGACCACGCCGCTTAAAAAGAACTTCTTCTCCAAGGTCAAGGAGATATTCGAATAAGTGAACGGGGTGAACTCCTTGGACAGACACGCATTCATGCGTCTCATCCGCCGCGCGCTCATAACGGCCGCCGCAATCATCATCACGGCGGCCTGCGCATCCCGCGCGGCCGAGGACGCGCCTCAAAAGGCGGACATAGTCTCCATATTCACGGCCCTCGACGAGCGCCCCGGCGACGCCGGCACAATAGCCGCGCTAGAAGGATACGTCAATGAGAATCCGCAAGGCGAGGCGGTAGACGAGGCGCTCCTGCGCCTCGGACGCATCCGCGCCGGGGCGAAAGACTGGGGCGGCGCATCCGCAAGCCTCCAGAGGCTCCTTACCGACTGGCCCGGCTCGCGGTTCAAGTTCGACGCGCTCTATGACCTTGCGGCCATAAGGCTCAAGACCGGACACTCCGACGACGCGAAATCGCTGCTTGAGACGGTCGCCACGAGCGCCGAGGCAACGGCCACGCTCAGGGCGCGCGCGCGTTCACTCTTAAAGACGCCGGCGCCCCAGGCGGCTGACAACGCGCTCAAGCCGCAAAAAAATCTTACGCCCGCCATAGGCGCGCTCCTGCCGCTCAAAGGCCAATACGCCCAATACGGCGCGGACGCATTGAAGGGCATTATGCTTGCGGCCGGGGTCTTCGGTCAGACAGGCAGGCCGGTTGAGGTATTCACGCGCGACCTGGGGCCGGAGGCCGGGGCCGAGGCCGCCGTGACCGAACTTGCGGCAAACGCGGCCATAACCGGCATAGTGGGGCCGCTCCTCTCCTCGACCGCCCTCGACGCGGCGAAGGCCGCGCAGGATAAGAAGATACCCATCATCGCGCTCTCTCAGAGGGAAGGGCTGACGGACGCCGGTGACTACGTCTTCAGAAACTTCCTCACCCCACAGGCCCAGGCCGCCTATCTCGCTGAATACGCCTGCAAGGTCATGGGCAAAAAAAACTTCGTCATCCTCTACCCTCAGAACAACTACGGGGCCGAACTTGCGAAGCACTTCTCGACGGAGATAATCAAAGACGGCTGCTCGGTGGCCGCGAGCGTATCATACCCCACCGGGGCCACGGACTTCGGCCAGCAGATGCGCCAGGCGTTCGCCGTAAAAGTCAAGGAGCGCAAGGAAGGACGGAGGGTGATAAAGGAATACACGCCGGGCGTCACGGCTGACGCGGTCTACATACCCGACTCGTTCGAGACCGCGGCCCTCGCCGCGCCATACCTTGAGTATTACAACATCACCGGGGTCCAGCTCCTCGGGTCAAACGCATGGAACTCCCCCAAGCTCGCGCAACTCGGAGGCAAGCAGCTCGAAGGCGCGGTCTTCGTCGACGGCTTCTTCGCGGATAGCGCAAGGACGGAGACTCAGGCGTTCGTGGCGAGGTTCCGGGAGGTCTACGGCGTAGACCCCGGGGTCATCGAGGCCGAGGCGTACGACGCGGCCATGATGCTGATAACCGGGATGGACGCGGCAAAGACGGACAGGCAGGCCGGCGCGAGCCGCCTCCGGTCTCTTAAAGACTGGAAAGGGGCGACCGGAGACCTCTCCTTGAGCAACGGCGATGTCAAAAGGAGATTATTCCTCCTGACAGTAAAGAACGGCCGCATCATCGAGGTGGGCGCGGCCCCACATGCCGAGCAGGACAGGAAGGCGGCGGACAGATAAAGACCGTGATGCGTTAAGGACAAGCCCCACCTCTTGCATGGGGGGGCTTATCTCCTCCCCTTGAGACTGTGTCGCAATGCAAAAATCGGAGAAAAAACCTCTTTTTTCGGAGGGGTTTTACCCCTAAAATTCAAAAGAAATCGCTTATAGGGCATCGTGGAGAGCCTGTTTTTTTACAAATACAATTGCGACACAGTCTCCTTGGTCAAGTGGAGGGGGTCTTTTCCCTCCGCTTGACTAAGGGGAGGTCGGGAGGGGTTATCCTTTCAAGCGCTGACCGGCTTCAGCTGGTTGGGTTAGCGCAGCCCCCGCCTTAACGATCTACAAATAGAGCTACTTTGTAAATCGTAGCTCTATGCGGGGGCAGGTAGTAACCCAACAATTGTGTGCCATCGCGCATGTGTTGGGTTGAAAAGCGCAACCCAACCAACTATGTCATAGACACGAACCTTCATTATCGTTTCACTATCGTTCCCACGCTCCAGCGTCGCGTGCGGCTTGCAGATTTACAAGGTAGCCCTTATTGTATTAACCACGGCCTGCCCCGGATATAGAGCTACGAGAGACGGGACGCTGGAGCGTTATAACGATAATATCGAGAGGCACTCATGGCACTCACTCACATTGACGAACGCGGCAAGGCGCGGATGGTTGACGTAACCGGAAAAACGGCCACTGAACGCATGGCCGTGGCAAAAGGCAGGGTAGTAATGAAGGCCGAGACCCTTGAGCTTATCCTTGCGAACGAGGTCAAAAAAGGCGACGTCCTCGGCGTGGCGAGGGTCGCCGGGATCATGGCCGCAAAGAAGACCTCGGAGCTTATCCCCCTGTGCCACCCCCTCAACATTACAAGCGTCGAGGTATCCTTCGAGCCTGACAAGGCCCTCCCCGGCAACGAGATTATCGCCACGGCGAAGATAGCCTCCCAAACCGGCGTCGAGATGGAGGCGCTAACGGCGGTATCCGCCGCGGCGCTGACCGTATACGACATGTGCAAGGCCGCCGACAAGTCCATGCGCATAACCGACATCCGCCTCGTCAAAAAAACCGGCGGCAAGAGCGGGACGTTCGAGGGGGAGTAAACACCCACCCATTTTTACCATCAACAACCTTGCCGAGCTCCCATATCAGGCGATTCGAGGTTGTTTTCCTTTGCCTTTCCATTGATTTTGCGTTATATTCGGACAGTGGTCTTTAAACGAACACCGCCGTAAGATACCCGAAATCAACAGTAATTCGACATCACTACTGTCCGGTTAAATTCCAAGGCTCGCAGATAATACCTTGCCGAGAAAAATAAATCCTTTATTTTTCAAGAAATTAGCTTTCGGCGATATATGCTGTCCGGAGAAACCCGAATCTTGATCGCACAAAGGCTTTT
>JACRCM010000163.1 GCA_016219025.1 Deltaproteobacteria bacterium | reverse complement strand
GCTAAGCCCGGTTCTTGGTCGAACCTAAAGGATACACCGCCTTCAACTTATTTACACACCTTTTTAGAATACCTCTGTAAATCGAGCTACTTTGTAAATCGAGCTACTTTGTAAATCGAGCTACTTTGTAAATCGAGCTACTATGTAAATCGAGCTGCTTTGTAAATCCCGCGCGCGCATCACGGCCATGTGCGCATCACGCCGTCTTTGCGGCAACGACACCCGTCCCAGCTATGCGGTCTCCGAAGCGCGCGCCCGCCCCATCGTCCGTGACCATGAGGGCTATCTCCACGACGGCGACGGCGAGGGCGAGCAGGGCCGCAATGGGTTTGCCCGCGTAAGGTATCCAGCCTATGACCACATAGACGAGGATGACGAGCGCGAACTCGGCGTTCCTTATGATGGACCGCCTGAAGTCGCACGGGCTTGCGCCGTCAAGGACGACCTTCAATCCGATGATCTTCTTGCCGATCGACCTGCCGTCATACAGGCCGTCCGAGATGAGGATGTAGGTCGCCCCCGCCAGCACGCCGATAAACGACGGGAACGCGAAGAACGCGCCGACGACGAGTAAGTCGATGAACTTTGCGATGAGCCGTTCGAGGAACCCGGGCCGGGCAAAAACCGCTTCAATCGGCGGCGCGGGGGAGGCCTCGGAGTGTTGGGGGGTAAGGTCTTCGTCCATGGTTTGCTATTTTCTCAGCCTCTCTACGGAAGGCAGCCGCTTAATCACCCTTATCGCACCTTGCCGCAAGCCACCACGCCCTCAGTGAAATATTTTTTGCAGCGCTATACGCGATAGTGTGCGCCTGGTTCCAGCAATGCCAATTGTTCCTGACACTCTTGTTGTCCGTTGGCGCTTTCTGAAAAATCAAGAGTGTCGCCAATCATAAAAGGATAAAGGGCGGCCAATTTAGGTATCGCGTTTTCCGCAAGAGAGTAAAAGACCGGGTCGATCTCGATTCCTATGGCATCGGCGCCTATTCGTGACGCCGCCGCGATCGTTGACCCCGAACCCATAAAAGGGTCCAACACGACGCCTTCTCCGCAAGGAAGTAAGGCGCGGGCGAATATCCTGAGAAGATGCTGCGGTTTCAGGGATGGATGGCCGGCAATATTCCGCTCTATCGCAGGCGCCTTAAAACTGGCAATGGCATCCGCAGAGGCCTTCCGCCCTTGAGCATCCGTAAAGCGCCGGTCTTCCATTTTCTCAGATTTCCAGCGACCGTTTTCTCCGAAATCGGTTTTCGAAAGAGCATCCACGGTTCGTAGCTTCCTCTCGGCATTACACAAACATCAGCGAACTCGCGTTCAGCATTTTTAGGACGGTCGCCCCCTCGAAAGCCGTGGTATAAGCGCACAATAGTCGCCCGATTTTCATACCCTGCGCCTACCATGGCGTTTTGCACATACATCTGGAGCGCAGGATTTCCGGCGATCAGTATATGCCCGCCGGGACGCATCTTTGGCGACAGCGCCTCGGCCCATGAACGGAAAAATATCTCTATGCCTTTCTTTTGCTCAGACGTCAACACGGTAAACCGCGGCAGCGGCCTGCGTTCGCATCCGTCCCATTTGGGGGGCAGCCTCCAAACGCCGCCGCGTCCTGAGCGAAGTTTGGCGACCTCTTTAGCCGAAAACTCAAGCAAGCCATAAGGAGGATCGGCGCAAACGGCGTGAACCGAATCCGCCTCCAGCATTTCAATCTCTTTAAGACAGCCGCCTTTTAACAGGGTGATCTTGCTCATATTTCAACTATAATTGAAAGACATCCTTATTGTCAAGTGCTATCATGCCATATCTATGAGCGCGGATACCAAGACAATTGTTGGCCGGACGATTCGCATACTACGCGAATCAAAAGACCTTTCACAGGAAAAACTCGCTGAACGCGCCGGGATTACATATCAATACTTGTCCGCCGTAGAGAACGGCAAGGAAAACTTCACGGTTGGAGTTCTTGAAGCCGTTGCCCTGGCGCTCGGCACTGAGCTTCCCTTATTGATCGAACAGGCATATAGCGCTCAATCTCCAGTTCCTACGGCAATCCCAAAATTTTTCGTCCGGCAAGCCGTCCTGCCGCCGCGCCTTTCCATCGAACATATTGAATCAGCCATGAACGAAACCCATAAAATCGTTCGCCTTCTAAACGCGACTCTGATTCGCGCCTCTGGCCGCCCATTATCCGCTTACATTAAAGGCAACAACTTCAGCGGCATCATCTCTAATATTCTATGCGATTCATTTTCGCGTCTAACGCCATATAAACATAATCACGACCAACGCTATCCTGACCTTGTGTGCAAAGCAAAGGATGATCGCCTGATAGCCGGACTCGAGGTAAAGTGCACGGTGCGCCCCGGCAAAGGCGGCGAGAGCCACAACGGTCATTCCGGCTGGCACATTATAGCCTGTTTCCGTCTCGAGAGCGATTCAGGCGATATCAGATTCACCCACGTCATGCTCTCCGACCTGACAGGGCACGGCAAGCCCGATGCCGATTGGAAATACGTCGGCGGCAAAGTAAACAAGGACACCGGAAGCCAACGCACGGAAACGTATGTAACAACGGGCAAGGGTACCGCCAAACTCAGACACGGCTCTGTGTATCTTGATATGGATTTTATCAATACAGACCGCTGGCGAACTTCCTTGGATATCGAAGCGCCAGCCTATTCTCCATTTAAAAAGAATCGCTGATTTTTATCTTGCGTCCCCCGCCCCCCCACCCCCCCCCACCCCCCCGCCCCCGCCAATACCGCCCTACTCCTGCGCCGCCTCCCGTATGAAGAGCACGAACGCCATTGCCGGGCGCCTCGATGAGTCGCGCATGGCGAAGTGCACGCCCTCGAAGCGCCAGCCGTCCGCCACCGCGGCGTTTATCGCCGCCTCCATGGTCTCGGCGGTCACGGTCGAGAGTTCAACGACCTTGTATTTGATCATCGGTCTTATACGTTCGTTGCCCCGCCCAGGCGATACGCCGGGACGGGGCAACGCATACATTCAGGCGCGGCTACTCCCCGGGGCCGCCCGCCTTCTTCTTCGCGTCTCTCGCGTCCTTTGCGGCCTCGGACGGCTGATACGTGCAAAACGGCTCCTCGTCCATGTAGTTGCCGGTGAATGCGTAGGCCCTTGCCCTGCATCCGCCGCAGACCTTCCTGAACTCGCAGTACCCGCACCTGCCGTTGTAGTCGTCCCAGGCGCGCATCTCCTTGAAGACCTTCGACGTGTCCCATATCACGTGGAACGGCTCCTTCCTTATGTCCCCGCACTCCACGTCGAGGAACCCGCATATCTGCACCTTGCCGGTGTTCGATACGAAGGCGAACGACTGCCCGCCCATGCAGCCCTTGCTCATGGCGTCGAGCCCGTGGGTCTCCGGCGTGACCGTGATGCCCTTGTCGCGCTCCTGCTGGCGGAAGATGCGGTAGTAGTGCGGGGCGCACGTGGGCTTGAACTGGAGCGGCACCTTGTCGCGCATGTCGTAGAACCACGTGAGCGACCTTTCGTACTCCTCCGGCGGTATCTCCTGATCCTTCAACCCCGCGCCCCTTCCGGTCGGCACGAGCAGGAACGGATGATGCGCCTTTGCCCCGAGGCTTATGACGAGTTCGAGTATCTTCGGAAGTTCCGCGAGGTTGTGCTTGGTGATGGTGGTGTTGACCTGAAAGTCCAGCCCGGCCTTCTTGACGTTTTCGATGGCCGTCATCACGGACGCGAACGCGCCCTTGACTCTCCTGAAGTTGTCGTGGGTCTCGGCGGTAGCGCCGTCGATGGAGAACGACACGCGCTGGATGCCGGACTCGACCATCTTCTTGGCCGTCTCCTCGGTCACGAGGAACCCGCACGGCGCCATGACCATGCGCAGCCCCAGCTTCGTGCCGTACTTGGCGATGTCCCATATATCGTCGCGGAGCATCGGCTCCCCGCCCGTCATTATCATTATCGGGTTCGAGAACGATGCCACGTCGTCGAGGAACCGGTAGCACTCCTCGGTCTTGAGTTCGTTCGGATACGGGCCAAACCGCGCCGCGGCCCTGCAATGTATGCAATCGAGGTTGCAAGACCTCGTAAGCTCCCACGCTATGAGCTTGGGCAGCCACTTCCTCCCGCCGCCCTTGTCTACTCCGGGCTTAGCGCCCCCGGGGTGTCCGTGCCCGCCCGGATGTCCCATTGGTTTTTGTCCGTGCATGATGCTCGTCTCCTTTATCTTATTCCCTTCAGTGCGCCTGTTAGAACTCAGCGCATATCAACGACTACCCTGCCTCTTCCCTTCGTAGCCCTTTCTCCTTATCCTCTTGACGGCGCTGTCGATATCCTTCAAGGTCAGGCCGGTCTTTTTGAAGGATTCCCGCGCTATCTTGGAGGCGGAATCCAGCCGTTCTTCCGGCGAAAGCGCCGAGAGTATGTAGTCTTCGGGATTGATTATTTTCGTTGCAGTCCGCATAATCCCGCCTTCCTTACCCCGCCTTACTCATCACCCGCGCCGCCTCCTTGGCGAAGTAGGTGATTATCATGTCCGCGCCGGCGCGTCTTATCGACAGGAGCGACTCCATCATCGCCCTGTCGTGGTCGAGCCAGCCGGCCTGAGCCGCGGCCTTTATCATCGAGAACTCGCCGCTTACGTTGTACGCGGCGGTCGGGTACCCGAACTCGACTTTAACGCGCCTGATGACGTCGAGGTACGGGAGCGCGGGCTTTACCATGACGATGTCCGCGCCTTCGTCTATGTCGAGCGCGACCTCGCGGAGGGCCTCTTCGGTGTTGCCCGGGTCCATCTGGTAGCTTCTCCTGTCCCCGAACTTGGGCGTGGACTCCGCCGCGTCGCGGAACGGCCCGTAGAACGCGGACGCATACTTGGCCGCGTAGCTCATTATCGGGATATTGCCGTGCCCCTCGTCGTCAAGGGCGTTCCTTATGGCCGCGACCCTGCCGTCCATCATGTCCGAGGGCGCGACGATGTCCGCGCCCGCCTCCACGTGCGAGAGCGCCTCGCGGGCGAGGAGTTCGAGGGTCGAATCGTTGTCAACGTCTCCATCTTTTATGATACCACAGTGACCGTGCGAAGTATATTCGCACATGCACACGTCGGTTATGACCTGAACGGCAGGGAATTTATCCTTTATCGCCTTTATCGCCTCCTGCACCGGGCCGTGTGGGTCGTGCGCGCTCGTGCCCCTCTCGTCCTTGTGCTCAGGGATGCCGAAGAGGAGCACCGCCGGGATGCCGAGGGCGGCGACCTCCTTCATCTCCTTCCTGAGATTGTCAACGGACAACTGAGCGTGCCCGGGCATGGACTTTATGGGCCTCACAACCCCCTTGCCGTGCGTGACGAAGAGCGGGAGTATGAGGTCAGAGACCGTAAGGCCGGTCTCCCTGACCATTGCCCTTAAAGTAGGATTTTTCCTGAGTCTCCTAAGTCTGTAGTCGGGGAAGTTCATTGGGGTCTCCTTATCTGGTTATCGGTTGCCGGTGAAACGTATCTCTCATCTGTCATTCCCGAATGTTTCTATCTGGAATCCAGTCTTTTTATAGGGCCTTTCCACGGCGTCAGGAGTTTCCTCCTGACGCCGTGCCTTATGCCGTCGGGGGAAAACTCCCGACGGCACGAAAAAGACGCCGATGAATCGGAACTACAATCGCAGGGCGGGCTGCGCCCGCCGAAATGCCGGTTGATTCCTCTGTGAATGGCGGGCGCAGCCCACCTTACGCGTACTCGTACAACGGCACGGTCTTGTCGGGCCGTCGGGACACGCGCAATAACTCCTCGATGTGCCTGACCGTCTCCGGCCTCAGCAACACGTCCCCGCATTCGGAGCAGACCTCAGCCGGGACATGGTCAATGACTACTACTTCACCTTTGGGGCAGACCGTGTGGACGATCCGCTTATCCTCATACTCGCCGGGACAGCCTTTGATAGTGCACTTCATGGTCATCTTCTCCTTCGGGTCGGCGTCACCCACTTCGGCTGCTTAGGCTCATAGACTGTAATAATTACCAGCACAGGCTCCGCCGTTGTGCAAACAACGTGTATGTGGCGGCCGTTGCGCGTATTGCCGCCGATAAGACAACAGGCCCCTCGTTTGTGATCGGGATAATCTTCCAATACCGATCCAACGGTTATGGCTTCAAGCACCTCATCGAGCGAAATGCCTTCCTCGACCATCTCCTCGTTGGCATGTAGTGTGACCCTGACGGCTTCAGCCATTACAAGGCCACGCACACCTTGCAATACATCTCCACCCTCGGTTGCGCTCATCCCGCGCACTCCCCCTTTGCCCTATCCTTTCCATAATACCCCCCCAACGCCTCGGCCAGCGCCTGGACCGTGTAGTCCTTGGGCATTATATCCACGTTCAGGCCGAACGCCCTTGCGGTGTCGGCGGTTATCGGGCCAATGCAGGCGACCTTGACGCCGGTCATCAATTCCAACAGTTCCGCCTTCCTGAAGTTCTTTGCGAAGTTCGTGACCGTCGAGGACGACGTGAAGGTCACGGCGTCTATCGCGCCCTTTCTCAGTTCGTCTTTGAGCGACGCCGCCTCTTTCGACGGCCTTACCGTCCTGTAGGCGGGGCATACCTCGCACCTGCCGCCGAGCCGCTTTATCTCGTCGGGCAGTATCTCCCTCGCCTGCATGGCGCGGGCAAGGAGAAAGCGCCTGCCCTTTATCGCCCTCTTGCCGAGCGCCGAGATTATCGCCTCGGCGCGGTATTCCTTAGGGGTAAGCTCGACGTTCAGGCCGAGGGAGGCTATCGCCTCCTCTGTGCGCGGGCCTATGGCGCAGAGTTTTACGCCCTTCAGTTCCCTCAAGTCATAGCCGAGATGGCGCAGACGCTCGAAGAAATATTTTACCCCATTCACGCTCGTAAAGATAGCCCAGTCATAGGTGGAGAGCCGCTTTATGGCCGCGTCGAGTGGCGCCCATGACGGCGGCTTGACGGTCTTTATCGTCGGGAATGTCACAGGTTCCGCGCCGTCGGCCTCAAGGAGGGTGGTGAACGCCCCGGCCTGCTCAAGCGCGCGCGTCACGACGATGCGCCTGCCGAAGAGGGGCTTGGTCTCGAACCAGTTGAGCCGGTCGCGCAGGCTCACCACGTCGCCGACCACCGTCACGACCGGCGGCCTTATGCCGCGCTCCCCGGCCAGCTTCAATATGTTATCGAGCCTTCCGGCCACGCACTCCTGCTTTGTGAGCGTCCCCCACCTCACGAGCGCGACGGGCGTTGAGGCGTCCCAGCCGTTTTCGCGGAGTTTCGTCATGATGAACGGCAGGTTCTTCCAGCCCATGAGGAATACGAGCGTGCCCTTGCCGACGGTCAGCCTGTCCCACGCGATGTTGGAGCGCTCCCTCAAAGGGTCTTCCTGTCCGGTGATGAAGGTGACGGACGAGGCAAGGTCGCGGTGGGTGAGCGGGATCCCGGCATACGCGGGCGCGGCTATGGCCGACGTAACGCCGGGCACAACCTCGAACGTCAGCCCTGCCTTTATGACCTCCTCGGCCTCCTCCCCGCCCCTGCCGAATATGAACGGGTCTCCGCCCTTGAGTCTCACCACGGTCTTGCCCGCCTTGGCCTTCTTGATGATGAGGGCGTTTATCTCATCCTGCGGCATCGTCTTGCTCGACCCCTTCTTGCCGACGTATATATGGACGCTGCCCGGGCTCGTATATTCGAGGAGCCGCGCATTCGCAAGAAAGTCATAGATGACGCAGTCCGCCTCTTTGAGCAACCCGGCGGCCTTGACGGTTATCAGCCCCGGGTCTCCCGGACCCGCGCCCACCAGATATACCTTTCCGCTCTTCATTCCTGCCCCCTGCATAAAAAAATATCAAACCCGGATTAAGAAACCCCGCAACAATCCATTATAAAAGGATTAACGCGCCGCCACGGGATTATATCAGAGAGAAGGAGGGAATGGCAATTACAGAGGCAGGTTGACAATCCGGCTTGACAAGTTGACAAATTACCGATAAATTGTTGACAAATGACTATCCATGCCAATACGGAGAAGATAAGGAGGTTTATAATAGACAATGTCGAGACCCATCCTGCTGATATCGCGGCCCTCACCGCAAAGACCTTCGGCATAACACGGCAGGCGGTGAACCGGCATCTGCTACGATTAGCCAAGGAGGGCGTTATCCGCGCCGAAGGCGCGACACGAGCAAAGAGATATGGCCTCAAACCTCTGCTCGAAAGACATTTCAAGATAGCAATAAAACCCGGCCTGCGGGAAGACCATATCTGGCGCGAAGATATAGAGCCTCTGCTCAAGGGCGTTAAGGATAATGTCCTCAATATATGCTTCCACGGCTTCACCGAGATGCTAAATAACGTATTCGACCACGCGGAGGCGCAAGAGGCGGAGATAAGACTTATCAGATACCCGAACAAGATAGAGATGGTAGTGCATGACTACGGCGTCGGCATCTTCAACAAGATAGCCCGGGAATTCCATCTCGACGACGAGCGCCACGCCATACTCGAGCTGTCAAAGGGCAAATTGACCACCGCCCCCAGAGGGCACACCGGATACGGAATCTTCTTCACGTCGAGGATGTTCGACCTTTACGTAATAAGCTCCGGGAAATTGCTCCTTTTATGTGGTGATGGGCACGACTTCCTGGTGGAGAAATCAGCGGACGAAAAGGTGACAAAAGGGACTCTCATATCCATGTCCATCAACCCCGGCTCGACAAGAACCGCAAAAGGGGTCTACGACGGGTTCGCTGACGTTGACTACGGTTTTACCAAGACGGTTGTGCCCGTAGCCCTCGCCATGCACGGCGCAGAGACACTCGTCTCGCGCTCGCAGGCAAAGAGGCTCATGTATAGGCTCGACCAATTCAAGGAGGTCCTGCTTGACTTCAAGGGCATCCCCTTCATCGGACAGGCGTTCGCGGATGAGATATTCAGGGTATTTGCAAACGCGCACCCAGACATCGATATCATGTGTGGAAACGCCAACGAAGACGTTGATAGGATAATACAGATAACTAGGGCCAGCGCGGCCTCTATCGCCGGGAAAGGGGGCGTCAAACGATGATCATCTCCATCCCGAAAGAGATAAAGGAGTCCGAGTACCGGGTCGCCATCGTGCCTGCCGGGGTCGCGGCGCTTGCCTCAGCAGGTCATACGGTGCTCGTCGAGGCGGGCGCGGGCATTGGGAGCGCGATTACGGACGACGAATACAGGGCCGCCGGGGCCGAGGTCTGCGCCGCGGATGCGGTCTGGCAGAGGCCGGGATTGGTCGTTAAGGTAAAAGAGCCGAGACCCGCCGAATACCGCTGGTTCAGGGACGGCCTCGCCATATTCACCTTCTTCCACCTCGCCGCGGACCACGGCCTCGCGGATGAGCTTTTAAAGACCGGGGTAACGGCCATTGCATACGAGACGGTCGTGGAGGCAGACGGGACGATCCCGATACTCGCGCCCATGAGCGAGGTGGCTGGCAGGCTCGCGGTCATAGCCGGAAGCCGCCACCTCATGCGGCCTTACGGCGGCAGGGGCGTGCTCCTGCCCGGCGTGCCGGGCGTCGAGCCGGGCAGGGTCGTCATACTCGGGGCGGGCGTCGTCGGCATGAATGCCCTCAAGATGGCGGTCGGACTCGGCGCCACGGTCACTGTCATTGACGCGAGGGTCGCGGCCTTGCGGCGCATAGACGACCTATACGGGGGCCGCGTTACCACGCTCGTATCAAACCCTTTCAATATTGACAAGGCCGCTGCCGAGGCAGACCTTCTAATAGGCGCCGTCCACGTGCCGGGGGCGAGGACGCCAACGCTCATAACCCGGCAGACCGTATCAAGGATGAAAAAGGGCAGCGTCGTCGTCGACGTGTCAGTTGATCAGGGCGGGTGCATAGAGACGATAAGGCCGACGACGCATTCCGCGCCGACGTACGAAGTCGACGGGGTTATCCACTACGGCGTGGCCAACATGCCCGGGGCCGTGCCGCGCACGTCAACCTTCGCCCTGACCAACGCAACGCTGCCGTTCATTAAAACCATCGCCGGCAACGGCCTCGAAGCCGCGCTCTCCATGAACCCGGCGTTAAAAAAAGGCGTCAACGTCCACAAGGGCAGGGTTACGCACCCGGCAGTGGCCAAGTCCCTCAACAAGAAATGCGAGCCGCTTGAGTAAGGATGGCTCTGGCAGAGGCGGGTCTATTTTTGGGATTATTTTTTTCGTCCACTTTTCTCTTGACAACATTTTACTATCAATGGCAAGCTGTAAATGCTTGAGGTCATTGCTCAGGTATTGAACGGAGATTCACGAATAGCATGTTCAAGCACGGGATCGCAAACCTCAATATGTTCCCCGATGCCACGGCGCAGATGTGCCTCTGTTGTTGCGCGTCTCAGGCAATGGGCGGAGGTCTATCTACGTAATTCAGCGGCAAGTCAAAACGGATCGGCTCTAAACCCATTACCCTTAGGAACGGTAATGGGTTTTTTATTTTAAAGGAGGCGATGAGATGGAAAAAGACGCGGTGACTGAAGATATAGAAAGGGCGATAAAGGGCATCAGGTTCGGCAGCGTCCAGATAATCATACAGGACGCGCGGGTCGTCCAGATAGACAAGACCGAGAAGATACGGCTGGACTCCATGAACGCGAAAAAGGGAGGTGATGCGCCAAGATACTGAGTGGTTAAGGCTGTTTTCATATAAGCAGGTAAAACAAGGAAAGGCTGACCGGTCGACCGGAGGCCGCAAATCTCAGGAGGGAGTTATGAGGACATTTGCGATCTACGGTTGGCTGATTGTCAGCCTTTTTGTATTAACGCCTGTAGTATATGCGGCGGAGTCCGATACGGACAAGCTCCTCGACCTGCTCGTGGAGAAGGGCGCGGTGAACAAGGAGGAGGCGGCGGGGCTGCGGGCGGATTCCGCCATCAGGAAGCAGGCGGAGAAGGAAGGCCAGAAGGAGTTCGCCGTCATCGCGGGAAGGCCGCTTCGGCTCTCCGGCTATGCGCAGGTCCGCTGCCGGAGGGATGAGGCGATAAAAGACACCTTCGACGTCAGGCGCGCAAGGCTCGACCTGAAGGGAGAAATAACGGAGAGGTTCGGCTACAGGCTGCAAGTCGACTTTGCCGGGGCCTCGGCGAAACTCCTCGACGCATCCATAGGGTATCAGGTCGAAGATTACCTCAAACTGATGGCCGGGCAGTTCAAGGTGCCGTTCAGCCAGGAGAACCTCGCATCAAGCCCTCAACTTGAAACCATAAACCGCTCTCAGGCCGTCGAGGCCCTTGTGGCCAGAGGCAAGGACGTTATCAGCAACCACAATGGACGCGATACCGGATTGCAGGCGTCCGGCGGCCTCTGGCGCGTGGACAGCGGCTATTTCTTCGATTACGCCCTCGGCGTCTTTAACGGGACCGGCATAAATGCGTCCGATGCCAACGAGCAGAGGGACTAGGCCGGGAGGCTAATCATCCATCCAGCCAAGGGCCTCTCGCTCGGCGCGTCTTATTACAATGGGAAATATACGCTGAGCGCCGCGCCGAACGCAACCGGCGAGAGGGACAGGCTCGGCTATGAATTTGCATGGCCGCTCGCCCCGATATCAATCAAGGCGGAATACATCAGGGGCAGGGACGCCAAAACCGGCAAGAACGGATGGTACTTGCAGACGGGCTGGTTCATCCTTCCGGGACAGTTGCAGGCCGTCCTGAAATACGGCGTCTTCGACCCTGACAGGGACAAGAGGAACGACGAGACGGCTATATGCACGATAGGCGCGAACGCCTACTTCAACCAGTGGGCATTCCTGCAAGTGAACTACGAAAAGAAGGACGAGGCGGGCGCGAAGGTCAAAAACGACGCCCTCACGGGCCAGCTTACGCTACAATTCCAAGGAGGATGCGATGAAGACGGCGATAACCAGTGCGATTGCAAAGGGCATAATCGTATTTTTTCTGCTTGCCATCCCTCTTTCAGGGATAGTCCGCGCCGAGGTCTCTAAACGAGACCTCTCCGGCGGCCTTACCATCGCCATTTTTACATTGTTTTTGAATGGCATCTATGATAATATTTCTCAGGTTTTATAATGGCTTATTGCGTCCGCCGCGGCCCGGCGGCCTGTGGATTTTGCGGAACCTCGTGAGGTTTTCAGCTTGGCCGCCACTGCGGTCTTTCCTTAAAGCAACTCCGCCACGGGCATCCGCTCCCCCGCGCTTTCCCCGCGCAAGCCTCGTTCGGCCGCGCAGTTCAACCGGGCTTATCCGGTTATCAACCAGAGAGGATTTGGGTGCAGGATACGTATCTGAAAAATAAAAAGATTCTTGTCACCGGCGCGGACGGGTTCATCGGCTCGCACCTTACGGAGGAGCTTGTGCGCCGGGGCCACGACGTGCGCGCGTTCGTCATGTACAACTCATTCAACTCGTGGGGGTGGCTCGACGGGTCTCATAAGGAGATACTGGACGGCCTCGACGTATTCGCGGGCGACATAAGAGACCCGCACGGCGTGAGGACCGCCATGAAGGGCTGCGGCGCGGTCATGCACCTTGCCGCGCTCATCGCCATACCCTACTCATACCATTCGCCCGACACCTACGTTGACACGAACGTCAAGGGCACTCTCAACGTGGTGCAGGCCGCAAGGGAACTCGGCGTGGAAAAGGTGGTGCACACCTCCACGAGCGAGGTCTACGGCACGGCGCGGTTCGTGCCGATAACCGAAGACCACCCGCTCCAGGGGCAGTCCCCGTACTCCGCATCCAAGATCGGCGCGGATCAGATGGCCATCTCGTTCTATAACGCATTCAAGACGCCCGTCTCCATAGTGCGCCCCTTCAACACCTACGGCCCGCGCCAGTCCGCGAGGGCGGTCATCCCCACGGTGATAACCCAGATAGCGTCCGGGCAAAAAACGATAAAACTCGGCTCCCTCCACCCCACGCGGGACTTCAGCTACGTCTCCGACACGGTCAGGCTCTTCATCGCGGCGGCGCAGTCCCCTGCCTCCGTAGGAGAGGTCATAAACGGCGGGAGCAACTTCGAGATTTCCATCGGAGACACGGTCAAGGAAATCGCCTCCATCATGGGGGCCGGCATCCGCATAGAGACCGACGGAGAGAGGCTCCGGCCTGAAAAGAGCGAGGTGGAGCGGCTCTGGGCGGACAACTCCAAGGCCAAGCGGCTCCTCGGATGGGAGCCGTCCTACGCGGGCGTGGCGGGCATGAGACGCGGGCTCGCCGAGACCGTGGCGTGGTTCACCAACCCAGAAAACCTGAAATGCTACAAAGCGGGCATCTACAATATATGACGGCTGGCGTGGACTCAGGCCGGATAATCCGGGCGTTAAGAGGAATCCTGCCGCCGGGTGGCGGCGCGGCCGGACTCCATGAGCCGCGGTTTTGCGGCAACGAATGGGCCTACGTTAAGGAGTGTCTCGATACGGGCTGGGTCTCGTCGCTCGGCAAGTTCGTAGATAGGTTTGAATCAGACCTTGCCGCCTACACCGGCGCAAAGCGCGCCGTGGCGGTGGTAAACGGCACGGCGGCCCTTCACATTTGCCTGAAACTTGCCGGGGTGGAACCCGATGACGAGGTCATAATCCCGGCGCTTACCTTCGTGGCCACGGCCAACGCCGTGACCTATTGCGGCGCGGTGCCGCACCTTGCGGACAGTTCGGAGCGCACGCTCGGACTCGACCCGCGAAGGCTTGAGGAACACCTGAAAGAGATAACAACGGTCTCCGGCGGCCCTTGCATGAATAAGCGCACCGGCAGGAGGATAAAGGCCGTCGTGCCCATGCACACCTTCGGGCACCCGGTTGACATCGAAGCGCTCATGGAGCTTTGCGGGCGTTTCAACCTCACCCTTATCGAGGACGCGGCAGAGTCGCTCGGCTCGTTCTACAAGGGCGCTCACACCGGGACGTTCGGCAGGTTGTCCGCCCTCAGCTTCAACGGCAACAAGATAATCACCACGGGCGGGGGCGGGGCCATACTTACGAACGACGAGGGACTCGGACGCCTCGCCAAGCACATAACCACCACCGCGAGGGTGGCGCACAGGTGGGCCATAGCGCACGACATGGCCGGATACAACTACAGGATGCCGAACGTCAACGCGGCCATAGGCTGCGCCCAGCTTGAGCGCATGACTGAATTCCTGGCCGATAAACGGAGACTCGCCGAGAGGTACCGCGCCGCGTTCGAGGGCATGGACGGCGTGCGGTTTTTTACGGAACCGGCCTTCGCCAGGAGCAACTACTGGCTCAACGCCATCCTCCTTGACGAGTCTTTCGCGCATGAGCGCGACAGGCTCCTTGAGCTTACGAACGCCGAGGGCATCACGACCCGGCCCGCATGGACGCTCATGCAGAGGCTTCCCATGTTCAAGGGATGTCCGGGGATGGACACGCCGGTGGCCGAATCCATCGAGAGAAGGCTCATAAACATACCGAGCAGCGCGGCATTGGGGGCAGACCGTGCGTAAACGGAGGGTCTGCATAGTCACGGGCAGCCGCGCCGAATACGGCCTCCTCTACTATCTTATGAAGGAGGTCGAGGCCGACCCGGGCCTCGACCTCCAGATAATCGCCACGGCTTCCCATCTCTCCCCGGAGTTCGGCCTGACTTACAGGGTCATAGAGGAAGACGGCTTCGCCATCGACGAAAAGGTCGAGATGCTCCTATCGAGCGACACGCCGGTTGGCATAGCCAAATCCATCGGGCTTGGGACGATAGGCTTTGCCGACGCGCTCGCCCGCCTCTCGCCCGACGTGCTCGTTCTCCTCGGGGACAGATACGAGATGCTGGCGGCGGCGCAGGCCGCAATGACGTCGCGGATACCAGTGGCGCACATACACGGCGGAGAGACGACCGAAGGCGCGATCGACGAATACATAAGGCACGCCATAACCAAGATGTCCCACCTGCACTTCACCGCAGCCGAGCCTTACAAAAGGCGCGTCATACAGATGGGGGAGGCGCCGGAGCGGGTCTTCAACTTCGGCGCGCCGGGGCTCGACAATATAAAGCGGCTCAAACTCCTCTCAAGACCGGAGCTTGAGGAGGCGCTTGCGTGGAGGCTCGGCAAGGTCAACTTCCTCGTGACCTATCACCCTGTGACGCTAAGCGCCGAGACCCCGGCCATTGCGATGCGCGAGCTTATATCCGCCCTTGGCCGCTTTCCAGAGGCCGGTGTAATCTTCACAAAGCCGAACGCGGACACGGCATCCCGCGTGATAGCGCGGGAGATAGACGCTTACGCCGCCGCGAACCCTGAGAGGGTCAAGGCAATAACGTCCCTCGGCCAACTGAAATACCTGAGCGCGATGAGCCTCGTTGATTGCGTCGTGGGCAACTCATCGAGCGGGATAATCGAAGCCCCGGCCATGAAAAGGCCAGCCGTGAACGTCGGAGACCGCCAGAAGGGGCGCATCAGGGCCGCCTCGGTCATAGACTGCGCCGAGACCTCGGACGCGATAGCGGCGGCGATTAAAAAGGCGCTCTCCCCTGAGTTCAAAAAGACGCTCGAAGCGTCTATTCCGCCTTACGGGGACGGCTTAACGTCAGGCCGGATAAAAGACGTGTTGAGGGACGTTGACCTCGGCGGCATCCTGACAAAGAAGTTCCACGACATCGCATGAAGATCGCGCTCATACAGCTTCCGCACTTCTACGGGGACGGCCTATCAAGGCTGCCCTCATCCTACCCGCTCGGGCTCGGCTACATCTCCAATTGCCTTGCCGACGCGGGCATCGGCCACGAGGCCATAGACCTGTGGGGCATGCAGTATTCCGTGGATGAGGCGCTCGATAAGGCCGGCTTCGCGGGCTTTGATTTTTTCGGCATAAGCGCGTATGCGACTCAGTATAAATATCTCAAGGAACTCTCGCTGCGGCTCAAGGGGCGTTATCCCAACGTCCCGATAATATGCGGCGGGGCCGGGCCGACGTTCAGCCACGGCATAATACTTAAAAAGACCGGCGTCGACGTCTGCGTGCTCCGGGAGGGGGAGCTTACCATCGTAGACCTGCTTCAGAACTTTGACAGGCTCGATACCGTCAAAGGCGTCGCCGTCTTAAAAGACGGCGGGATAACGGCAACGCCTCCGAGGAAGGCTGTAACGGACCTCGACTCCCTCGGATTCCCCAACAGGGAACTCTTCGCGTTCGAGAAGATACTCGATAGCGCCGCCTTCGAGAGGTCGCACAGGGTGAGTTCCGCGACAAGGGACGTTCCGAGGCGGACCGCGGACATACTCGCTGGCAGGGGTTGCGCCTACAGTTGCAACTACTGCTCCAAGACGTTCGAGGGGATGCGGCTGCGCTCCATCGGAGGCGTCGTCGAGGAGATTGCCGGGCTGAAGGAGAGATACGGCGTCAACCACCTTCAATTCAACGACGAGCTCCTCCTCGTCAACAAAAAAAGGACGCTTCAACTCTGCGAGGAACTTAAAAGACTCGATGTGACATGGTCGTGCCAGGGCAGGATAAACCAGGTGGACAGGGAGATACTGACCGCAATGAAGGACGCGGGCTGTATAGAGGTCGGCTACGGCGTCGAATCGGTCACGCAGTCGATCCTCGACGCTATGAACAAGAGGCTCAAGGCGGAATTGATAGTCCCGGCCATCAAACTCACTCAGGAGATAGGCATAACGCCGATAATCCAGTATATGTACGGTTATCCGGGCGAGAACGCGAAGACGGTCGACGCCACCATCCGTTTCTTCGAGGAGATAGACCATCCGTTCATAAGTTTCACCACAACGCCGATCCCCGGCACGCGGCTATATCAGGACTGCCTGCAAAAGGGTTTGATAAAAGACGAAGAGGATTATCTCCTGAGGCTCGACTCCGGCTATAACCTCGCTGGCGGCCTTCTCAACATGACGGAGATGGGCGACGCGGAATTCCTTGCCCAGCGGCGCAGACTCCACTTCGCGGCGACGCATAACTATTTGAAGAAGAGGCCGCTTGAATACGGCTCCTACGCGCTCGGAGTGGCAGGGCGCAGGATAAAACGCGCTATAAAAGCCCGCTTGAGCGGGCCGGGCAAGAGATGAGGGCGCCGCGGGCATACATAATCGCCGAGGCCGGGGTGAACCACAACGGCAGCATGGAGATGGCAAAACGGCTCATCGACGCGGCCGCTGGCGCGGGCGCGGACGCCGTGAAGTTTCAGACCTTCAGGGCCGAGGCCCTCGTGAGCGCCTCGGCGGACAAGGCCCGGTACCAGATAGAGGCCACGGGCAACGGCGAGACCCAGTTCGAGATGTTGAAGCGGCTGGAGCTTGACGAGGCCGCCCATGCGGAGATTATAGCGCATTCAAAGATGCGCGGCATCCAGTTCCTCTCGACGCCTTTCGATCTAAAGAGCGTGGCCATGCTGACGGAGCGGTTCGCGCTGCCGGTATTAAAAATCCCTTCGGGCGAGATAACAAACGCCCCGTTGTTATTGGAGGCCGCGAGGACCGGCACGCGCATAATCCTCTCAACGGGCATGTCCACGCTCACGGAGATAGAGACCGGCCTCGGGGTGCTGGCGTTCGGTTATACGAGGCAGGGAAACGCCCCGTCCATAGACGGGTTCCGGGAGGCTTATGAGGGCGAGGCCGGGAAAAAGGCGCTTGGCGGAAAGGTAACGCTCCTGCACTGCACCACCGAGTATCCCGCGCCATTCGAGGACGTGAACCTCCGGGCCATGGAGACTATGCGCTCCGCGTTCAGGCTGCCGGTCGGGCTTTCAGACCATACCGAGGGCATCGCCGTCGCCATAGCCGCCGCCGCGCTCGGTGCCTGCGTGATAGAAAAGCACGTGACGCTCGACAGGGGTCTGCCGGGGCCTGACCACAGGGCCTCCCTTGAGCCGGATGGGTTGGAAGAGATGGTCCGTTCGATAAGGCAGATCGAGTCCGCCCTTGGGACCGGCGAAAAAGCGCCCGCGCCGTCTGAGGCGCAGAACATGGGCGTTGCGAGGAAGAGCCTCGTGGCTGGCCGCGATATAAAAAAAGGCGAGGTCTTCACCGAGGAGAACCTGGCCGTCAAGCGGCCTGGCACCGGCCTCTCCCCTCTTTTTTATTGGGAGATGCTCGGCAAGACGGCTCCAAGGGCGTTCCGCAAAGACGAGCCGGTGGAAAGCGGGGCGCCTCTTAAAAGTTCGGATGTCGGCGCGGAACGCCCGCGTTAAAAGCGGGGCGCCTCTTGAGAGTTCGGGGGCAGACATGGAACGCCCGCGTTAAAAGCGGGGCGCCTCTTGAGAGTTCGGGGGCAGACATGGAACGCCCGCGTTAAAGAGATGAACCTACCAATTATCATTATCGGCGGCGGCGGACACGCGAAGGTGTTGATTGACGCGCTGAGGCTGCGCTCCGCCGAGGTCATCGGCGTAACCGACGCCGACGCCTCAAGGCACGGACAAGAGCTGCTCGGCGTGCCGATAATCGGCGGCGACGAGGCGGTCTCTCAACGCCCGGCCGGGGGCGTCCTGTTGGTCAATGGGATAGGCTCAACCGGAACGCCCACAAGGCGGCAAGAGGTCTTTGCGAGGTTCAAGGCAAAGGGTTTCAGTTTTGCAACGGTCATACACCCGTCCGCCGTCATAGCGCCTGAGGCGCGGCTCGGCGAAGGCTGCCAGATAATGGCGGGCGCGGTCATTCAGACGGGCGCGGTCATCGGGCAAAACGCCATAGTGAATACCGGCGCGGCAATAGACCATGACTGCGTGATAGGCGGCCATGCGCACGTCGCCCCGGGGGCCACGCTCTGCGGCGGGGTCGCCGTCGGCAACGGGACGCACATCGGCGCGGGCGCGACCGTCATACAGTATCTGACTATCGGCCAGTGGGCGTTGATCGCCGCCGGCGCGGTAGTAACAAAAGACGTGGAGAGCGGCGCGACGGTTGCCGGGGTTCCGGCGCGAAAACTTTAAAAACTCGTGAGACCTCTCAAAAAGCTCCGGATGTGAGGCGACGAGGAGCGACGAATGAGGCGTATTTTGCGTATACGCCGCAGTGAGGAGCGACGAAGTCAACGAAGCAGACGGACTTTTTGAGAGGTCTCAGCGCGGGAGATTGAGAGATGAAGGATTGGAGGAAGGTCGTAACCACGCCCCGGACTTCAATGAAGGCGGCGATAGAGATAATCGACAAGAGCGGCGCGCAGATCGCGCTCGTGGCGGACGCGGACGGCGTCCTCAAGGGCACCGTCACCGACGGCGACGTGCGCCGCGCCATACTCAAGGGCACGACGCTCGCGGACCCGGTCGAAACAATCATGAACCCGGCCCCGACCACGGTCAAGCACAACGAGGCCCGCTCCACCGTCCTATCCATAATGAAGGCGAAGTCCATCCACCAGATTCCCATAGTGGACGGCGACGGCCGCCTCGTAGGGCTCCAGCTCCTCGACGAGGTAATCGTGGACGCGGAGCGCGACAACGCGGTCGTCCTCATGGCGGGCGGGCTCGGCAGCAGGCTCCGTCCCCTCACCGACTCCACGCCCAAGCCTCTCATAAAGGTCGGCAACAAACCGATACTTGAGACCATAATCGAGAACTTCGTCGAATACGGCCTGAAGCGGTTCTACATCTCCATAAACTACAAGGCCGAAATGATAGAAGACCACTTCGGCGACGGGTCGGACTGGGGCGTGAAGATAGACTATATCCGCGAGAACGGCGCGCTCGGCACGGCAGGGTCGCTCTCCATGCTCGCGGGCAGGTTCGACAAACCCATATTCGTCATGAACGGAGACCTGCTCACCAGGGTGAACTTCGCCAACCTCCTGAACTTTCACGCGGAGTCGGGCGCGGCGGCAACCATGTGCGTGCGCAACTACGACTTTCAGGTACCCTACGGCGTCGTTAAGGTCGACAGGCACAGGCTCGTGAGCATAGAGGAAAAACCCGTTCAGCGGTTCTTCGTGAGCGCTGGCATCTACGTTATCGAGCCGAAGGTGTTAAAGGAGATACCCAGGGATACGCCGTTCGACATGCCCGCCCTTTTCAAGAAACTCCTTGAGCAGAAACAGGAGGCGGCGGTATTCCCGATACGCGAGTACTGGCTCGACATAGGCAGGCTCGACGACCTTGAGCGGGCCAACGCCGAGTTCGCCAATATATTCGAGGAGGGGTTTTAACGGGATGAGGTTCCTCGTAATAGGTTTAGGCTCCATGGGAAAAAGACGCATCAGGTGCCTGCGCGGCCTCGGCCACGCCGAGGTCTTCGGGTTCGACGCGAGAGAAGACAGACGCGCCGAGGCCGCCGGGAGATACGGCGTCAAGACCTTCGCCTCGTTCGGCGAGGCCATGAGGGACGCCCGGCCCGGCGCGTTCATCATAAGCGTGCCGCCCGACGCGCACCACGTCTATATGAAGGAGGCCATAAAGAACAGGATACCCTTCTTCGTCGAGGCGTCCGTGGTCGACACGGACATGGATGAGATAAAGAAGGCCCTGGCCGCCTCGCGCATCGTGGCCGCGCCCTCGGCGACGCTCCTGTATCATCCGGCGATAAAAAAGATATCCGAGATAATCGAGACCAATGCCCTGGGCAAGGTGTCCAACGTCATCCTCCATTCCGGCCAATACCTGCCGGACTGGCATACGTACGAGGCCGTGGGCGATTACTACGTCTCAAACCCGGCGACCGGCGGGGGCAGGGAGATAGTACCGTTCGAGATGTCGTGGCTTACGCGGGTATTCGGCTTTCCCAAGCGCGTCTGCGGAAACTTCAGAAAGACGATAGAGATAGCAGGCGCGCCTTCCATAGACGACACCTATAACTTCCTCCTCGACTACGACGGGTTTCTCGCGTCCGTCACCGTCGACGTGGTGTCGCGCCGCGCCGTAAGGAGGCTCCTCGTAAACGGCGATAAAAAACAGCTCCTCTGGGACTGGGACGTAAACCGCGTGAAGTTATACGACCCGGCAAGCCCCGCGTGGGAGGAGTTCGGCTACGAAATGAAGGGCGCGGAGCCGGGCTACAACCCGAACATCGGCGAGAACATGTACATAGACGAGGTAAGGAACTTCGTCGAGGCAATCGAAGGCAAGAGACCGTTCCTCAACACTATGGAGAACGACCACAGGGTGCTCAAACTCCTCTACGCCATAGAGGAGTCGGACCGCACTGGGAGGTTTGTGGGGTTCGAGGGATGAAAACCGGCATCCTGATAACCGCGAGGCTCGGCTCCACGCGGCTTAAACAGAAACACCTGCTTCAGGTAAACGGAAGCCCGCTCCTCTCCTACCTGATAGGGAGAATGGCGCGGGAGTTCCAAAAGGAGATAGCGGACGGCTCCGCCGTAATAGTGATAGCCACGACCACGGAAGAGGAGAACAGGGCGTTCGAGGCGCTTGCGGACAAGGGCGTCTCCGTATTTTACGGCTCGATAAACAACATACCGCTTCGCCATCTTCAGGCGGCGCGCAAACTCGGCCTCGGCAATATCGTCTCGGTCGACGGCGACGACGTGCTCTGCTCGGCAAGGGGCGTGAGGCTCGTATACGACGCGCTGCGCAAGGGGGCCGGGCATGTAAAGACGGAAGGGCTGCCCTTCGGCATGAATTCGTTCGGCTACGCCAGGGCGTTCCTCGAACGGTCGCTTGAAGGGCGCGCGAACGCCGCGCTTGAGACGGGATGGGGCAGGATATTCAACGGGGCGGCGCTTGAAACAATCGATATCCCGCTCGCGGTTGGCGACGACCGGCTCAGGTTCACGCTCGATTATGACGAGGACTTCGCGTTTTTCAAGGCGGTGATCGAAGACCTCGGCGAGAGGATTGACGCGGCGCCGGACGAGGAGATAGTAAACGGAGTTCTCTCCAAGCGCCTCTACGAGATAAACTCGAAGGTCGCGGTGGAATATTGGACGAACTTCCGAAAGAACGTTGAAAGAGAGGGCGGCATGGGGCTTAACAAGGAATATCAGAAGAAGGCGCACGAATTCATCCCGGCGGGCGCGCACACATACAGCAGGGCCGACGACGGGTACCCGGAGAACGCGCCGCCGGTGCTGGAACGCGGCAAGGACGCATTCGTCTGGGACCTCGAAGGCAACAGGTTCCTCGACTTCGGCATGGCCCTGCGCGCCGTCACGGTGGGCTACGATTACGAGCGGATATCTAACGCGGCCATAGCGCAGATACGGAACGGCAACAACCTCACGCGGGCCTCGAAGATAGAGGTGGAGGCCGCCGAGGCGCTCTGCTCGCTCATACCGTGGGTCGAGATGGTCAAGTTCGCAAAGAACGGCTCGAACGTCACCACCGCCGCGGTGAAACTCAGCCGCGCATACACGGGCAGACGCCTTGTCGCCAAGTGCGGCCAGCACCCGTTCTTCTCGTTCGACGACTGGTTCATCGGCTCGACGGTAATGAACGCTGGGGTGCCGGAGGAATACAGGGGCCTGACGCTCGATTTCACCTATAACTCAATCGCCTCTCTTGAGGCGCTCTTCGAGGCGCACCCGGATGACATCGCCGCCGTCATATTGGAGCCTGCCACCACCGAAGAACCGAAGGGCGGGTTCCTTCAAAAGATAAAGGAGCTGTGCGTTAAACATAAGACCGTATTCATACTCGACGAGATGATAACGGGTTTCCGCTGGCACATACAGGGCGCGGCAAAGCATTACGGGGCCGCGCCCGACCTCGTCACCTACGGCAAGGGCATGGCCAATGGATTTTCCGTGGCCGCGCTCGGGGGCAGGAGAGAGATAATGGAACTTGGCGGCATCCGCCACGAGGGAGAACGGGTATTTCTCATATCAACGACGCACGGGGCCGAGATGTGCGGCCTCGGCGCGTTCGTCGAGACCCTCAAGGTCTATCAGGAACTTGACGTAATAGGCGGGATATGGCGCTCAGGCAAGAGGCTCGTTGACGGCATGAACGCGATAGCGGCGGAGATGGGGATATCGGATTATTTTCAATTCGTAGGACTGCCCTGCTCCCCTAACTTCATCACCATGGGCAAAAACAAACAGGTCTCGCTCGAATTCAGGACGCTCTTCGTTCAAGAGATGATAAAGAACGGCGTCCTCATGCCGTGGGTCGCCGTCGCTTACGCGCATCAGGACAACGAAATCACAATGGCGCTTGAGGCCGGCAGGAAGAGCCTTTCGGTCTATAAAAAGGCGCTTGACGAAGGCGTGGAAAAATACCTTTCGGGGCGGGCGATAAAACCTGTGTTCAGGAAGCGGAATTGATGAAGGTAGCCCTCGTTCAGCTTGACATAGCCTGGGAGGATAAAGAGGCGAACCTCGCCAGGGCCGAAGGGTTCGCGCGCGAGGCCGCCGGGGCCGGGGCCGGACTCGTCTGCTTCCCTGAGATGACCCTTACGGGCTTCTCAATGAACATCGGCAAGACCGCCGAGCCTGACAGGGGGTCCGCCGGGCGCATGGCGGAGATTGCAAAGGGCTGCAAGACGGCCATCGGCTTCGGCTGGGTGGAGGCGTTCGAGGGACGGGCAAAGAACCACTACACCGTCGTCTCGCGCACTGGAGACGTCCTGTCCGACTACGTGAAACTCCACCCGTTTTCATTCGCCAACGAGGAGAGGTTCTTCGCCCCCGGGGACGCGCTCTGCCGCTTCAGCCTCGGCGGCTTCAACGTCTCCACGTTCATCTGCTATGACCTCAGATTCCCAGAGGTCTTTCAGGCCGCCTCAAGAGAGGCCCACCTTATTGTCGTCGCTGCGAACTGGCCCGGCGCAAGGGCGGCGCACTGGAGGACGCTCCTCGCGGCGCGCGCCATCGAGAACCAATGTTACGTGGCGGGCGTGAACTGCGCGGGCGACATCGGCGCAGAGCATTATTCGGGCGACTCCATGCTCGTCGATCCCGAGGGCAATATAATTCAGGAATTGAGCGGCAAGGAGGGCATCGTAAGCGCGGCGATAGAAGTTGACGCGGTCAAAAAATACAGGGCATCCTTCCCCTTGAAGACCGACAGGCGCAACGCCCTTTACAAGGACATCTTATGACGAACGCATTGGATAGATTCAGTCTCAAGGACAGGGTCGCGGTCGTCACGGGCGGCGCGGGCATACTCGGAAGCCTCTACTGCCTACGGCTGGCCGAGGCCGGGGCGCAAGTGGTGGCGGCAGACATCGACGCGGGCAGATGCGATAAATTGGCCTCGGAGATAACAACCTCAACCGGGATCGAGGCCGTCGGGCTCTCAGTCGACCTCTCCAATGAGGCGTCGGTAAAGGCATGGGCTAAGCGCATCCTCGATAAATACGGGCATGTTGACGTGCTCGTCAACAACGCGGCCACGAAGTCCCCGGGGTTCTTCGCGCCGCTCGATAAATTCAAGGTCGAAGACTGGAACCGCGTCATGGCGGTCAACGTGACGGGGATATTCCTGGCCGTCCGCGAGCTTGGGCCGTCAATGGCGGAACGGGGCAAGGGAAGCATCGTCAACATAAGCTCCATCTACGGGGTGGCGGCGCCCGACCAGCGCATCTATGAGGGCTCGTGGTATGAGGAACTCGGAGGCGCGATAAACACGCCGCTCATATATTCGGCGACTAAGGTCGCGGTCATAGCCATGACGAAGTATCTGGCCGCGTACTGGGGCGCAAAGGGCGTTAGGACGAATACCCTCACCCCCGGAGGCGTCTCCTCCGGACAGAACAGCGTGTTCGCGGAAAAATACAGCGCAAGGGTTCCGATGGGGCGCATGGCCCTGCCCGAGGAGATGGCCGGGGCGCTCTTATTCCTGGCCTCCGACGCCTCATCCTACGTAAATGGCCAGAACATCATCGTAGACGGCGGTTTGACGGCTTGGTAGACGAGATAATATTCATGGTGCCATGGCCGATAACGGCGCGGGACGTCTCAAAGTTCGGCCTTGAGTATCTCAAGGGCGCGGGCTTCGGGGTCAGGGTCTTCGACCTCTCCATGCTCTTGAATAAAGACGCGCTGCGGAGGCACCCGTCCGTCTTGAAAGAAGCCGTTGACGGCGGCTATGCGCAAAGGTTCGCGTCCTACCGCGGCCTCGACGCGGGCATAAAAGAGGCCGCCCCCTGCGCGGCCTTCATGGACTATCTAACCGGGCCGAACGGCATAGACTACCCCACCGAGCGCGTATACAGACTTCTTAAAATACACGGGGCAAGATACTATATCGTCTCAAGCGGCCCCCTGCCCTATAGCGGCATCGACGCGGAACCCGGGCCGGGAAGACGCCTATCCATGAGGCTTCGCAGGGCGGCGGACCCGAAAAAGCTGTTGGGGTTTCTCGCAAGAAGGGTCATCCGCGTCCTCACGAGACGCGCCATTGCATACCCGCTGCCCGCGGGCATCTTCTCCGGCGAATCCGGCACGCTTGAGCGGTATCTCGCATGGAGCGGCATGGACAGGTCCTGCGTCGTGCCCATCCACTCGTTCGATCATGACGCCTACCTCGGTTACATGCGCGGCATCGGCTTCAACGCCCCGCGCTCCGAGCGTATATGCGTCTTCATTGACGAGGCCGCCACAAGACACCCGGACTTTGCCATACTCGGCATAAGGCCAATAGGAGAGGAGCGTTATTTCAAATCCATGAACGCCTTCTTCGACATGATCGAAAAAAAGACCGGGCTCAGGGTCGTCATAGCGGCGCACCCGCGTGCAAACTATGAAGACACGCCGAACGCCTTCGGCAACAGGGAAATGATAAAGGGCAAGACCATCGAACTCGCAGCGAGGAGTTCGATGGTTGTGGCGCACTCAAGCACCGCCGTGAGTTTCGCCGTCCTGTTCGACAAACCCCTCATCCTTGCCAAGACGCAAGAGATGGTGGAGCGGAGGGCCGACGGCCTGATCGACGCGATGGCCGCCGCCCTCGGCGTCGTCTCCGTTAATATTGACGACGCCTCGGCCACGGACAGGTTGAGCCTCGCCCCCTCGGCTCATAAGGGAAAGCGGTTCGAGGCTTACAAATATCAATACGTAAAATCCCGCGCCGCCTCCGATGCGACGACGTGGGAGATAGTCGCCCAACACCTGAGGGATGCGCCAGGGAGGGGTAAAACCCTTGTCAGCTAACAGATCGTTGAAAAACTCAAATTTAGGCATGCTGCTCAAAAACGTCCAGATGCGAGGCGTCGAGGAGCGGCGATGACGACGAGGCAGATGGGCGTTTTTCAGCAGCCTGCTAAAGACCCAAGGATCGCGTTCGTTGATGAGGCCGAGGAGTTCGCCGAGAGGCACAGGTCCAAGTTCATCTTCCGGGCGCTCAGGTTTTATACGCGGTGCGCCGAGGACGAACTCGACTTCCTGATAAAGAAGATATACGCCTCCAGCATAGCCTCGTCGCAGCGCGTCCATGAAGGGGCAGCGAAGACGCATCTCGGCGTCCTGCTCCTGCCGTTCCATCTCATCGCGTCGAAGAAACTCTTCTGGAGAAGGGAGGCCGCGACGCGGTACAGCGTGGATACGCCGGACGAGGAATACTTCTGGACGCGCTACGCGGTCATCTACGGCAGACTCGCCGGAACCAAGCGCGTGACGCCGAGATACCGGGGCAATATCAACGGCTTTTACACGACGGAGCCGGCGGACGCGAGCATGTCCAGGCGCTCGCTCCTGCTCTTTCTAATCTGTCCGTTCGCATGGATCGCCCTCCATATCTTCCGCCTTACAAGCGGGCTGGATATAATGCGGGCTTACAGGAACGCCCTCAATATCTATGCCGCGTTCGACGGCTACTTCAAGCGTTACCCGTGCGAGCGCTTCGTTACATACGCCGACGACTCTAACCACCCGGCGCGCTATATCGCCTTCAGGCAAAACGGCGGCAAGAGGCTTATCGCCGTGCAAAACGGCGAGCGAGGGTATCATCCAAGCTGGGCATTCGGCATGGTGGACGCATACTTCGTCTTCGGAAGATTCTATGCGGACCTCTTGAAGCCCATGAGATACCACGCGCGGAGCATATACCCGGCCGGCTCGCTCTCGCTCAACCTCCATTACGAGAGGCTCAAGGGAGTCCACCTCGGCGAATACGATATCGTCTACATCGACAACGGCACGCTCGCGCCTCCGCATTACGGCGGCCTCGCCCCGGACGTTGCCGTCTCGGAAGAGATTACGCTTTCGTATCTGAACAGGTTCAAAACGCGGCATAAGGGGCTGCGCATAGCGTATCAACTGAGGCCGTACGGAGACGATCGCGGCCGGAAGGACGCCGTGCTGTCCATATTGAAAAAACACTTCTCAGAGTCCATTGAGATACTGGAGAATTCCGGCGCCGGAGAGAGCTACGCGAACGTCCGCGCCGCGAGGCTCGCTATAAACTTCCAGTCGACAATGGGTTTCGAGGCGCTCAGGATGCGCGTCCCGACGCTCTTCGTCAATTACTCGGGCCGCGCCAACGAGAGCCTCTGCGAGGACGGACGCTTTCAGCTCGACTCCGCCGACAAGGGTTACGAGGCATTCGAGCGGAAGGTCGAGGGACTGCTCGATATGAAGCTGGACGGCCCGCCGGAGGCCGCGCTTGCAAGGCACGCGGCGTTCGACGGACGGGTTCAGGAGCGGATAGCTGGCGTAATAAACGGATGGGACAATGTCTGATGCTTAAAGACCTCCGCATGGACCAGGCGCTCTTCATAGCGCGGCGTTGCAGGCTCCTGAAGGCCAGGACCGGCGCGGCCCTCGCCGTCTACTACGGGCTTGCCGTGCTCAACGCCGCCATTGACGGCGTGAGCCTCGTCCTCCTCATAGACCTCGTGACCGGCAAGACCCCGCTTGAGAGCGGCGCGCCCGTAATGGACCTCGTTACCGGCGTCCTTGCCGGCCTCGGCATCGCGCCGGATTACGCCGCGCTCTACATGGCCTTGATGGCGCTCTTTCTTCTGAGGGTCGCCCTCATGTTCGCGTACACGGCCATGGACGGCTTTTTCGAGGCGTCGGCGCGCAGGATCATCCAGGAGCAGGGCTTCTCGTCCGTAATGGCCGGGGACTGGGAGGAGCTGCGCTCCATCAGGGTCGGCGAGAGGGTCGGCGCGGTCACGGAAGAGGCGTCCAACGCGGCGAAATACTTCATGTCCGGCGCGCGGGCGCTATACAGCGGCCTTACCGTGCTGGTGCTCTCCATCATCGCGCTGACCGTCAGCCTCGACGTGTCTATCCTCTTTCTCATAATAGGCGCGCCGGTGCTCATCGTGCTCAGGCGTCTGTTCAGCCTTCAGGCAAAGGCCGCGGAAAAACTCGTCGACGAGCGCCAGGGGTTCTACGCGAACGTCACGGAGAGGCTCCACGGGCTCTTCCAGATAAAGGTCGAGGGCAACGCCGCCCATCACGTGGAGCAGGGGCTCAGGAATCAGAAAAGGCTCACCCAGCTTGAGGTCAGGTGGTGGAACCTGCGCGCCGTCATATACGCCTTCAACGTCCTCCTGCCAGTAGCAGTTCTTGCCGCCGGATACGGCTGGGCCGCGCACAAGGGCATAAGGCTCCAGGAGTTGATGACGGTCATGGCCGGGGTAGGCGTGATAGGCGCGCGCGCGCTCGCCCAGTTGAACCAGCTCACGTCCAACGTCGGCAACCTCACGGGCTACGCCGGGTCGATAACGCCGGTCCACGCCCTCTTCTCAATACGCCAGGAACCCGTTAAAAAGGCCGTGCCGGAGAAGATACGGGGCGTAGAGGTAAAGGACGCTTCGTACATGTATAACGAAAAGGCGGGCGTAAAACGGATGAGTTTGAGCGCCTTCGTGGGGAGCCCGCTCATAATGATGGGGCCTTCGGGTTCGGGGAAGACGACCCTCGCAAACCTGATAGCCGGACTATACCGGCCCGCCGAAGGCGCGGTCTCCTACGTGGGGGAGTCCGGCAACGCATATAATTCTCTGGAATACCGGCCCAAGGTGGGCTATGTTACTCAGGACATACACCTCTTCCACGGCACGGTGAGGGAAAACCTTGCGGCGTCGCTCGGCTCCCATGTTGACGACGCATGGCTTGCCGAGCGCCTTCGTCAGGCCGGGGCCGAGGAGTTCGTGGAGGAGATGGGCGGGCTCGGCGCGGTCATTGCCGAAGGCGGCAGGTCCCTCTCAGGCGGACAGAGGAGGCGGCTCGGCATAGCGCGGGTGCTGACCGCCGCGCCCGACATACTCATACTCGACGAGGTGACCGCCGGACTCGACGAGGGGCGCAAGGCCGAACTCCTCTCCACCATAAAAAGGCTCTCCGAATCCCTCGTCGTGGTAATGATTACGCACGACGCGCTTCAGGCGGGATTCGGGACGGTATACGCATTCAAGCATGAACGGTAAGACCATCGTCATAACCGGCGCCGCCGGGTTCATCGGGACGCGCCTCGGGCCGCACATCGCCGCAACGCATCCCGGCGCAAGGCTCTTCTCATTGGACATAAGGCCGCCGGAAGGCGCGGCGCATCCGCTCTCCATCGACCTCCTGCAAAGGGAGGCGGTTTGCGCCGCATTCAAGGAGATACGGCCGGACGTGGTCTTTCACCTCGCGGGCGTGATATTTTCCAAAGACTGGGAAGGACATTACAGGGGCAACGTCGAGGCCACAATCAACGTGCTTGAGGCGGTAAAAGAGGCCGGGTTGGACGCAAGGGTCGTGGTGCCGGGTTCCGCCGCGGAATACGGCAGGGTATCGCCTTGCGACCTTCCATTGACCGAGACGCAAGCGCCCAACCCGGTCTCTCCCTACGGCGTGTCAAAGGTCTGGCAGACGGCCGTTGCGCGGTATTACGCGGCGCAGGGCGTTGACGTGATAATTGGACGGATATTCAACGTCATGGGAAAGGGCGCGCACCCCGGCCTCTCCATAGGCGCGTTCGCGGAACAATTGCGCCGGATCAAGGCCGGGGAACTGCCGCCGGCGCTTTCGGTCGGAAACCTCAAACCAAGGCGCGACTTCATAGACGTGACCGACGCCTGCTCCGCGCTCGCCGGTCTGGCGGATAAGGGTAGGAGCGGCGAGACCTACAATATCTGCTCCGGGACGTCGGTTTCAATGCGGGAGATCCTTGAGATGATGATAGAGACGGCCGGCTTGAAGGTCTCCGTGACCGTAGACCCTGAGCGCGTCAAGGATGCCGATATAGACGACATCTACGGGGCGAACGCGAAGATGCGCGAGGAGACGGGCTGGACGCCGTCTGTGAGCCTTAAAGAGAGCGTCGAGGCCATTGCCGGGGGCTTTTAGAGTGGAACTGACGGACGCCAGGTTCTGGGACGCATACTGGGCGAAGCTGAGGCTGCCCAGCGAAGTGGACGAGAAGGACTCCTTTGACCGATGCCTTGCCGCCGCGCTCAGGAAGCATCTCGCCGGTTGCGCGGGCAGCGCCCTTGAGATCGGGTGCGCCCCGGGCAAGTGGCTCGTGTTCATGACAAAAGAGCTTGGGCTAAAGCCGAGCGGCATAGAGTATTCCGAGGCCGGGATGAGCGCGACTATCAGGAACCTCGGCATGCTCGGCGTCGATTACGGCGAAATATTGAGCGGGGATTTCTTCAAACTGAGTCCCGCTCCGCGTTTTGACGTGGTCGCGTCCTTCGGCTTTATCGAGCACTTCAACGACGTCGATGCGGTAATCTCGCGCCACCTTGAGTGGTGCAAGCCCGGGGCCATGCTCGTGCTCGGCGTGCCGAACTTCCGGGGGATATACCGGCCCCTGCAATCGATGCTCGATAAGACCATACTGGACAAGCACAACCTCGGCATAATGAGTCTGGATTGGTTCAAAGAGGCCGCCCAACGGCACAGGCTTGAGATAAAATACCTCGGCTACATCGGGTCGTTCGAACCGGCGCTGCCGATACCGCCGGAGCGCGCAAGGACGCCCTTACGGTTCATCGTAAAGACGGCCTTGCGGCTCGGACGCCATGCGCGGCGTCCGCGGATATTCGATTCGATAAATTCCGGTTGGTTCAGTTCTTACATGCTTTTGATCTGCAAAAAGGGCGGACGGATAACCGATTGAAACGGCTCCTCGTCTTCACCGAAAACTACGCGCGCGGCGGCGGCAACCGCTATCTTATAGACGCGGTCAATTCGTTGTCAGCTGAGTTTGACGCGGTTGTCATCACATCGAACCCCGGCGGCATCTACCCGGAGGACGCTCCCCGGCTCGCGGGCAAGGCGGATATAAGGTCAGTCCATTTCATCACCAAGGCCCGCGTCGACAACGCGGCCGCGCGCCTGCCGGCGCTTGCGCGAAGGCTCATAGGACTGCCGTTTTTCCTTCTGGAGCCGCTCTTATTTTTGTATAATATCTTCGCGTCGGCCCGTTATATACTCAGGTTCAGGCCCACGGCGGTCTTGAGCTGCAACGGCGGGTATCCGGGCGGCAGGGCGTGCCTCGCCATGACCGTGGCCAGCCGGATGCTCGGCGTCCCGGCCGTCCTCAGCGTCGTGAGCACGCCGATGAAGAGGCGGGGCGGGATCCTCGCGGTCTACGAGGCCGCGACCGACGCCCTGGTGTGGTGGTCGGCAAAGGCCGTGGTGGTAAACGCCGGGGCCATAGCCGCCGCTCTTGCCTCGGCGAGGGGACTGCCCATTGGCAAGGCCGTGGTGGTCTACAACGGCCTGGAGGATATCGCCCCTGAAAAGAAGACGCACGCGGGCAAGGGGCTGACCATAGGCTGCATCGCCCGCACTGACAGGGCGAAGGGCGTGACGTTTCTCCTCGATGCGTTCATAAGGCTTGCCGCAGGATATCCGGACACAAGGCTTGTGCTCATCGGCAAGGGCGACGCGCAGGACGAGCTTGAAAGGCGCGCAAGGGAATCCGGCCTCAAGGGGCGCATAGACCTGCCCGGCTATTACGCGGGGGATACGCGGGCGCTCATGGATGCGATCGACATCTACGTATTCCCGTCGTTGCAAGAGGGCTTCCCTTATAGTATCTTGGAGGCGATGCGGGCCGGCAAGGCCATAGCCGCAAGCAGCGTCGGAGGCATCCCGGAGGCCATAACCGACGGCAGAGACGGCCTCCTCGTGGCGACAGGCGATACCGGCGCGCTTGCGGACGCCATAGAGCGCCTGATGACCGACGAGGCCCTTCGCAATAGGCTTGGGCGGAACGCGCGGGCGCGTTTCTTAAAGGAGTTCACCCTGAAGGCCATGGACGCCAGCCTGAAAAAGACCTTCGGCGAGGCGGGGCTGTTGCGGGATGAATTGAGGAGGAAGCAATGAAGGTCGCAATCCTGTGCGGGGGACAGGGCACGCGCATAAGGGACGTCGCCGACGACATCCCCAAGCCCATGATACCGGTGGCCGGGTACCCGATACTCTGGCACATCATGAAGTATTATTCGCTCTACGGCCACAAGAAGTTCGTCCTGTGCCTCGGACACAAGGGCCAGGTCATAAAGGACTTTTTCCTGAACTACGAGGCGCACACGCGGGACTTTACCCTGAGCCTCGGCCAGGCGAAGCGAACCGTCTACCACACGGCCCATGACGAATCCGACTGGGAGATAACCCTGGCCGAGACCGGCGCCTCGTCCATGACCGGCGCAAGGGTCAGGCGGGCCGGGAGATATCTTGAAGGCGAGGACAATTTCCTCCTGACCTACGGGGACGGGGTCGGCGACGTCGACATAAAAAGGCTCGTTGACTTCCACCTCTCGCACGGCAGGGTAATGACCGTCACGGGCGTAAGGCCCCCGGGCAGGTTCGGGGAACTGATGAGCGACCCGTCTGGCCGGGTGACGGAGTTCAACGAAAAGCCGCAGGCCACCGGAGGCAGGATATCGGGCGGCTTCTTCGTATGCCGCAAAGAGATATTCGATTACCTCGACGCCGGCGACGGCCTCGTCTTCGAGCAGGGGCCGATGCGCGGCCTCGTAAAAGACGGTCAGATGATGGTCTGGGAGCACGACGGGTTCTGGCAGCCCATGGACACCTACAGGGACTATGCGTATCTCAACGGCCTGGCCGCCGCCGGCAAGGCGCCGTGGATGAAATGGTAAGGATATGATGACCCGGCAATCGTTCTACGGCCTATTCAAAGGCAAGCGGGCGCTCGTCACCGGGGACACGGGTTTCAAAGGCTCGTGGCTCTGCCTGTGGCTCCATGAGCTTGGGGCAGAGGTCGCGGGGGTTTCCCTGCCGCCCAAGCGCGGGGACGACCACTACAACCTCATCGGTCTTAACCGCCTGATACGCCACGCCGACGGCGACATCCGGGATTTGAGCGCGCTTACGAAGGTCTTCGACGACTTCAAGCCGGACGTCCTCTTCCATCTCGCGGCGCAGTCGCTCGTGCGGCTCTCTTACGACGAGCCCAAGGAGACCTTCGACACCAACGTAGGCGGCTCCGTGAACGTCCTCGAGGCCGCGAGGACTACCGAGTCCCTGCGCTCGATCGTCTACGTGACGAGCGACAAATGCTACAGGAACAACGAATGGCCCTGGGGCTACAGGGAAAACGACCGGCTCGGAGGCCACGACCCTTATAGCGCGTCAAAGGCCGCGGCTGAGTTGGTCTTCTCCTCATACATGGATTCGTTTTTAAGCAGACGCGAAGGCATAGGCGCGGCGAGCGTGAGGGCGGGCAACGTCATCGGCGGCGGAGACTGGTCGCCCGACCGCATCGTCCCGGACTGCATAAGGGCGCTTCGCGCCGGGGTGCCCGTCGAGCTCAGAAACCCCCATGCCGTCCGTCCCTGGCAGCACGTCCTCGACCCGCTCGCCGGGTATCTGCTCCTTGCGGCCCGGCTGCTGAATGAGCCTCAGAAATACTCCGGGCCGTGGAACTTCGGGCCGGACGACGGGGCGGTAAGGACGGTCAGGGACTTGGCCGAAAAGATAATAGAAGGCTGGGGCAAGGGCGAAGTGAGGGCGTCGAAAGAGGCCCCCGGCCCGCACGAGGCGCATACGCTCCGCCTCAACTGCGACAAGGCGCGCGCTCTCCTCGGCTGGGCCCCGGTATGGGGTTTTGACGCGGCGGCCGCAGAGACGGCCGCGTGGTATAAGGCCGTCTCAAACGGCGCAAACGCGCTTGAGGCATCGCGGGGACAGATAAAGACATTTATGGGAGGGCCGGGATGATAGACGGGGTAAGGATAACGCCTCTTAAACAGATACTCGATGAGCGCGGCAAGGTCATGCACATGATGAGGGACGATTCTCCCGTGTTCAAGGCGTTCGGAGAGATATACTTCTCCTGCGTGTATCCCGGCGCGATAAAGGGCTGGCACATACACAGGCGCATGACCCTCAACTATGCCGTGCCCCACGGCAATATAAAATTCGTGCTATATGACGACAGGGCGGGCAGCCCGACAAAGGGAGAGGTGCAGGAGCTGTTCCTCGGGCCTGACAACTACCAGCTCGTTACCGTGCCTCCGCTCGTGTGGAACGGATTCAAGGGCGTCGGCACGGAGATGAACATAGTGGCCAACTGCGCGGACATGCACCATGAGCCGGACGAGATAGACCGGCTCGATCCGTTCGACCCATCCATCCCGTACGACTGGGCGATAAGGCACAGATGAAACAAACCATCCTCCTAACCGGCGGCCTCGGATACGTCGGAGGCAGGGTGAGCCGCTTCCTCGCGGGACAGGGCTTCAATACGCGGCTCGGCACGCGAGGCAGGGCCGTATCCGCGCCCGCATGGTGCCCGTCCGCCTCGGTTGTCCAGACGGACTTCGCCTCGCCTGAGTCCCTCGACCATGCGTGTAAAGGCGCGGACTGCATTATCCACCTCGCGGCCATGAACGAGATCGACAGCGCCAACGACCCGGTCGGCGCCCTTGAGGTGAACGGGACTGGCACGCTCAAGGTCTTGCGCTCCGCCGAGCGCATGGGGGCAGCCCGGTTCATCCATCTATCGACCGCCCACGTCTACGGCGCCCCGCTTGCCGGAAGGATAACCGAGGAGTCCCTCCCGCGCCCGGTACACCCTTATGCCATCACCCATCGCGCCGCCGAGGACTTTGTCCTCGCGGCTCACGACGGCCGGAGGCTTACCGGCATAACCGTCAGGCTCTCAAACGGATTCGGCGCTCCCGTTGTCCCGTCGGTCAACCGCTGGACGCTCCTTGTAAATGACCTGTGCCGTCAGGCCGTGGAGGGCCGCGCCCTCGCGCTAAAAAGCTCAGGCGTACAGCAACGCGACTTTATCACGCTCGAAGACGTGGGCCGCGCAATAGCGCACCTCATCGAACTTCCGCCTGACAGGTGCGGGAACGGCCTCTTCAACCTCGGCGGAGAAACGTCGATAAGCGTCGCGGCAATGACAGAGAGGGTAGCGGCGAGGAGCGCCGCCGTCCTCGGATTTACGCCTGCCATAGAGCGCCCCCCTGCCCTGCCCGGCGAAGCGTCCGTTGCCCTCGACTACCGCATCGACAAACTCAAGGCCACGGGCTTCGCCCTTACCGGAGACTTCGATGCCGAGATAGACGCTACGCTCAGGCTTTGCAAAGAGGCGTTCGGGGCCGCGCGATGAGCAAAGGCAGGATACCCGGCGAGCCGCCGCTCGTCTCGGTCGTCGTGACCACGTACAACCGCGCCGGGATGTTGAAGGAGACGGTCTCCTCCATCCTATCGCAGACCTGCCAAGGCTTCGAGCTGATAATCGTCGATAATATGTCGACTGATGGCACGGAAGAATACGTCCGGTCTATCGCAGATGGCCGCCTCGGTTACCTCAGGAACGCCAACAACGGCATCATCGCCGTCAACAGAAACGCCGGCATCGGCCGCGCGCGCGGCAAGTACGTCGCGTTTTGCGACGACGACGACCTCTGGCTCCCTGACAAGCTCAAGCTGCAAACCTCTTTCATGGAGGCAAACCCGGCGGTCGGCCTGTGCTTCGGGTTTGCCGAGGACTTCGGGCAGACCCCGTCAGCCGGGCAGCTCCGCTTTCCGGCCGACGAGTGCATGAACACGCGCGGCTATGACGACCTCCTCTCAGGCAACCGGATAGCCACGCTTACGGTGATGGTCACAAAGGCGTGCCTTGACGATACCGGACTCTTCGATGAGGACCCGGCGTTAAGGACGGTCGAGGACTACGACCTGTGGCTGAGGATCGCCAGAAGGTTCAGGATAGCCTGCATCCCGGAGAAGCTCGGCAGATACAGGATTCACGCGCGGTCTGCAAGCTCGGATGAGGCAGCCGAGAAGAAGAAACTCTTTCATGTATTGGAGAAATTCAAAAAAAACGGCTGGCTCAACGAGGCGCAGGCGAGGGGGATGGAGGCGAACGTCAACTGGATGGTCGGCAACGCCCTTATCGCGGTTGGAGACCCCTCCTACCGTGAATGGCACATGAGGTCTTTCGCCATCGAGAAGCGCGCAAAGACCGTCCTTGCCGCGCTCCTGTGCGTCCCCCCCACGTCCATAGCCCGGCGGATATTCCGTTTTCTAAAAAAGAGGAAGGACAGAGGCAAGTTGGCGAAGGGTTGAAAATACCCGGCGCTTGTGATATCTTCCAAGTAGAATCCTCTCGTGCAACTCAGACGCGCTCAACCGGACGGGCATCATGGAAATATCGCACCTCATTGCGTTCGCCGCAGGAGCCGCCTTTGGCGGCCTCGCCTGCCTTATTGGCATCCTGCACCTGGGCGGGATTGCATGGAGAAAGGCCGAAGAAGACGCGGACAAAAGGTCGGAATCCATCTGGGACTGACCGGGGGCAGCGAGGTAGGATGGGCTGAGGCACGAAGCCCATCAATCATTTGCGCGTAACAACCGATAGGCTTCGCTACGCTCAGCCCATCCTACGAACTAACATGGGGCAACCCTCAGTTATTTGGCCTTTGCCGCCTTGGCAATGGCGGCAGGCCGGCGGCTGACCGTCTTTGCCTCCAATCCGAGAACCCTCATATAAACGGCCGCGACGTTGCCGCACATCCTTTCCGAAGAAAACCTCTCCACCGCGTCCTTACGCGCGTTCCTCGAAAGCTCCGAGCGGAGCCGGTCGTCCTTCATTATCGAACATATCTTATCAGCCGCCTCTTGCGGAGAGCCGATGTCAAAGAGATAGCCTGTCTTGCCGTTGATTACGGTATCCTTGTTGCCGGTGACGTTCGAGGCCACGACCGGAAGCCCCCTTGCCAGCGCCTCAAGCACGGTCAGCGGCATCCCCTCCCCGCGCGAGGCCGTAAGATAGAGGTGAGAGATCAGGAAGCGCGCCTCCACGTCATCTACATACCCCAGAAACATCACCAAATCGGCTATGCCGAGCGCAACGGCCTTTTCCTCAAGCGCGGCGCGCTCAGGGCCGTCTCCCACCACCAACACCCGGAACTCCCGCGTCTTTTCAGCGAGGGCCAACACGGCGTCGAGGAGCACGTCAACCCCCTTTTCCGGCGACAGCCTTGAGACGTTGAGTATCGTAAAGACCCCCTTCGCCTTCCGGCCCGGCGCAAGCGGAGGCACCTCCACGCCGTTCGGTATCACCAGCGACTTCTTTCCGCCGTAGAGACCGGCCTCGACGCAGACCTCTTTTTCGGACTCCGAGGCATTTATCAGGACGGACGTCATGGCCGCGAGCACGCGCTCGACGCCAAGGTACGCGGTCTTTTTTATCAAGCCGAGATGGCGGTAATGGACGCCCTGGAAGGTATGCACGACCGGCACGCCGGTGAGCAGCCCGAGGAGCCTTGAATAAACGCCGGCGCCCCTGCCCTGAGAATGGATTACGCCGATATTCCGGTCCTTTACCGCTTTATAGAGCCTGTTGAAGGCCGCAAGCGAGAACCGCCTGTGGGGTATCTCGATACAGTCCGCGTATCTTGAAAATACCTGCCAGTACGGCTCTTCGTTGGGGCAGGCGACGGATATGCCGAACCTTGGCGAGAGTCCTTTGATAAGCTGGTGGATGTGCTCCGGGCCGCCGCCGTAGTCGGCGCGGACGGTAATATAGAGGATGTTAGGCATTCGGGGCACGCGCTTGTGCGTCACGGTTGCAACTGCTGACGGGTCGCCGCGCGGCGAGTGTAAACCGTCCTGAGCAGACCCTTCTACCGTATATCTTATAAAATAGCGCCGTGGTTGTCAAGGTTTACCGGATGCCGTTGCCGGTTATCGATAAACTCGCGCCGGAGCGGCCCAAAGGTAAAACCTTGTGGAAATTCCCGCTTTTAGCTTGACTCACCGCGTTAAATAAGATAATTTTATTTAGTTACGCATAGATATATCCGCATCTCCAGGCGCGTGCCGGGGGACGCATGATTTCGGAACGAGGGGTGTCGTCAAGTGGAAGGAAAAGGCGTGGAATTCGACCGGCGTTTGAGCAAGCTCTCGGAGTTGCGCGCATCAGGGGTGAACCCGTATCCCAACGGCTGGACGCCGGAGCACGCCTGCGGCCGCGTCGCGGCGGAACACGCCGGCGCGTCCAGGGAGGAGCTTGAGGCAAAGGAGATGACCGTCTCCATCGCCGGCAGGGTCATGGCCCAGCGCGATTTCGGCAAGGCGTCCTTCGCGCGGATACAGGACAGAAGCGGCGCCTTGCAGGTCTACATAAAAAAAGACATACTTGGAGAGGCGGCCTACGGCCTCTGGAAGAAGATAGACATGGGCGACATCGTCGGCGTCGAGGGCAGGCTCTTCAGGACGCGCACGAACGAGCTTACCGTCGAGACGAGGGGGCTGCGCATCCTCTCGAAGGGCCTCCACCCGCTCCCGGAAAAGTGGCACGGCCTCGTGGACGTCGAGGCGCGCTACAGACAGCGCTACCTCGACCTCATGGTGAACCCAGAGGTCAAGGAGGTCTTCCTCAAGAGGTCGCGCATTATCGGATACATAAGGGAATTTCTGTCGAAGCGGGAATTCGTCGAGGTTGAGACCCCGATGCTCCAGCCCATAGCCGGAGGCGCGGCGGCAAAGCCGTTCAAGACCTTCCACAACGCGCTCGGCTCCGAGCTGTATCTGCGCATCGCGCCTGAGTTGTATCTCAAGAGGCTCATAGTAGCGGGCATGGAGCGGGTCTTCGAGATAAACAGGAACTTCCGCAACGAAGGCGTCTCGACCCAGCACAACCCGGAGTTCACGATGCTGGAGTTCTACCAGGCATACGCCACGTACGAAGACCTCATGCGCTTGACGGAGGAGATGATTAGCGGCCTTGCAAAGGAGATACACGGCTCCACCAAGGTGAATTATCAGGGCACCATCCTCGAGTTCGCTGCCCCGTGGCGGCGCATAACGGTCAGGGACGCAATCCTCAAATACTCGAACGCGGACGGGACGATATTCACGGACAAGGCGGAGGCGCTGCGGTTCTCCAAGACCCTCGGCCTTGCCGTGCCGGAGGGCCTCAGCCACGGCAAGGTCATACAGGAGATATTCGAGAAGACCGCGGAGCATCAATTCATCCAGCCGGCCTTCGTGACGCAGTATCCGCTTGAGATTTCTCCGCTTGCCCGCAAGAACGAAGCCGACCCGGCGCTGGTGGACAGGTTCGAGCTTCTGGTGATGGGCAAGGAGATAGCCAACGCGTTCTCGGAGCTTAACGACCCTGTTGACCAGCGCGAGCGGTTCCTCGGACAGTTGAAGGAGCGCGCCGCGGGCGACCTTGAGGCGCACGAAATGGACGAGGATTACGTAAAGGCGCTCGAATACGGGATGCCGCCGGCCGCCGGAGAGGGCATAGGCATAGACAGGCTGGTCATGGTAATGACGGATTCGCCGTCGATACGGGACGTTATCCTATTCCCCTTGCTGAGAAGATAAGGAGCATGTCCTACGAACTGTTCATTGGTCTGCGCTACCTGAAGGCGAAGAGGAAGCAGACCTTCATATCCGTAATCACGTTCATCTCGGTGCTCGGCATCACCGTGGGGGTGACCGCGCTTATCATTGTGCTCTCCGTGATGAACGGGTTCGAGGAGAACCTCAAGGATAAGATACTCGGGGTAAACGCCCACGTGGTGGTGACCGGGTTCTCCGGCGGGCTACGCGATTACGGCCGCGTGGCCGCGGAGGCGAGGAAGGTCTCCGGCGTCACCGGGGCCTCGCCTTTCACCTACAACCAGGCAATGATCTCAGGCGGCACGGGCGTGGCCGGGGCGGTCATACGCGGGATAGACGTGGATAGCGCAGGCGAGGTGACGGTACTTCCCCAGCGCATCAAGACGGGCTCGATAGATGGCCTCAAGACGCCGTTCGCCGCGGCGGACGGGGGCGCGGCCGGGGGTGCCCCGGCCCGGATGCCGGGGATTGTAATCGGGAAAGAGCTTGCGCGCAACATAGGCATAGAGGTCGGCGACACCGTAAGGGTCATCTCTCCCATGGGCGCGATGACGCCCGCGGGGAACGTCCCGCGCATGGCGGCGTTCAAGGTCTCAGGCATATTCGAGCTGGGCATGTACGAATATGACTCCTCTTTGGCCTTCATCTCCATAGACAGCGCCCAGAAGTTTTTCCGGCTCGGCACGGCGGTCTCAGGGGTCGAGGTGCGGGTCGCGGACATCTACGCCGCCGAGAAGACGGCTGACGCGATAATGTCCGCGCTCAAAGGCTCTTACTGGACGCGGACGTGGATGGAGATGAACAGGAACCTATTCTCCGCCCTGCGCCTCGAGAAGGCCGCGATGTTCATCATCCTCGCGCTCATCATAGTCGTCGCGGCCCTCAACATCATATCCACGCTCATCATGGCGGTCATGGAAAAGGGCAAGGACATAGCCATACTCAAGAGTCTCGGCGTTACCTCCGGCGGCATCATGCGGATATTCATGATAGAGGGCGCGGTCATCGGGGTTGCGGGCACCGCGCTCGGCACGGCCCTCGGGCTTGCCGCCGCCATAAACCTCGAAGGGATAGTCGCGTTCGCCGAGCGGGTCTTCCACTTCAAGGTCCTGCCGCCGAGCGTATACTATATAGACAAGTTCCCGTCGAAGGTCGAGCCGTCGTTCGTCATAGCGATAGCGCTCATATCCCTCGGCATCAGTTTTCTGGCGACGCTATATCCGTCCTATCAGGCGTCGAGGTTCGACCCGGTTGAGGGATTAAGATACGAATGAGGCAATAATATGGCACTGGACGCACAGACGGCATCCATAGCCAAGGACAAGGCCGAAGACCTCTTCTCGAAAGGGAAGTTTCAAGAGGCGCTCGCCGCCTATGACCGGATAAAGTCCTACGGCGCGAAGGACCCGAGGATAAACATCCGCATGGGCGACATCGCGCGCAAGATGGGCGACAACGCCACGTCCGTCGAGCACTACAAAGAGGCGGTAGCCCACTTCGTAAAGCTCGGATTCGTCATAAAGGCCGTGGCGGTCTGCAAGATCATAATAAGCATAGACCCGTCGCAGCAGGGGATACAGGACAAGCTCGCGGGACTCTACGCCGGGACACCCGGCGGGGAGGCGGCAAAACCTCCCGCGCCGTCCACGGCCAAGGCCGCGCCGGCCCCGCAGGCCGCGCCGACCCCGCAGGCCGCGCCGGCCCCGCAGGCCGCGCTCAAGCTGCCGAGGGTGCCGCTCTTTTCCGACTTCACGGAGCCGGAGTTCCTCGAGGTGGTCAAGAAGGTACGCTCTAAGGACTACAAGGCCGGCTCATACCTCTTCCGCGAGGGCGACGAGGGCAACTCCATATTCATCATCTCGGACGGCGCGGTGGAGGTCGCGGGCAAGGCCAGGGACGGCAGCAACATAGTGCTGGCGACGCTCACCGAGGGCGCGATATTCGGGGAATTCGGCTTCTTCTCGCGCTCCCGGAGAAAGACCGGCGTGAGGGTCGTGGCGGACGCCACCATACTTGAACTCACGAAGGCCGACTTAGACGACATCATAACCAGACATAAAAGGGTCTCCGACGTGCTCTTCAAGTTCTACAAGGAGCGCATCGTGGACAGGCTCATGGGGCTATCCGACATATTCAGACCCATGACCAAGGAAGACAGGGAAGAAATACTGAAGCGGCTCACGCTCGCCAAGTTCGTCAAGGGGAACTACGTGGTCAAGGAAGGCGAGCTCGGGGACACCATGTTCCTCATAAAGAACGGCAAGGTCTCGGTCTGGGTGAAGGACAAATCGGGCAAGCCCTTCACCATAAAAGAACTGGGCGAGGGGGACTTCTTCGGGGAGATCGCGCTGGCCACCTCGCGGCCCAGGGTGGCGAACGTCACCGCCATCGAGGAGACCGAGCTCGTGGTCTTCTCAAGGCCGATGATAAAGGACATACTCCTGAAATATCCGGCGGTCAAAGAGGCGCTTGAGCGGATAATAAAGGAGCGCGTCGTGAACACCGCCAAGGCAAGGGAGCGCCAGGACGCGGCGCTTATTTAAAAACCGTGGCCGTGTTCCGTGGCCGTGAAAACCGCAAGGCGTTTCCATCACGCGCATCACGGCGGCGCACCCAATGAATGAACCTGATAACCATAAAAGACCTTTGCAAGAGCTATGGCGGCGCCGGCAAGACGGTAGACGTGCTCAAGGGGATCGACCTCGCGGTGACAAAGGGCGAGACCATCGCCATACTCGGGGCGTCGGGCGCGGGCAAATCCACGCTCCTCAACATCATGGGCACGCTCGACCGCCCTACGAGCGGCGTGGTGCGTTTCATGGACGAGCCGGTCTTCGATTATGACGGGGGCAGGCTCGCCGCCTTCAGGAACAGGTCGATCGGATTCGTATTCCAGTTCCACCACCTCCTCCCGGAGTTCACGGCGCTGGAAAACGTCATGCTCCCAGGGCTCATAGGCGGGACGCCGTTCGACGCGGCCAGGGCCAGGGCCGAGACCCTCCTGCGGGAGGTCGGACTCGGCGAGAGGCTCAACCACAAGCCCGGCGAACTCTCAGGGGGCGAGCAGCAAAGGACGGCCATCGTCCGCTCCCTCATGCAGGAGCCGGGGATAGTGCTCGCTGACGAGCCGACCGGCAACCTCGACGCCCGCACCGGAGAAGAGGTCTTCGACATGCTCCTTGGCGTCAACAGGGACAGGGGCGCGGCCCTCGTGGTCGTAACCCACAACGAGCGCCTGGCCGGCCGCATGGGACGGCGTCTTGTCATGTCGGACGGAAGGCTCAAAGAGGCATAGACGTTATCGGTTATCAGTTATCGGTTATCAGAAAAGGATAAAGACATGTTTTTTTACCATTCACCGATAACCTGTTCCGGGCGCGGCGCGGAACCCGGTTGCGCCGCGATGCTCAACGACGGGAAAGAATAGACAAGAGGCTTCCTTAAAGGGATTTGTGTTCTACCGCATAGGCATCGCCATCATACTCGTTTGCGTTCTGCTCTCGCCGTTGCCGTCCATCGGCGCCGAAGGCCCGTCCGTGGCGGTGCTCGTCGTGCCTTTCGACATGGGGGAGGCCGGGGGCCTATCGCTCGCCCGGCGCAGCGCAATGGAGACGCTTGCATCCGCGCTCGACGCGGCCGGGGCCAGGCTCGCCGGCATCGACGAGCTCAAAGACCTCATGCTCAAACAGGGCGTGGCACGGTTCACGGAGGCCGGCGTCTACGAGCTTGGCGCGCGCGTCAAGGCCGACTACGCGATAATGGGGACAATGGCAAAGGATGCCGGCGCGCTCGGCGTCGAATGGCGCGTCATCGACCTCAGGGACAAGACCGTCATAGCGGCATACGCGAAGACGTCGCCCTCCGAGGCCGAGGTATTGAAGACGGTAAAGGAATCGGCGGAGGCCATCCACGCCAGGATGGTCGGCGTCATGAAGGCGCGCCCGGCCGGGCGCGCGGGCGTCATCGACAGGGTCGAGGCGTCCGGCATGAGGAGGATCGACAAGGAAGCGGTGCTCAAAAAAGCGGCGAGCAAGGCGGGCGCCCCCTTCTCCCCGGACGACGTGAGGGAGGACATAAGGAACATATATTCAACTGGATACTTCGACGACGTATCCGCCGACCTCTCGGACACGGCCTCCGGCAAGACGCTCACCTTCATCGTGAGGGAGATGCCGTTCATAAAAAAGATCGCCTTCAAGGGCAACAGCGAACTCAAGGACGACAAGCTCAAGGAAGGCGTCACCATCAAGGAGAATACGGTGCTCGACAGGCCGCTTCTCGAGTCCAACGCCGGCAAGATAAAAGGCATCTACGCCGAGGAGGGTTATTACCTGACGACGGTAAAGCCCGTCGTCACCTCGGACGGCGCCATTGCCGCCGTCACGTTTGAGATCGACGAAGGCCCTGAGGTCAAGGTGCGCAGGATCACGGTCATCGGCGCGGAGCACTTCGACGAGGACAATATCAAGGGATTCATGTCCACCAAGGAGATAGGCATATTCTCGGCGCTGACCGGCTCCGGCAAGTTCGACGAGCAGAAGTTCGCCTCCGACCTTGCCGTGGTCATGGGGCATTATTACGACGACGGCTACATAACCGCCGAACTCCTCGACCACCGGGTCCTGCTCTCGGAGGACAAGAGGTGGTTCGACATAACGCTTGCCGTCTCCGAGGGCGTCCAATACAGGATAGGCAGGATCGACGTGGCGGGCGACGTCATCGTCCCCAAAGAGGAGCTTATCGATAAACTCAAGCTCGAACCCGGCGGCGTCTTCGACAGGTCGAAGTTCTCGAAGGGCATGGACGCCATCGGCGACGCATACGGGGACAAGGGATACGCCTACGCCGACATAAAGCCGACAACCGGCCTCAACGCCGAAAAACAGACGGTGGACGTAACGCTCGACATAAAAAAGAACGAACTCGCGTATATCGAGCGCATAGACATCGCGGGCAACACGCGGACCCGGGACAAGGTCATCCGCCGGGAGATCGAACTCGGCGAGGGCGACCTCTTCGCCTCCGGGGCCCTGAAGCGCAGCAACAACAACCTCCGCAGGCTCGGCTACTTCGAGGACGTGCGCGTAAGGGACACGCAGGGCAGCGGCCCGGACAAGATAAAGCTCGACGTGGACGTCAAGGAGCGACCGACCGGCTCGGTATCGGTCGGGGCGGGCTACTCCTCGGTGGACAAGCTCATCGGCACGGCCTCCATCGCGCAGACGAACCTCATGGGCACCGGGCTCAAGCTCGACCTCTCAGGCACGGTGAGCGCGTCGTCCTCGAAATACGTCCTGGGCTTCACCGAGCCGTGGCTCTTTGACAAGCCCATCTCCGCCGGGTTCGACGTCTACGACACGTCGAAGGACTACCCCGACTTCAGCCTCAAGAAGAGGGGCTTTGACGTAAGGCTCGGATTCCCGGTCACGGACAGGTATACGTACGGTTTTCTCACCTACCGGCTCGAGGACGCGAAGGTCGACAACGTCGCGTCGAACGCCTCCAAGTTCGTGAGGGACCAGGCCGGTTCCTCGACCACGAGCAGCATGAACGCCTCGCTCAAGCGCGACACCCGCGACGACGCCTTCTTCCCAGGCGAGGGCTCCGTCCTGACGCTCTCCACCGAGGTCGCCGGCGGCGTCTTCGGCGGCTCGACAAACTTCGTCAAATACGAGACGGATGACATAAAGTATTTCCCGTTGCCGTGGGAGACGACGTTTTCGGCGCGCGGCAGCGCCGGTTACATCCAGGGCTACGGCGGCAAAGAGCCGCCGGTCTACGAAAAATACTATCTCGGCGGCATAAACACGCTCCGCGGCTTCAGGACGCGCTCAGTGGGCCCCAAGGACCAGGCCACGGACGAGGTCATCGGCGGCAACACCATGGCGTTTGCGAACTTCGAGTTCCTCTTTCCGCTCATACCTGAGCAGCACCTGAGGGGGCTCGTCTTCTTCGACATAGGCAACGCGTACCAGGGCAGGATCAACCTCGGAGACCTTCGCAAGGGCGCCGGGGCCGGGCTCAGGTGGTTCTCGCCCATAGGGCCGCTCCGGTTCGAGTACGGCGTGAACCTCGAGCGCCGCCCGGGCGAGAAAGAGCACCAGTGGGAGTTCAACATAGGCAGCAACTTCTAAGGCGTTCCACAAACAAAGCAAAAGGAGATACACGATGATGAAAAAGATGGGGTTGGTTATCCTTGCGGCCGCGGTCATGCTCGCCGCGGCGGCGCCGGCGTTTGCGAAGGAGACAAAGATCGGACACGCCAACCTGCAGCGCGCGCTCAACGAATGCGACGCCGGCGTGAAGGCGAAGGCGCAGCTCGAAGACGAGGCGAAGAAGCTCGAAGACGAACTCAACGCGCAGCAGGAAGACCTCAAGAAGATGAAAGACGAAATCGACAAGATGGGCGCGGTCTGGAACAAGGAGACGAAGGACGCCAAAGAGGCCGATTTCAGGACGAGGAGCGAGGACTTCCGCAAAAAATTCATGGACTACGGCGACGAGCTCAACAAGAAGAAGCAGGACAGGGAGAACCTGATAATAGAAGACCTGCGCTCCCTCGTCGATGAGATAGCCAAAAAGAAGGGCTACTCCTACGTCTTCGAGAAATCGATAGGCGGCCTGCTCTATGCCCCGGCGTCCGACGACATCACGGACGAGATAATAAAGGCGTACAACAAGCGCGCGAACAAAGACAAGGATAAGGGCAAGGAGTAGCCCGGCGTAACGCATCAGACCATGGCCATTCAAAAAACCCTCGAAGAGCTTGCCGCGATAACCGGCGGCCGGATAGCGGGAGACGCGGGAGCCGTCATAACGGGCGTTGCCTCCATCGAGGACGCTCGTCCGGGAGAGATTGCCTTTATCGCGGGCAAGGCGCGGGTCAGGCTCCTGAAGACCACCCGCGCCGGCGCCGTCATCGTCAAGGAAGGCGCGTGCGACGCGCCCGGCCAGAACCTCCTCCTCGTCAAAAACCCGCAGATAGCCTTCGCGGCGGTCATGGACGCGTTGAGGCCGGCCTGCCTGCCCGCCCCGGGCATCCATCCAAGGGCCGAGGTGCACCCCGGCGCCAGGGTCGGAGCTGAAGCGTCCGTCGGGGCCTTCGCGGTCGTCGAGGACGGGGCGGTCATAGGCGAATGCGCCATCATCTACGCGGGCGTCTACGTCGGCCCAGGGGCGCGGATAGGGGCGCGTTCAATCATATACCCCGGCGTAGCAATAAGGGAGGGCTGTCTCATAGGCGAGCGTGTCATAATCCACTGCAACAGCGTCGTGGGGAGCGACGGCTTCGGCTACGCCTTCGACGAAGGGAGGTTCCACAAGCTCCCGCAGCGCGGCATAGTGCGCATAGAAGACGACGTGGAGATAGGCGCGTGCGTGACCATCGACCGCGCGGCCATCGCGGAGACGGTCATAGGGCGCGGCACGAAGATAGACAACCTCGTCCAGATAGCGCACAACGTGACCGTGGGCCCGGACTCCGTCATCGTTGCCCAGGCCGGCGTGGCCGGGTCCACCCATATAGGCGGCCACGCGCAGATAGGCGGCCAGGCCGGGGTAGCCGGACACCTGACGATAGGCGACGGCGTTATGATCGGCGCGCAATCCGGCGTCACCGCGGACCTCTCCCCCGGCGCGTGGTCTGGCTCCCCGGCGCAGCCGCACTCCGAGTGGCTCAGGTCGCAGGCCATATACGCCAAACTCCCCGAGCTTAAAAAGCGCGTGGCTGAGCTTGAAAAACGGATCAAGGAACTGGAAGAGAAACGGTAGAAGGCCGTGATCTCCATCCCTAACCGAACAAAGGAGGCAGCATGATAGATATCAAGGAGATACAAAGCATACTCCCGCACCGGTATCCGTTTCTCCTTATAGACAGGATAGTCGAGTTCGAGGCGAACAAGTCGGCCAAGGGCCTGAAAAACGTCACCATCAACGAGCCGTTCTTCCAGGGGCACTTTCCCGGGCATCCGATAATGCCGGGGGTGCTGATAGTGGAGGCGATGGCGCAGGTGGGCGGGGTGCTGGCCTTCAAGAGCGCGGACGTCTCCAACAGGGTCGTCTACTTCATGGGGATAGACAAGGCGCGGTTCAGGAAACCCGTATTCCCCGGGGACGCGCTGGAACTTACGCTCACGGTGACGAAGTCCCGCGGGACCATCTGGGGTTTCAAGGGCGAGGCGCGCGTGGCCGGCGCGCTCGCGGCCGAGGCCGAACTCCTGGCGACCATAGTGGCCAAGTAGACGAAAGGCTCCATCATGCCTGAAAATTCCTATGGGAAGGTAACCCTGTGACCGTGCAAAGAAAAAAGACGCGAAACGTCCTGATAGACCCGGCGGCTATAGTGCATCCGACGGCTCAGCTCGCCGACGGCGTGGAGATAGGGCCGTACTCGGTCATAGGCGAGGACGTGCGCATAGGCAAAGAGACGCGGATAGGCTCGCACTGCGTGATTGAAAAATGGACCACCATAGGCGAGCGCAACCACGTCTTCCAGTTCGTCTCCATCGGCGCGGCCCCGCAGGACCTCGGGTACAAGGGAGAAAAGACCGAGGTCGTCATCGGCGACGGCAATGTCTTCCGTGAGTTCGTCACCGTCCACCGCGCCACCACCAAGCAGCATAAGAAAACGGTAATCGGCAACGGCAGCCTCCTTATGAACTACGTCCACGTGGCGCACGACTGCACGCTCGGCGACGACATCATCATGGCTAACTCGGCCACGCTCGCGGGCCACGTCTCCATCGACTCCAACGCCATCGTCGGCGGCCTCGTGGCCATACACCAGCACGTGAGGATCGGCGCATACTGCATAATCGGCGGCGCCTCCGCCGTCAGCAAGGACATACCCCCATACGTCATGGCCGTGGGCAACAGGGCCAAGCTCTACGGCCTCAACAGCGTGGGACTCAGGAGACAGGGCTTTTCAAAGGACGCGCTCGACGAGATAAAGAGGTCGTACAACATCATCTTCAGGTCTTCGCTCACCCTTGCCGAGGCCGCCGTGACGCTCTCAAGGGAACTGCCGGACTCCATCCATGCGCGGCGGTTCGCTGAGTTCATCAAAGGCTCTAAAAGAGGGCTTGCCAGAGAGAGGACGAAGAGAAAAGGCGATGCGGAAAACGAGGATTAAAAAACGCGCCGGGCGAGTTTTGCAGTCTTGCAGTTTTGTCATAGGCGGCACCATGATGACGGGCACGGCCCCCCCACCCATAAAGCTACTTTGCATATCTCCTCCCCCCAGAAGCGGGGGGAGGGGATATCTGATTGACAGACGAAACGGTATCTACGTCTGATAACCTATTACAAAAAAAACGATGCGGAAAACGAGGATTAGATGCGCGGTGATAGGGGTCGGCTACTTAGGCTCCCTCCACGCGCAGAAATACGCCATGCTCGGCGAGGCCGAACTCGTCGGCGTGGTCGACGCCGACCCCAGGCGGGCCTCTGAGATCGCGGAAAAGTGCAATACCGCTGCCTTCGGCTCTTGCGAGGAACTCTTCGGCAAGGTGGACGCGGTCTCCATCGCCACGCCAACGGCCGGCCACTTCGAGACCGGAATGAAGTTCCTATCCAGGGGCGTGGACTGCCTCATAGAAAAACCGATCGCCAACGCCGTAGACCAGGCGTCCTCGCTCGTGCGCGAGGCCGCCATGAACAAGGCCATATTGCAGGTCGGACACATCGAACGGTTCAACGCGGCGGTAGCGGCGCTCGCGGAACGGACAAAGGACGTATCCTACATGCGCGCCCAACGGATAACGCCTTATCCGAACAGGTCAACCGACGTGGACGTGGTGCTCGACCTCATGATACACGACATCGACATCGTCCTATCCATCGCGCGCTCCGAGGTCGCTTCCGTGGACGCCGCGGGGGCGTCCCTCGTATCCGGCAAGACTGACTTCGCCTCGGCAAGGCTCGCCTTCGCCAGCGGCTGCAAGGCGGACATAACCGCTTCCCGCATATCGCACGAGCGGCTGCGCAAGATAATCCTCTTCCAGCCCGGCCAGTACCTGACGGCGGACTGCATGAACCAGCGCCTCTCGGTAACGAGGCCGGCCCCGGCGTCCGGGCCGCAAGGGGCCGTGGAGGAAGAGATACCGTTGGAGAAACGGGACGCGCTCTTAGAGGAGATTCGCGCATTCCTCCTCGCCTCCGCCACAAGGAGGCCGCCCTTCGTTACGGGCGAGGACGCCCTTGCCGCATTAAGCGTGGCCGAGGCCATTCAAAGGTCGATAGCCGAAAACGCGGTTGAGCGCGGACGGCGAAGAGGCGCGGCCCGTTGACGGCTTGACCTGCCCCCCGGACAGGCTCAAAAAATGTCCCCAGAATCCCAAAAAAATCTCTTTATCATAGGCGGCGAGGAATCCGGCGACCTGCACGGCTCGGCGCTGTTGCGCGAGTTGAAGGAGGTCATGCCGGGCGTCCGGTTCGAGGGCATGGGCGGGGCGCGGATGCGCGAGGCCGGCCTTATCGGCCTCGACTCCAAAGAGGTCTCGGTCGTCGGCATCGTAGAGATCGCCGAGAAGCTCCCTGCCCTATGGAAGTCCTACCAGAGCCTCAAAAAACGCCTTGCCCGGGGCGGGTTCGACGCCGCAATCCTGATAGATTTTCCGGACTTCAACCTCCGCATCGCCGCCGAGGCCGGCAGGCTCGGCATCCCGGTCATCTACTACATAAGCCCGCAGGTCTGGGCGTGGCGCAAGGGCCGCATAAAGACCATCGCCCGCCTCGTCAAAAAGATGCTGGTCGTCTTCCCATTTGAAGAGGCGCTATACAGGAAGGCCGGGGTCGATTGCGAATACGTCGGGCATCCGCTCGTAGATATCGCGCATACAAACCTTACAAAGGCCGAGGCGAGAAGGTCTCTAGGCATCGAGGCGGACTCCACGGTCGTGGCGCTCCTTCCGGGGTCGAGGCCCGGCGAGGTGAGGCGCATCCTTGGCGTGATGCTCGAAGCGGCCTCGCTCGTGAAAAAAAGGGCCGGCAAAAAAATCGTCTTTCTCCTGCCGGCCGCCTCTTCCATAGACGACTCCTTCCTCGGAGAATTTCTCAAAGAGAGCGCCGTGGACGCGCGCGTGGTGCGCAACGCCGCCTCAACCGCGCTTCGCGCCGCGGACGCGGCCGCAGTGACCTCCGGCACCGCGACCCTTGAGGCCGCCATCATCGGCACGCCCATGGTCATCGTCTACAGGATGTCGCCGGTGAGCTTCGTCATCGGCAAGCTCCTGGTTGCCGGGGGGGTCGTCGGCCTGCCTAACATAGTCGCGGGCAGACTCATCGTGCCTGAACTTCTGCAATGGCGGGCCACCCCCGCCAATATCGCGGACGAGATATTTTCCATCCTGACGGACAGACGCAGGTCAGACGCGATGGTCAGGGGATTTGAAGAAGTCCGGGCCGCGCTCGGGCCGGGCGGCGCGGCCCGCAGGGCCGCGCTTGCGGTAAAAAAGGCCATCGGCAACGGGGACGCGCCTCCACTCGCCGGAGAGGACGCCGGGCGATAGAAATAACGTGAGATTTTCATTGGAAAATGCTATACTGTTGCTTCAGAATGATAAATAAAAGTCTTCTTCAAAGCGGCTGAACCATCCACCCGTCGGCAACGCCGCCACCCGCACGCCCGATTTACAGATAAAGTTGTTTTGCACGTCGTAGCTCTATTGTGAGACCTGCATGACTGATTCCAGGAAGACCAGAGAAGAACTCCTGAGCGAGGCACCCGTCCATGAACGCAGGATAGCCGGGCTGGAGGAGTCTTTGCGCCGTCTCAACGACGCCTACCAGATAGCGGCCATCGGCGTATGGGAGCGCGACCTCGCGGCCGGAAAGACCGTCTGGTCCGACGGCGTCTACCGGGTCTTCGGGTACGAGCCCGGCGGCGTAGAAGTCCAGGCCGATACCTTCCTTGAAACCATGCACCCGGACGACAGGCCGCGGGTCGCAGCCGCTATGGAAGACGTCATCAGGAGTAAAGGCCCGTTCGCTGAGGTAGATTACAGGGTGTCCCTGCCGGACGGAGCGGAGCGCATAGTCCATTCAAAGGCCGACATCCGGTACGGCGCGGACGGCCGCGCCATCCGCATGATAGGCACGGTTCAGGACGTGACAGAGGCCAAACGCGCCGAAGAGAGGCTCCGCCAATCCGAGGAGAAGTTCCGCCATCTGATGGAGAACAACCCCGTCGGCATAGCGGTCACGAACGAGGACGGCGACTGCATGGAGGCGAACCCGGCCATCGTAAGGCTCTTCGGTTATGCATCAAAGGCGGAGTTCGCGGCGGTGCCCGCGTACGAGCATTATCACGACATCGAAGAAAGGCGCAAGCTCTACGACGCGCTCAAGCGCGACGGCGGGGTCAAGGACTTCAGGGTCCTGGCCAGGAGGAAGGACGGGAGCGTATTCCCCGGCTCCCTCACCTCGGTCTTCCAGTCGTCCAAGGACGGCAAGGTCGAACTCCTGTCCATGTTCGAGGACGTCACCGAGCGCAGACGCCACGAGGAAGAACTGAAGACGACCGCCGAGCTGCTGCGCGAGGCGCAGAGGATCGCGCAGATGGGGAGTTGGGAGTGGAACATCCTCACGAACCGCATAACATGGTCGGACGAGGTCTACCGGATGTTCGGTTATGAACCTGCGGAGTTCGAGGTCACCTACGACGCCTTCCTCAAGGCCGTGCATCCCGATGACAGGGCGTTCGTCACGCGGGCCGTGGACGAGGCCGTAGGCGGCAAAAAACCGTATTCCATAGACCACCGCATCGTGCTCCCCGACGGCGAGGAGCGCATCGTGCATGAGCGCGGCGTCGTAAACTATGACGGCGGCAGACCCGCAAGGATGGTCGGCACGGTTCAGGACGTGACCGAGAGGAAGCACATAGAGGACGAGCTCCTGCGCGCTCAGAAGCTCGAGTCCATCGGAGAGCTCGCCGGCGGCATAGCGCACGACTTCAACAACCTGCTCCTCGGCATAGTCGGCAACGTCTCCCTCGCCAAGAACCTCGTCTCCCCCGGAGACAAGATATACAAACTGCTGACCAACGTCGAGAATACGGCCATGCGGACAAAAGACCTGACGCGCCAGCTTCTCACCTTCTCGCGCGGCGGAGAGCCGGTGCGGGAGGCCGCGCCCATGGAGCAGCTCATAAAAGACTGCGCCGGGCTGGTCATGCGCGACTCCAACGTCAAGTGCAGGTTCGACCTCCCCAAGGACCTCCATCACGTGGAAATGGACGAAGGGCAGATAGCCCAGGCATTCAACAACATCATCCTCAACGCGCGCCACGCAATGGCGGCGGAGCCGGGCGGCGCGATAGAGATAAGCGGACGCAACGCGCGCGTGCTCGACTCCGACCACCTGCCGATGCCTGAGGGCGACTACGTCAAGATAACGGTAAAGGACTCAGGCCCTGGCATCCCCAGAAAGATCATCCACAGGGTCTTCGACCCGTTCTTCACGACCAAAGACCGCGCGAGCGGACTGGGGCTGGCCATATCATATTCCATCATAAAAAAACACAACGGACACATAAGCGTGGAATCGAAAGAAGGCAGCGGCGCGTGGTTCCACGTCTACCTGCCCGCGTCGCCGCGCAAGGCGTCAGCGGCGCAGGCCGAGGAGGCCCCGGTGCGCGGCTCTGGACGCGTGCTGGTGATGGACGACGAGGAGGTCGTCCGGGACGTGTCCGGCGAGATGCTCAAGCTCCTCGGGTACTGCGCTGAATTCGCCGTTGACGGACGCGAGGCCATAGAGCTCTACAGACGGGCCAGCGAGTCCGGCAACCCCTATGCCGCCATCATCATGGACCTGTCCATACCCGGAGGCGTGGGCGGCAAGGAGGCGATAACCAAGCTCCTCGAAATAGACCCCGGGGTCAAGGCCATAGTGTCGAGCGGCTACTCCAAAGACCCGATAATGTCCGATTTCCGCAAATACGGCTTCTCCGCCGTAATCGCAAAGCCCTACAGGGTGGCGGAGTTCAGCCGCGTCGTAAAGACCGTCGTGGCGGGCAAGGCGTAATGAGTCCCGCCATATACCTCGACAACGCGGCGACGTCGTTCCCCAAGCCCGGCGCTGTACACGAAAGGGTGGCGGACGTCCTCAAGCGCGTCTCCGGCAACCCCGGACGCGCCAGCCACAGGATGGCCGTCGAGGCCTCCCGCGTCATCTTCCGTTCGAGAGAGGCGCTCTCAAGGGTCATCGGCTGCCCTGACTCCTCCCGCGTGGCCTTCACCAAGAACGCGACCGAGGCCATAAACATCGGCCTCAAAGGCATGCTCCGTCCCGGAGACCACGCCGTAACCACCTCCTTCGAGCACAACTCCGTCGTAAAGACCCTCGCGCACCTCGCCTCCCTCGGCGTGGCCGCAACCAAGGTACGGCCGGATCGGACAGGTTTAATAAACCCCCGCGATATCGGCTCGGCCATAAAAAAAGAAACCCGGCTGGTCTGCGTCACGCACGCCTCGAACGTATTCGGCGCGATAGAGCCGATAGCCGAAATCGGCGCGGTCTGCAAGCGGGCCGGTGTGGCGCTCATGGTTGACGCCGCGCAGACGGCAGGGGCCGTGCCCATAAACGTCGAGGATATGGACGTGGACATACTCGCGGGGGCCGGGCATAAATCCCTCTTCGGCCCGCAGGGCACCGGATTCATATACGTAAAAAACGGCATAGAGCTGCCGCCGATAATCCACGGCGGCACCGGCGAGATAGACAACGTCCTCGAGATGCCCGAACGCCTCGAGTCCGGCACCATGAACACGCCCGGGGTGGGCGGACTCGGGGCCGGGTGCGAATTCATCCTCGGCATGGGCGTAGATGAGATACGCGCCCATGAAGAGGCGCTCGTCTCGGAACTCATGGACGGACTCGCGGCGATCAAGGGCATAAGCGTCATAGGCCCTCTTGAGGCCGCTAAAAGGGTCTGCCTCGCCGCCTTCAATATCAAAGGGGTAACGCCCTCGGAAGCGGGAAGACGCCTCGACGAGGAGTTCGGGATAATGGTAAGGACCGGCGCGCACTGCGCGCCCGAGGCGCACACAGAGGCGCTCACCTACCCTGACGGCGCCATCAGGGTAAGCCCCGGATACTTCAGCACGCCCGCGGAGATCGAGGAGTTCCTTAGAGCGGCGGCCGCGTTGAGCAAGGGGTAGAATGCTAAAGCGCCCGCCAATCGCGCAATTGCTTTTGAGGCGAAGCGTGGATATAATCTCGTCATAACATCGGGGCGCCGGGTCTTTTGCGCCCATTGAGCCGCATAAAAAGAATAGAGGCAGAACATGACACAACTTGTCTTTGACGTTATTGAAAGGGAAGCCTCGCGCCGATGCGGCAACCACCCATCCGCTGCGCCTGATAAAAACAGCCGTCATCCGCAATACGAACACCCTCATGGCAGACTATATCAAGGCGATACGATCGATTGGCTGTCCTCGCTTGAGACCGCAAGCATAGACATGATCTTCGCCGACCCGCCCTATAACATCAAAAAGGCGGAATGGGACAACTTTGAAAATCAAGAAGGGTATATCAGATGGTCGATTCAGTGGATCAGCCATGCGTCGCGCGTTCTGAAAGATACCGGTTCCTTATACATCTGCGGGTTTTCAGAAATCCTTGCCGGCCTGAAGCACCCGGCGTCCAGATATTTCAAGCATTGTCGTTGGCTGATATGGCACTACAAGAACAAGGCCAATTTGGGAGACAACTGGGGGCGCTCGCACGAAAGCATAATACACTTTCGTAAATCCGGCGCGTCTAAGATGAACATCGACGACGTGCGCATTCCCTACGGCGCGCACACATTGAAATACCCGGCGCACCCTCAAGCGGAAACGAGCGCCTACGGCAAGGACGCCGCCAAGCCCCGCGGCAACTGGGTGCCACATCCAAAAGGCGCAAAGCCGAAAGATGTAATTGACATACCGGCGACGTGCAACGGGATGCGCGAAAAGACCCCCCACCCGACGCAAAAACCGGAAGAACTGGTCAGGAAATTTGTTTTGGCGTCATCCAGCGAAGGCGATTTGATTGCGGACCCGTTTTCCGGCTCCGGCACGACGCTTGTTGTCGCCGAACAGCTTGGCCGCCGTTGGCTGGGTTGCGACCTGAACCCTGAATATAATAAACGGGCGATCAAGCGGCTTGAGGGCGTCCGCCGCATGACAAAAGAAGAATGGATAGCCTTTGACAGAAAAAACGCGCAGAGAAGGGAATCCATTAGATGAGGCTGGCGGACCTGATAAATCACGCGGCGGATAAAAGACGTTTTCAGAGCGTGAAAGACTACATCGACTCTTGCGCGCGCTATCTCAGCTTCTCGCAAACGGGCCTCCATGCGCGCATTGTATCGCGGAACGAAAGCCACTATCAGTTCTTCCAGTATAAGAAAGAGGCTGACTATAACATTACCCGCCCCATAAATACCCGCCTTATGTATGGGGCGCCGGAATTCGCCCATGCCGCGCAAGAATTCCTGAAAACACTCAAGCGATTACGCAATCGGCAACCGCTGGATGAGACCATGCGGGACGTCGTCATCCGCGCCATCTACACTATCCAGCAGGCTATAGGCGCGACCCTTGACGCCCTGCCATCCGGCAAATCGAATCAGCCAAGGAAGGTGAATGGAGACCTGTTCGAACGGTTGATTCGCCTGTTAATCGCATCATTGAGCGTAGATTGCGTTGCCGGGACGATGCAGGTTCCGATTAAGGACGACAAAGGCAGCCTCTTATTTCACATGAACTATCAACACGGCCTGCTTATCAGCAAAGACAGGGATCTAAAGGTCATCGGCTCAGTCAAGACCTCCAGCAAAGACCGGATAGACGAAATATTCATGGACAAATTCCTTTACAACAGGCTCACGGATACCGCCCTGCCGCACATCGCCATTTTTCTGAATGACGTCCAGAGAAAAAAGACCGGGCGCGAAGACGATTATGGCATCAATGCGACATTCCTGCCCGGACAGTTCAAGGCATACACAATCAAGCTGAACCCTCTCGATGGCGTATATTTTTGCGATATCCGCCCTAACATGAGAGAAGACAAGCTGCTCTCGCGGCATATTCAAACTATCGACCACTTTTTCTATAACGATCTCCGGCAATTGCTGAACCGGCGCGCTCAGCCCTTGGGGAAAATCCCGATTGGAGCCGTCAATGACGCTAAGTGACCGGATAACCGGCAACTACCAGATTACGGCAGCCCCCATGCCCAAGCCTGCCAAATGCTGACCCTCGGCATCGAGACCTCGTGCGACGACACGGCGGCGGCGGTCGTTGAAGGCGGCTCAGTCGCGCTGTCCTCCATCGTCTCGTCGCAGGACGCCATCCACGGCAGATACGGCGGCATAGTCCCTGAGCTCGCCTCGCGCCGCCACATCGAAATGATAATACCGGTCGTGGACGAGGCGCTCGGACGCGCGGGCGTCTCCATGAAAGACATCGGCGGCATCGCGGTCACGAACGGCCCCGGACTCGTCGGCTCCATACTCGTGGGCCTCTCCTTCGCAAAGGCCGCATCCATTGCCGCGGGCATCCCTTTTACGGGCGTGGGCCACATAACCGCCCACCCCATGGCCGCGTTCCTGCGCGAAAAGGGCGACACCGCGCCTCCCCCGCCCTTCCCGTTCGTTGCGCTCATCGCATCGGGCGGCCACACCACGCTTCTACTTCAGGAGGGGTTCACCGGATACCGCATCCTCGGGCAGACCCGCGACGACGCGGCCGGAGAGGCGTTCGACAAGGCCGCCAAACTCCTCGGACTCGGGTACCCCGGCGGCGCGGTCATCGACCGGCTCGCCAGGACAGGAGATAAGACGGCATTCGCGTTTACCCGGCCGTATCTCACCAGGGGCAGCCTCGACTTCAGCTTCTCAGGCATCAAGACCGCGGCCATAAACGTCGTCAGGGGCATGGGCGGCGTTATACCTGAGACCGCGGTATGCGACATCGCCGCCTCCTTTCAGGAGGCGGTCGTAGACGTGCTCGTGCAAAAGGCCGTCTGGGCGATTGAGGCCACGGGCGCGAAGGCGCTCGCATGCGCCGGGGGGGTGGCCTGCAACTCGCGCCTCAGGGAACGCCTCGCCTCGGCGGCTCAAGAGGCCGGGGTCAGCCTCTTTGTTCCCCACCCGCGCTATTGCAGCGACAACGGGGCCATGATTGCGGCGCTCGGATATCATCAACTGAAAAAAGGCGTCTACGGCACGGCCTCCATGAACGCCGTGCCCGCATGGGACGGCCTTTAACCGGTTATCGGTGAACGGTTATCGGTTGCCGGTAAGAATACGTTTTGTGCCGTCAGGAGGGAACTCCCGCGCCGCATAAGATGCGTTTTTATCCTTCACTGACAACCGATAACCGGCAACTGATAACATGAAACTCAAGACCCCTTACCCGAAAAAGCGCCTCGGCCAGCACTTCCTGAAGGACGGGAATATAATAAGAAAGATAATCGCCCGGGCTGATATAATTCCCGGGGAGCCGGTTCTTGAAATCGGCCCGGGCACAGGAGAGCTGACGGCCGGGCTGCTTGCCGCGGGCGCGGTGGTAACGGCTATCGAGGCGGATGCGGGGTTGAGCGGATTTCTGGCCGAACGCTTCAATGACGAGATAGCGGAAGAGAGGCTCCGCATCATAACCGCCGACGCGCTCAAGGTCTCCTTCCTCGAACTCGCAAATGGCCGCGCATGGAGGTGCGTCTCCAACCTGCCATACAACGTCTCAGGCCCGGTAATCACCAAGCTGATAAACGAACGGCTGGCGTTCACCTCCATGACGCTCATGCTTCAAAAAGAGGTGGCTCAGAGGCTCGTTGCCTCGCCCGGCGGCAAGGCATACGGCATCCTCTCCATACTCTCCCAGATGCACGCCGGCATTGAAATCGCGTTCGACGTGGGGCCTTCGGCCTTTTTCCCCGCGCCAAAGGTCACCTCAAGCGTGGTCGCGCTCACGCCGCTTCCGGCGCCGAGGGCAAATATCCCCGACGAAGGATTTTTCAGAAAGACCGTAACCGCGTCGTTCACCGGCAGGCGCAAGACCCTTGCGAATTCCCTGCGGCCCCTCGGCATCCCGCAGGAGGCCGTAAAGGACGCCATAGCCCGGTGCGGCATCGCCGGGGTGCGGCGCGGCGAGACCCTGACCATAGCGGAGTGGGCGGCCCTGAGCGCGGAACTGAGGGCCGCAGCCGGTAAAGACGCGGGGCAGCCCCCGGGTGTCCAACCGGGTTGACTTTTCCGGTCTTCTGGGATATTTTGTATTACAATACCCGCGCATCTGAAAAAATGGAAAATATCAGCTACATAGCCATAGAAGGCCCGATAGGGGTCGGCAAGACGTCCTTGGCCGAGCGCCTGAGCGTGGAATTCGCGGGTTCTTCGCTGATAGAAGAGGTCGAGGCAAACCCATTCCTGACTCAGTTTTACGAGGACATCAGGAAATACGCGTTCCAGGCGCAGCTCTTCTTTCTCCTCAACCGCTACCGGCAACAGAAAGAGATGGCGCAGCAGGAACTATTCGGCGGGTGCGTGATATCCGACTACCTCTTCGCCAAGGACAGGATATTCGCTTACCTGAACCTCGACGAGAACGAACTCGCGCTCTACGAGCAGGTCTACAGGCTCCTCGACGCGAAGATTAAGAAACCCGACCTCGTCGTATACCTCCAGGCCTCGACCGACGTGCTCCTGGAGAGGATCAGGATAAGGAACAACGATTTCGAGCGGGCGATAAAGGAAGACTACCTCGTGCGGCTCATAGACTCGTACAACAAGTACTTCTTCTATTACAACGACACGCCGCTGCTCGTGGTCAACACCACGGAGATAGACTTCGTGGAGAACGAGGCCGACCTCAAGGGGCTCGTGAAGAAGATAAAATCCATGAAAGGCGGCAAGGAGTACTACCTGCCGCTCGCCTCGAAGGAGGTCTTCTTCGAGACGCCACGCCAGCGCATACCAGCGGAGGGCGACGATGAAAAAGATAACGATACCGGACATCGTTAAGATGAAGGCCGAGGGGAGGAAGATCCCCGTGCTCACGGCCTACAACTACGCGATAGCTAAGGTGCTCGACAACGCTGGCATCCCGCTCATCATGGTCGGGGATTCCTGCGGCATGGTCGAGGCGGGCCGGGAGAACACCCTGACCGTCACGATGGACGAGATGGTCTACCACACGAGGTCGGTGGCAAGGGGCAGGGACTACGCGGTGGTGGTGAGCGACATGCCCTTCGCCTCGTATCAGACGAGCGTCGTGGAGGCGCGCAGGAACGCGGCCAGGCTCGTCAAGGAAGGCGGGGCCGAGGCCGTGAAGGTCGAGGGCGGCAAGAGGTCGCTGCGCGCGATAAAGGCCATCATCGACATGGACATACCGGTCATGGGCCACATCGGGCTCACCCCGCAGTCCATCCACGCGATGGGCGGCTACAGGGTGCAAGGCAAGGCGAGCGAGGACGCGGACAGGCTCGTGGACGACGCGCGGGAGCTGGAAAAGGCCGGGGTCTTCTCAATGGTGCTCGAGGGCATGCCTCAGACGCTTGCCAAGGACATAACCGCAGCCCTTTCCATACCGACCATCGGCATAGGCGCGGGCCCGCACTGCGACGGCCAGGTGCTCGTATCCAACGACATGCTGGGGCTCGAATCCCCAATGAAACTGCCCAAATACGTTAAGAGATACATGGACCTGAAAAACATCATCTCCTCGGCGGTAGTGGAGTACGTCATCGACGTCGAGGCAGGCAGGTTTCCTTCAAAAGAACAGTCGTATTAGACGCCGTGACGGCCTTCAAAACGGATGAAGATAATCGAGGATATCAGGGAGATGCGCCGCTACGCTAAGGAGGCGCGGGCGAAAGGCGCCGCCGTGGCGCTCGTGCCCACGATGGGATACCTGCACGCCGGGCACGCGGAACTCCTGCGCGTAGCCAGGGAAAGCGCCGACCTGGTCGTCCTCTCCATATTCGTAAACCCCATGCAGTTCGGGCCTAAGGAAGACTACCAGACATATCCCAGGGACATCAACGGGGACATGAAGCTGGCGGCACAGACCGGGGTCGACGCGGTCTTCGTGCCTTACGCGGCGGACATGTACCACCACGGCTTCCAGACATTCGTGAACGTGGAGGAGCTTACAAAGGTGCTCTGCGGCGAGGTAAGGCCGGGGCATTTCAGGGGCGTCACCACGGTCGTGCTCAAATTATTCAATATCGTCGGCCCGGCCAAGGCCGTCTTCGGCAAGAAGGACTACCAGCAGTACCTCGTGGTCAGGCGGATGGTCGAGGACCTTAACCTCGACGTGGAGATAATCGGCGTCGAGACGATGCGGGAGCCCGACGGCCTGGCCATGAGTTCGAGGAACTCGTACCTCGATCCGGCGGAGAGGCTGGCCGCCAGGTGCATCCCCAGGGCCATGGACGAGGTGAACGCGGCCTTCTTCGACGGCACGCGCGCAAGCGCCTCCCTCATCGATATAGTGAAAAAAATCATAGAGAACGAACCCTTGGCCGTGGTAGAATATATAAGTGTGTGCGATACGGAGACCCTTGCCGACCTCGAATACGTCGAGGACTCGGCGAGACTCCTCCTCGCCGTAAAGGTAGGCAAGGCGCGTCTCATAGACAACTGCCTTCTGGAGAAGAAGGGCTGGAGCGCAAGTCTCGACAGCCTGTAGGAGGCCGGTAAAAGGTTGTAATGGGAGGGGGCGGTGGAGGCGTTTACCGCCCCTCCCGTTTCTCAAAAGGAGGCGGCAACAAGATGCAGCGCATTATGTTGAAGAGCAAGATACACAGGGCCACCGTGACGGACGCGAACGTCGACTATGAAGGCTCCGTGGCCATAGACGAGCTTCTCATGGAAGCGGCGGGCATCTACCCGTTCGAGCAGGTGCAGATATACGACATAACCAACGGCTCGCGCCTGACCACCTACGCGATAAAGGGCGAGAGGGGAAGCGGCGTCATCTCCATCAACGGCGCGGCGGCGCACCTCGCCAGAAAGGGCGACCTCGTGATCATCGCCTCCTACTCGGCGCTTGAGGAGTCCGAGGCCGCATGCCACAGCCCCGTCCTCGTCTACGTGGACGGGCAAAACGCCGTCGAGAAGATATCCTCAGAGCTTGCCGGCGTATGAGCAAGGGGATAAAGAGCTACTTCATCACCGGACTCCTGGTCATCGTCCCGCTCTACATAACCATATACGTGCTGACACTCGTCGTGGGGTTCATGGAGGGCGTCTACTACCTCCTGCCGCAGGCCCTGCGCCCGGATACGTATCTTCCCTTCCGAGTCCCGGGCCTCGGCGTCATCTTCACGATAGTGGTCGTGCTGGCAGCGGGCGTCATAACGCAGAACTTCCTCGGCAAGAGGCTCCTCCACATGGCCGAGCGGCTGCTCGGCAAGGTGCCGGTGCTCAGGATCGTCTACAACGCCTCCAAGCAGTTCATGGAGACCTTCTTCGCCAAGGAGCACGAGGGGTTCAGAAAGGTCGTCCTCGTGGAGTTCCCGCGCAAGGGCGTCTGGAGCATGGGCTTTATCACCGGCAGGGTCAGCGCCGAACTCAAGCAGAAGACGGACGAGGAGACGGTCAGCGTATTCCTGCCCACGACCCCGAACCCGACCTCCGGCTTCTACATAGTCGCGCCGAGGCATGAGGTCATCCTCCTCGAAATGTCAGTCGAAGACGCATTCAAGGTCATAATGACCGGCGGCATGGTCACGCCGGGGGGGAACGCCCAACGGCCGGCGGACACGGAGCGATAATCGCGCCTGCACGGACGGACGCATTGACTGGGAGGCGATAGTGGGATTTACAAAGTAGCTCCATATAACTCTTCTACGGATCATCCCAAGAAAAAAGGGAAATGAATATTCAGACAGGCCCATCGTGAGAAAAAAGATCATAGAATTCATCTCAAAGGTTTCCGGCGAGGCCGACGCTTTTTACCTTTTAGAACAAAGCGCCGGTAAAATAACAAGGGACGAATTAAGAGAAAACATCATTGAATGCGGCATCCTGCCTGAAATGTTCCCGCATGATTCTTCGACTGAAAAATTATGGGCTAAATATTCGGATATAATATTGGCGCATACGCTTGGTTTTCTCGGAATACCGTCGGAGGTTCTTAGAGTAAGGGGTAATTCAGCGGATGTCTTCGGCAAAAACGCTGAATATTCGATAGTAGGCGACGCTAAGACTTTCAGATTGAGCAGGACGGCCAAGAATCAAAAGGATTTCAAGGTAAAATCGCTTGATGATTGGCGTAAGAAGGACAATTATGTGGTGCTGGCCGCGCCGCTCATCCAATATCCAAGCAGGAAAAGTCAAATATATGCTCAGGCTATTGACAAGAATATTACCTTGCTCTCTTACACGCATTTGAGTTTTTTGCTTGAATATCATCACGGGCAGGACATCAGGCCCTTATGGGAAACCAGCGAACGATTAAGAACCTCGCTTAAGACCGCGGAACACGAAAATTCGGCATCCTACTGGAAGGAGATAGACAGGACTGTCTGCCGTATAACTGATAAATTGCACGAAGACCTGAGAAGACACAAGGAGTCCGAGATCGTAAGGTCCAAACAACTCGGCAATGAAGGCATTGCATATTGGAGAGGCATAATCAGAAAATACAAAAACCTCTCCAAGGAAGAAGCCATAGCCAGACTCATCAAGGCCGAAAAAATAGAATCGAAGATACGCACCATTGAAGAGACGATTAATCAGACAGTCGAGTTATGAACAACGACTATATAAATAAGGTGGTGTGCGCCGATTGCCGGGAACACCTGCCCCGGCTCAACAATGAGAGCATAGACCTATTCCTTTCAGACATCCCGTATGGCATTTCGCTGGATGAGTGGGATGTATTGCATAATAATACAAATTCAGCGCTACTCGGCTCTTCACCGGCTCAGAATGGAAAAAGCGGCTTCAAAAGAAGGGGCAAGCCGATAAACGGTTGGAGTTCCTCGGACAGGAACATCGGCAAGGAATATCAGGAATGGTGCCTCAGTTGGACGTCTCTCGTATTCCCGTTGATGAAGGAGGGGGCATCGTTGTTCGCTTTTGGCGCTAGGAGGACTTTGCACAGGGCCATAAACGCATTTGAGGAGTCCGGCTTCCTCTTGAAAGACGTTTTGGCTTGGAAGAAACCATCCGCCCATCACAGGGCACAGAAATTCACCAATGTATTAAGGGGCCGGGGGCTTGATAGGGAGGCATTGGAGTGGGAAGGATGGCGGCTTGGGAATCTGGCGCCGATCTATGAACCTATAGCATGGTTCTTCAAGCCATACAAAGTCACCATGACCGATAATATTTTAAAGAACAGGGTTGGAGCCCTGAACATCGAAACGTGCAGGATAAACGGCTCCAGTCCGACAAATCTCCTCGAATTCGGCTTCGGGAAAGACGAGGAGAGATTCCATGAAGCTCAGAAACCCTTAGCGTTATTGGAATTTTTGATCAAACTGACTACCAAGGAAGGACAACTAGTCATGGACCCTTTCATGGGGAGCGGATCCACGGCCATCGCCGCAACGCATCAGAACCGCGCGTTTATCGGCTTTGAAATAACCCGGCAATATTACGAATTGTCTATTGATAGATTACGGACGGCAAGTTGCATAGTCGACAATGAAGAGCGCGGTCATGCGTTGCCACTTTTTGCAAAAAATAGCATCAGCCACAAAATATCACAATAAGCTACGGGGTCTTCCATGCCATCTCTCCTCCACCAGTTCGACGCTACCGACTCTCTCTGCATAAATACGATTCGTTTCCTCGCCATTGACGGCGTGGAGGCGGCCAACTCCGGGCATCCGGGGATGCCGATGGGGGACGCGCCCATGGCCTACGCGCTCTGGGCGAGGCACCTGCGCTTCAACCCGTCGAACCCCAGGTGGCCGGGCAGGGACCGCTTCGTCCTCTCCGCCGGACACGGCTCCATGCTCCTCTACTCGCTCCTGCATCTTACCGGCTACAACATGCCGCTTGAAGAACTGAAAAGGTTCAGACAGTGGGGCAGTCATACGCCCGGGCACCCTGAGCGCGACATAGAGCGCGGCATAGAGACCACGACCGGGCCGCTCGGACAGGGGTTTGCCAACGGCGTTGGCATGGCCATTGCCGAGCGTTATCTGGCGGGACGCTACAACAGGCCGGGGTTCACCCTCTTCGACTACAACGTCTACGCGATAACGAGCGACGGCGACATGATGGAGGGCGTGTCCAACGAGGCCGCCTCCATCGCCGGGCACCTCGGACTCGGCAAGATAGTCTACCTCTATTCAGACAACAAGATTACGATAGAAGGCTCGACGGACATATCGTTCACCGAGGACGTGGGCAAGAGGTTCGAGGCGATGGGCTGGCACGTCCAGCGCGTCGGCGGCAACGACCTCGCGGGCGTGTCAAAGGCCATCGAGGCGGCAAAGGCCGAGTCAAGCCGGCCATCCCTCATCATCGCCCGCACCAATATCGGCTTCGGAAGCCCGGGCAAACAGGACACCGCGGAGGTGCACGGCGCGCCGCTCGGCAAGGACGAGGTAAAACTCACCAAGGAAAAGCTCGGCTGGCCCCTTGAGCCGCTGTTCCATATCCCGGAAGACGCCCTTGACCGCATGAGGGCCGCCGTTGACAAGGGCAAGGGACTGGAGCGCGGCTGGGACGAGATATTCGCGGCATACGCCAAGGCCCACCCTGAGCTTGCCGCCGAACTGAAAAATATCTTCGCGGGCGCGCCGGGAGACGGCTGGGACAGCGCCCTGCCAGCGTTCACGGCCAAGGACGGCCCAATGGCCACCCGGAGCGCGTCCGGCAAGGTCGTAAACGCCATAGCGCCGAAGTTGCCGCACCTCATAGGCGGCTCCGCCGACCTTGCGCCGTCGAACAATACCTATCTAAAGGGCCTGGGCGACATGCAGGCCGGGACAGCCGGCAGGAACCTCCACTTCGGCGTGCGCGAGCACGCGATGGGGTCTTTGATGAACGGCATGGCGCTCACGGGGCTTATCCCTTATGGCGGGACGTTCCTGATATTCTCCGACTACATGCGCCCGGCCATAAGGCTCGCGGCCATCATGCGCCTGCACGTCATATACGTCTTCACGCACGACTCCATCGGCCTCGGGGAGGACGGCCCCACGCACCAGCCCATCGAACAGCTTGCGTCGCTCCGCGCCATCCCCGGACTCACGGTCATAAGGCCGTCCGACGCGGCCGAGACCGCGCTCGCATGGAAGACCGCAGTCGAGGCATCCGGGCCGGTCGCCCTCGTGCTCACCCGGCAGAACCTGCCGCCTATAGACCGCGACAGATACAAACCAAAGGGAGACCTTACGGCCGGGGCTTACGTCCTCGCGGACGCATCCAACGGAGAGCCGGAGGTCATCCTCATCGCCACGGGCTCCGAGGTCAGCCTCGCGCTTGAGGCCCACGAGGACTTGACGAGGCGCGGGATAAAGGCGCGGGTAGTGGCCATGCCGTCCACCTCCATCTTCGAGGCGCAGACGGAGGAATACAGACAGGGCGTCCTTCCCCCACGGACACGGACGCGGCTTACCATAGAGGCCGGCTCGTCCATGGGCTGGCACCGCTACGCCGGGGCCGAGGGCGTGACAATCTCCATCGACCGCTTCGGCGCATCCGCGCCTTACAAGACGCTCTACGAAAGATTCGGCATCACCACCAAAGAGATAACCGGCGCCGCCATCGGCCTCATTAACAGCAAGAAGGGCCTGTTTCTCGACAGAGGTTAAACGTAACCCTACCAGACTGCTGAAAAAGTCGAAATTTGAGCAGGCTGCTCTCTGGCCGCTCGCCAAAGGCGAGCAATATAAAAGGATAACTTCCTTACCAGCCTGACGCAGTCATCAAAACGTCCAGATGCGAGGCCCCCATTAAATAGGGGAGCGACGAATGGCGCACGATTTCACAGATAGAGCTACTTTGTAAGTCGTAGCTCTATTTGTTGTGCGCCGCAGTGAGGAGCGACGAGACAACGAGCAGGATTTACAAAGTAGCTTCATCGGGCGTTTTTCAGCAGCCTGCTCCGGCGCGGCGCTCATGCGCCGCGCCTCATGCAAACCCGCCGGAAGTTTGTTATACTCTTTTTATCGCCGCATCCGTATCTATCACCCCCCTTGCCTGAAAGGGGGTTTTATCCGGTTTTCGTCTTTACCGACAACTGATAGGGGATAACTATATGACCATGAACCCTTTACTGGAACTCAAGAAGACCGGCCAATCCATCTGGTACGACAACCTCCGCAGGTATATAATAACCTCAGGCGAACTCCGGCGCATGATAAAAGAATACGGCGTCACCGGGGTCACGTCGAATCCTTCCATATTTGAAAAGGCCGTATCAGGCGGCGCCGAGTATGACGCGGACATCGCCGTGCTTGCCCGCGAAGGGCTGAGCACCGCCGCGATGCTGGACAACCTCGTGGCGACTGACATCCGGCTCGCCGCGGACGCATTCAGGCCGGTATACGCTGAGACCAACGGCGCGGACGGCTTCGTGAGCGTCGAGGTCTCGCCCGAACTCGCCCACTACGCCGAAGGCACCATAGCCGAGGCGCGCCGTCTCCACGCCGTCATGGAAAAACCCAACGTCATGATAAAGGTCCCGGCCGCCGCCGAGGGACTCGCGGCCATCGAGGAGCTTATATACGGCGGCATCCACGTCAACGTCACCCTGCTCTTCTCGGTCAAGAGATACGAAGAGGTAGCCCTCCGCTACATATCAGGACTTGAACGCCGACTCGGCGAGGGCAGACCAGTCGCCGGAATAAGGGGCGTGGCCAGCTTCTTCGTAAGCCGGGTCGATACGCTCTGCGACCGGCTCCTCGAGGAACGGTGCCATGCAACGGCCTCTAACGACGAGCGCGCCAGAGCCAGCGCCCTCATCGGACGGCTCGCCGTGGCCAACGCCAAACTCGCATACCTGAAATACAAGGAGATATTCGAGGGCGAACGGTTTACCCGGCTCATGGAGGCCGGGGCCGCGCCCCAGAGCCTCCTGTGGGCGTCGACCGGCACGAAAAACCCGGCATACTCCGACGTGAAATACGTGGAAGGTCTCATAGAGGCGTCCACCGTAAATACCATGCCGCTCGCCACCATGCTCGCGTTCCTCGACCACGGCCGCGTCAGCCGGACGCTCGGGGATGGCCTTGAGGATGCCGCCTCCGTCATCGATGAACTTGGACGGCTCGGCATAGATTATGACGCCATGACCGGCAGGCTCGAGGATGAAGGGATAAAGGCGTTTTCAGACGCGCACGACGCGCTCATCAAATGCGTCGCCGAAAAGAGGGACGCGGCGCGGAGGGCGGATAAGACCTCCCCGGCGCGGAGGGCCGGAAAGGCAACGGAGACTACGGCAGGCCCCGGGGCCGAGGCCGAGTTCTCGTTGAACGGCCATGAGGCGGCTATCGATGAGGCGCTCAAGGTCTTCAGGAAGACCAGATTCAGCGAACGGCTCCTCTCAAAGGACGCCTCCCTCTGGAAGAAGGCAGCGCATGAAAAAAAACAGATAAAAAACTCCCTCGGCTGGGTGAACGCCGCGCAGGTCATGGGGAGCCGCGTGCCGGAGATAACCTCGTTCGCCGACGGGGTAAAGGAGGCGGGGTTCACCCACGCGGTCGTCCTCGGCATGGGGGGCTCATCGCTCGCCCCGCTCGTCATGGCCGACGTCCTGTGCCGCCGCGCCGGTTACCCCGCCCTCATCGTCCTCGACTCAACCGACCCCGGCGCCATAGCAAGCGTCGAGAAGACCATAAACCTCGAAAAGACGCTCTTCATCGTGGCGAGCAAGTCCGGCACGACCATCGAGCCGCTCTCCTTGTTTGAATACTTCTACGAAAAGGCCTTTGCCCGGCTGGACAAGTGGGCGGGCGGCAACTTCATCGCCATCACCGACCCCGGCACCCCGCTTGAAGGGTTCGCAAAAAAATACGGCATGAGGCATTGCTTCCTCAACCCGGCTGACGTGGGGGGCAGGTTCTCGGCCCTCACCTGCTTCGGCCTCGTGCCCGCGGCCATAGCCGGGGCAGACATAAAGAGCCTCCTGTACTATGCGTCGCGGATATCCGTGGAGGAGCTGCCTGAGGTCGACGCGAAGGCGAACCCCGGCATAATGCTCGGGGCGGCCCTCGGCGCGTTGCACAGGGCCGGACGCAACAAACTCACCTTCTTCATCTCCGGCGAGTTGAAGGGCTTCGGCCTCTGGATAGAGCAGCTCATCGCCGAATCCACGGGCAAGGAAGGCGCGGGCCTCGTGCCCATAACCGCCGAGCCGCCGGGCAGGGTAAAGGATTACGGCGGCGACCGCGTCTTCGTCCACGTCCGCATGGCCGGCGATGCGGACAAATACGCGAGGATATTAAATGCCCTTGAGAAGGCCGGGCATCCGGTAATCCGCTTCACCCTGAAAGACCCGTGCGAGCTCGGGGCGGAGTTTCTGAGGTGGGAGACCGCGACCGCCGCCGCCGGGATGCTCCTCGGCATAAACCCGTTCGACCAGCCCGACGTGGAATTCGCAAAACAACTCACGCGCTCAAGGCTTGAGCGGGCTGGCAAAGAGGCCGGACTTACCCCGCCGGGAATGGAGTTCAGGACAAAAGGCATCGCGCTGCACTTTGGCAAAACCGCCTTCAGGAAGATGACGAGGGCCGGACTTAAAGGCAAGGGGGCGAATGCGGCCCTGAAGGGTTTCGCGGCTCTGGCAAAGCCGGGCGATTATATCGGCCTCCTTGCCTACTTCAACGCCTTTGATGCGGCAACGGACAAGATACTCACGCGCCTGCGCAAAGACCTCAGAGACGGCATCGGCTGCGCCGTGCAGGCCGGATACGGCCCGCGCTACCTGCACTCGACCGGACAACTCCACAAGGGCGGGCCGGACAACGGCCTCTTCATCATCCTCACGCACGGCGTTGCCAAGGACACGCCCATACCGGATAAGCCATTCGGTTTTTCAGGGCTTGAACTCTCCCAGGCCCACGGAGACGCCGAGGCGCTTGATTCAAAAGGCCGCAGGGTCGCGCTCATGCACCTCAAAGACTCGAAGGCAGGGACGCTCAGGGAGGCCGCGGCGCTTATCACGTCCGCATTGTGATATTCGGCCTTGCATCGCGTGCCCAACGACGGACGGTATTGCCATATCCGCTATACGCTTAAAACAGGAGTCCCAAAATGCGCCTCGGCATGATCGGGCTTGGACGGATGGGCATGAACATGTGCCGCAGGGTCATCCTTGGCGGACACACGGTCGCGGCATTCGACATGGACCAGGGCAAGCGCAACGAGGCAGCGGACGCGGGTATTCAATTCGCGGACTCCGTCGCCGCCCTCGTTGCCATGCTCCCCTGCCCCCGCGCAGTCTGGATAATGCTCCCTGCCGGAGGGCCGGTTGACGAGGCGATAAAAACGCTTCGCCCGCTCCTCGCCCCCGGCGACTATATCATCGACGGCGGCAATTCATTCTACAAGGACGATCTTCGCCGCGCCGAAGAACTCAAGGGCACGGGCATAAACTACGTTGACGCCGGGGTAAGCGGCGGCATCTGGGGGCTCAAGAACGGCTACGCGCTCATGGCCGGGTGCACGCCGGAACAATTCAAACACATGGAGCCGGTCTTCAAGTCCCTGGCCCCGCCGGACGGGTACATGCGCTGCGGCCCCGTGGGGGCCGGGCACTTCGTAAAGATGGTCCACAACGGCATCGAGTACGGCATGATGGAGGCGTATGCCGAGGGCTTCGAGTTGTTGAAGGCGTCGCGCTACGGCGCGGAGGCAGACCTTGCCGGGGTCGCGGCCCTGTGGAACAACGGCAGCGTCATCCGCTCATGGCTCCTCGAACTCGTGGAAGACGCCCTGAAAAAGGACAAAGACCTCGCGTCCATACGCGGGTTTGTCGAGGACTCAGGCGAGGGACGCTGGACGGTCGCGGAGGCCATCGAGACGGGCGTCTTCCTGCCGGTCATCACGGAGTCCCTTATGAGAAGGCTCCGGTCGCGCCAGACGGACCCGTTCGCCGAAAAGGTCCTGGCCGCGATGCGCGCCGGGTTCGGCGGACACGCGGTAAAGAAAAGGGAATAAAACAACATGAACAACGGCAACGCGCCTTCCTCCGCAAATACGGAACTAATGGGGCTTCCATGCCAGCCCGGCGACGAGCTGCGGCCCCCGCCGTGCGCCATGGTCATATTCGGCGCCTCCGGCGACCTGGTCAGGCGCAAGCTCATCCCCGCCCTCTACAAGCTCTCCCGTTGCGGGCTCCTGCCAGAGGGCTTCTTCGTGGCCGGCGCGTCGAGGACCTCCATGAGCGACGACGCCTTCAGAAACGACATGGAGGCGGCCCTTAAAAAGACCGACGGCTTTGACGCCCAATCATGGGCGGAGTTCGCGCGAGCCGTCTTCTACAGGCAGGTCGACTACGCGGACCCGTCCACCTATGCGGGACTCAAAGCCGTTCTCGACGAAGAGGGACGCGCTCGCGGAATGAACGGCAACCGCATCTTCTACCTTGCCACCCCTCCATCGGCGTATTCCATCATAGGCCGCAACGCCGCGGCCTCCGGGCTTCCCTCGTCAGGCTGGTCGCGCCTCATAGTCGAAAAACCCTTCGGCTCCGGCTTGAAGAGCGCGCGGGAGCTGAACGCCCAACTCTACCGCGACTACAAGGAAGAGCAGATATACCGGATAGACCACTACCTCGGCAAGGAGACCGTCCAGAACATCCTCATGCTCAGGTTCGCCAACGCCATCTTCGAGCCGGTATGGAACAGACGCTACGTGGACCACGTCCAGATAACCGCCTCTGAGACGCTCGGCATCGAAAAACGCGCCGGGTACTACGAACAGGCGGGCGTCCTGCGCGACATGTTCCAGAACCACATGCTCCAGGTGCTCGCCCTTGCCGCGATGGAGCCGCCCTCGGTCTACGAATCCGAGCTTGTGCGGGACGAACGGGTCAAGGTGTTGCGGGCGATGCGTCCCTTCAACCCGGACGATCTAAGGGAGCATCTCGTCATCGGCCAGTACGGCGAGGGCGCGATAAGCGGCTCCTACGTCCCGGGCTACCGCCAGGAGGAGGGCGCGTCGGCGCAGTCCCCCACGCCCACGTTCGCGGCCATGAAACTCCACATCGACAACTGGAGATGGCAGGGCGTGCCGTTCTACCTCCGTTCCGGCAAGCGCATGAAGACGCGCTTCACGCAGGTTACTATCCAGTTCAAGGGCGTGCCGCACAGTCTCTTCAGGCGCGCCCTGCCCGGAGAGCCCGGCCCCAACGCGCTCATCCTGCGGATGCAGCCCGACGAGAGGGTCCAGCTCAAGTTCCACACCAAGAGTCCGGGCGGGCGCGTGTGCCTGCGCGACGTGGTCATGGATTTTCCGTATACCGAGGGCTACGGCGGCGTATCGCTCGACGCTTATGAGAGGCTCCTCCTCGACTGCATGACCGGCGACAAGATGCTCTTCGTGAGGAACGACGGGATGGAGATAAGCTGGTCATTCCTCGGCCCGGCGCTCGAACTCATCGGAAGCCGCGACGCCCGAAGCCCCAAACTCTACATCTACACCGCCGGGACCTACGGTCCGCCAGAGGCCGAAACGCTCATACAGAAAGACGGCAGGGACTGGCTCGACTACGGCAACGACAATGGGTGAGCAACGGCTCGTCATCGCCGGCGACATGGGCGGGACCAAGACCCTGCTCGGCGCGTATGAGGACTCGGCTCAGGGGCTGCGGCCCGTATGCGAAGACCGCCTCATAAACGCCGGCCATGAAGACGCCGCCTCTCTTATCGCCGCGTTCCTGAAAAAGAACGATATCAAGGGCGTGAGGGCGGCCTGTCTTGCCGTGGCGTGTCCGGTGGAGGAGAACCGCGGCGCTCTTACCAACCTCGGCTGGACGGTCGACGGGGCCGCGCTCGGAGAGAGGTTCAACGCCGGAACGTTTCTGCTCGTCAACGACCTCGTTGCAACCGGCCTCGGCGCTCTCCGCCTTCCTAAGGAAGACCTCCATGTATTGCAGGAGGGCGTGGAAAAACCGGGCAACCGCTGCCTCATAGCCGCTGGCACCGGGCTTGGAGAGGCCATGCTCTTCTGGGACGGGGCGGCATATCACGCAAGCCCGTCCGAGGGCGGGCACGCGGATTTCGCCAGCCGCTCTCCTCTGGAAGCCGAACTCCTTAACCGCCTCTCGCGGGCTTACGGCCACGTAAGCTATGAACGCATCCTCTCAGGCCCAGGGCTTGAGGCGGCATACGGTTTTCTAAACACCCTGCATGGAGGCGCGTCAGCCGCGCTCAACGCCGCCGCGATCGCCGGGAGGGCGTTGAAGGGAGATGACACCGGCTGCATGGACGCGCTCAGGCTCTTCGTCTCCATATACGGGGCAGAGGCCGGGAACCTCGCGCTCAAGACGCTCTCCTCCGGCGGGGTCTACGTGGGCGGCGGCATAGCGCCTAAGATACTGCCTGCCCTGGAGAGCGGCGTATTCATGGATGCGTTCCGGGCAAAGGGCAGGTTCGAGCAATGGTTGAGCGAAGTCCCGGTCAGGGTGATACTCAACGAAAAGACGGCCATGCTCGGCGCGGCCCACGCGGCGGCGGGGGTTTTGAGCCGGGGACGGCGAGCAGTGAAACCATCAACCGGAAAGGAATACGGCAAATTCAGGTGAACAGGAACCCGAACGTATACATACGCGAGGACGGCCCGCGCTCGTGCGCGATGATATTCCTCGACCTCTGCTACAAGGCGATAAAACACGACGGTGCCTTCGCCGTGGTCCTCTCAGGCGGCAAGACCCCGGGGCCGCTCCTCAGCCTCCTCGCCTCGGACGAATTCAGGAACAGGGTACCGTGGAAATCCGTGCATCTCTTCTGGGGCGACGAACGGTGCGTCCCGCCCGACCACCCGGATAGCAACTACGGCAACGCCGAGGCCGGCCTGATATCAAAGGTGGAACTGCCGCCGGAGAACGTCCATAGGATGCGCGGGGAGGTGCCGCCCCGGCTCTCGGCCGCGGCGTATGAGGAGGAACTGAGGCGTTTCTTCGCCGAGAAGAAGAAACCCTGCTTCGACCTCGTCATACTCGGACTCGGGGCCGACGGACATACGCTCTCTCTATACCCCGGTTCAAACGCCGTAGTGCAGACGGACAGGCTCGTGGCCGCCAATCACATAGAGGCGCTGGGGGCATACCGCATCACCATGACGCTTGCGGCGGTCAACGACGCCTCGAACGCCGTCTTCCTCGTCACGGGAAAAGAGAAGTCCGGCATCCTCAAGGCCGTGCTCGAAGACAACGGAGAAGAGAAAAAATATCCCGCGGCCATGATAAACCCGGCGCACGGCAGGCTTATCTGGATAGTTGACAGGGAGGCGGCGGCGTTGCTGTAGCGGGCCGGAGTCCGCCTGCAACCCCGCCTTTTTGCCCTTGACTCCGCCGCCTCTTTGGTGGTGTAATTATCGGCTGCGGCAGCGTCTTTTCGCAGCCGCCGGTTCATATCCGCTAAGGGGAATTGACATGATAAGACTTGCAAAGAGGCTCGCCGGACTCGAAGAGTCGGTCACGTTGCTCATCACGGCCAAGGCCGCCGAGCTTCGCGCCCAGGGCCGCGACATCATCGGCTTCGGCGCGGGCGAGCCTGACTTCGACACGCCCGCGAATATAAAAGAGGCGGCCATCAAGGCCATCAACGCGGGCAAGACCAAGTATACGCCCGTTGGCGGCATCCCGGAGCTTAAAGACGCGATCCGCGCAAAGTTCAAACGCGACAACGGCCTCGACTACAGGAGGGACGAGGTCCTCGTCTCCTGCGGTGGCAAGCACTCCATCTTCAACCTCTTTCAGGCCGCGCTCGACGCGGGCGACGAAATAATAATCCCCGCGCCATACTGGGTCTCATACCCGGTCATGGCGGCGCTCGCCGGAGCAAAACCCGTGATAGTCCAGACGACGGAGGCCCATGGCTTCAAGATGACGCCGAAGGCGTTCGAGGCCGCCATCACCCCGGCAACAAAGGCCGTCGTGATAAACAGCCCCTCCAACCCCACGGGCGCGGCATACACCGAGGCGGAACTCGCGGCCATCGCCGAGGCCGCCGTCAGGAAGGGCGTCCTCGTCATTACCGACGAGATATACGAGCAACTCGCTTACGGCGGCTTCAAGGTCGTCTCCATCGCGTCCACCAACAAGGCGCTCAAGGACAACTGCGTGGTCGTCAACGGCGTGTCAAAGGCCTACGCCATGACCGGCTGGCGAATCGGGTACGCCGCCGGGCCAGCCGAGATAATAAAGGCCATGGCCTCGATACAGAGCCAGTCCACCTCGAACCCGGCCTCCATCAGCCAGTGGGCCGCCGTGGAGGCGCTGAATGGGACGCAGGAGTTCATTCCCGCAATGGTCAGGGAGTTCGAGGCGAGAAGAAACGCGATGGCCGACGGCCTCAACGCCATCCCCGGCATAACCGCGTTCAAGCCCCAGGGCGCGTTCTACGTCTTCGCCAACGTCTCCGGCCTATACGGCAAAGAGATAAAAACCTCCGCTGGCCTTGCCACCAGACTGCTCGACGACGCTGGCGTGGCGGTCGTGCCCGGGGAGCCGTTCGGCAACGACGACTACATCAGACTCTCCTACGCGACCTCCATGAAAAACATCACCGAAGGCGTAAAGAGGATAGGCGAGGCGGCGGGGAGGATGAGGGGGTAGGAGGACGTTCCGCCCAAAATCAGCCATTAGACCCGCCGATGGGACGGGACGCCTGAGCGTCCCCGGATGCGTTCCCAAGCCGGAGAGGCTGTGTCGCAATTGTATTTGTAAAAAAACAGGCTCTCCACGATGCCCTACAAGCGATTTCTTTTAAATTTTAGAGGTAAAACCCCTCCGAAAATAGAGGTCTTTTTCGGATTTTTGGATTGCGGCACAGCCTCTGGGGCGTGGGAACGATAAATGAGAATAGCCTCAAATAGACCCGACCGGGATGTTGCGTTTTTTAATTCTCCGAGGGGCGGCATATACGGCTTCAGGCTCATGCACCGCTGAAAATCCGTTCATCCACGGCAAATCCTTGCCTATGACTAATTCCTCCATGGTCGCGTGGTGCGTATTGGTCATGGGAATCAAACACATCTGGAAACCATTGGCTCACGCCATCTCCTTCACTTCTTCCGCGTTATCATACGTGATTAAAAAATCCCCCTTCAATGACTTGCATAGCTTGAATAAGCGTTCATGGTCGAGGTCGTTGTATTTATACAAACGCTTCCCCGCTTTTTTACCGCCAGCGGTGTAGGGTGGGTCTATAAAGTATACCGCGTCCTTGTTTGCGGCAAATTCCTCCATTACCCTTAATCCATCCGCGCAGCGAAAGTCTATCCTATCGGCGACTTGCGCCATGTTAAACAGTCTTTTTGCAAGCGTTTCCGGGTACCAGCGTGAACGGATGCCTTTCCCGTTTTCTCCATGCTTGAGAAAACCTGAGCCTTCCGCAAGGATTCCTCCGTGAAGCGTCCGATTTTTGAGGATCGTCTTGAACGCCTTCTCCCTTTGCGTCTTCGAGGTCTTATTAAGCTCGTCCATGACGGTTTGTTTATTAACTTGGCAAGCAAATAGCTGAATATTGTGGTATAATATGTGGTATGGAAAAGACAGATGCCCGCAAGGCGAGTCAAGACGCACAGTATCAGATGAGGAGGCAGATCGTAAAGCTTCGGCAACGGGGGATGAAGT